>JAIBJO010000048.1 GCA_020029615.1 Actinomycetota bacterium
GTGACGCCGGGCACGTACGTCGTGCCGGCGAGAGGCACCTTCGCCATGGCAGACGCCTCCACCGTCAGCGCGGCGAGATCCTCCGGCTCCAGCGAATGGACGTCCGTCTTGCCGCAGGCGCGCGCGAGCATCTGGAGCTCCATGGTCATCGCGGTCAGGAAGTTGTAGACGCGCTCCGAAGCCTCTTCGACGACCAGGCGCTTGCGAAGCTCGGGATCCTGGGTCGCGACACCGACGGGACAGCGTCCGGTGTGGCAGTGGTAGCACTGGCCTGCAGGAACGCCGACCGTCCCCTCGTAGTCCGTGACGCCGGGGATCTCCTTGTTGCAGTTGAGCGCCATGAGCGCCGAGTGGCCGATCGCGACGGCTGTCGCGCCCAGCGCGATCGCCTTTGCCACGTCCGCGCCGTTGCGAATGCCGCCGGCGACGACGAGGTCGATCTCATCGGCGAGCCCGACGTCCTCGAGCGCACGCCGCGCCTCGGGAATCGCGGCCATGAGCGGGATGCCCGTCTCCTCGGTTGCGATGTGCGGGCCTGCGCCGGTACCACCCTCGGCGCCGTCCAGGTAGATGATGTCCGGGCCGCACTTCGCGGCCATGCGCACGTCGTCGTACACGCGCGCTGCACCGAGCTTGAGCTGGATCGGCACCTGGTAGTCGGTTGCCTCGCGGATCTCCTGCACCTTGAGCGAGAGGTCATCGGGACCGAGCCAGTCGGGATGTCTGGCGGGTGAGCGCTGGTCGATCCCCGCCGGGAGCGAGCGCATCTCGGCGACCTGCTCGGTCACCTTCTGGCCCATGAGGTGCCCACCGAGCCCGACCTTGCAGCCCTGTCCGATGAAGAACTCGATCCCGTCCGCGAGCATCAGGTGGTGCGGGTTGAACCCGTACCGCGACTGGATCACCTGGTAGTACCACTTCGTCGAGTAGTCGCGCTCGGGCGGGATCATCCCGCCCTCCCCCGAGCATGTCGCGGTGCCCGCCATGGAAGCGCCCTTGGCGAGCGCCATCTTCGCCTCGAGGCTCAGGGCGCCGAACGACATGCCTGTGATGTAGATCGGGATGTCGAGCTCGAGCGGCTTCTTCGCGAAGCGGGCACCGAGCACGGTCTTCGTCGCGCACTTCTCGCGGTACCCCTCGATGACGAAGCGCGTGAGCGTCCCAGGCAGGAAGACGAGCTCGTCCCAGTGCGGCATCGGCTTGAAGATCGAGAAGCCGCGCATGCGGTAGCGGCCCAGCTCGGCTTTCATGTGGATGTCGTTGATGACCTCCGGCGTGAAGATGCGGCTGCGGCCGAGGACGTTCTTCGAGCTAGGGGCGGTCTCGTCGGCCATCACAGGACCAGCTTTCTTTCCGAGGGCTCGAGCGTGTCGTAGTTGTAGAGCACCTTTCCGCACACGAACTTCTGGAACTCGGGTGGCGAGCCGAGCCCGTAGATTCGGAACTTGCGCTCGATGAGCTCGGTGTCGACGTCCGTCCACTCGCCGGGGACGCAGTCGATCCCGAGCGACTTGACCTTGCCGGCGACGTAGATCGTCCCGTCGTACATCGAGTCGCCGAGCCCGGGCCCGACGTCCCCTCCGATGATGATCCGGCCGCGCTGCATCATGAACCCGGTCATCGAGCCTGCCGATCCGAGGGTGATGAGCGTGCCGCCCTTCTGGTCGACGCCGCTGCGGGCGCCGACGCGGCCCTTGACGACGAGGTCGCCTCCGCGGAGCGCAGCGCCCGTGAGTGAGCCCGCGTTCCCGTCGACGACTACGACGCCGGACATCATGTTCTCGCAGGCCGACCACCCGACTCGGCCCGTGATGTGGACCTCGGGCCCGTCGATCAGGCCGCAGCCGAAGTACCCGAGGCTCCCGTTGAACGTGATCTTGCAACGGGTGAGGATCCCGACTCCCAGCGAGTGCTTCGAGCCGGGGTTGTCGATCTCGACCTCGGTCATGCCCATCTCGTAGACAAGCCAGCGCAGCTCGAGGTTGATGGTGCGCGTGGTCAGATCTTGTGCGTCGAACCGGGCATGTGTGCCGTCGATCTCCGAGACCTTCGGCACGTCCGCGAACGGCTCGGCGAGGCCGCGCGCGTCGTACGTGATCCTGCGTTCGCCGACGAGTGCTCCCTCAGGCATCGTCATCCCTCCATCTGGGCGGCTGCAAAGCGGCGGCATGCTTCGTCCTCGGTCGCGCACGTACCTTCCAGGTACGCACGCTCCCTGCGTCCTCGCCTGGCTTGCTTCTCACGCGCCAGAGCGAGGGACAACGGCACCTGAAGCAGCACTACCGCTGCCACACCAGCACCTCGCGCTCGTACGGGTCGTAGGTGTCGATCTCCCGCTCGAGGATCGCGCGGATCGCGATCTCCTCGGACGCGATCGCGACGAGGTCGTCCGACTCGTACAGCACGAGCGGCTTCGCAGCCAGCTCGTCCTTGGCGACGCCGAGCTCGTCCTTGGTGACGGCGATGTAGGTGAAGACGCCGTCGAGCTCGTCGAGCGACTTGTGCATGGCCTCCTCGAGCGTCGCCCCCTCGCTCATCTCCTGCGCGAGGTAGACGGCGATGATCTCCGAGTCGCACTCCGACATGAACCGCCGTCCGGCACGCTCGAGACGGCGCCGCCACATGAAGTAGTTCGTCAGCTGCCCGTTGTGGACGACGGCGACGTCCGAGTACGGGTAGGCCCAGTACGGGTGGGCGCCGGCGATGTCGACCTCCGACTCCGTCGCCATCCGCACGTGGCCGATCGCGTGCGTCCCCCTGAACGACGAGAGCCCGTACTGCTCGTGCACGGTCTCGGCGTCACCGAGGTCCTTGACGATCTCGAGCGTGCGGCCGAGTGAGAGAACCTCCGCGTCGGGAATGTCCTCGACGAAGTCCGCGAGGAGCTTGAGGTCGCCGCCGTACTCGAACGAGACACGGAACGCGTACGGCGTCTCCTCGTCGACCTCGCCGATCCGTGCGCCCAGTGAGGCAAGTCGGGACTCGACCTCTGTGCGGTGACGTCGGAGCCGGTCGGTGAAGTCGAAGTCGCGGGGCGTGTTCGCGTCAGCGAGCTTGTACCGCATGACGAGATCGCCGTTCTCGCCGTTCCCGTACAGCGCGTATCCCGTTGAATCGGGCCCGCGGTGCTTCATCGACTGGAGCATCCGCGTCATCTCGTCCCCGATCGGGTGCTGAGCTCCGTCCCGGTAGATGATCCCCGCTATACCGCACATTGCTCGATCCCCTGTCGAAGGTTGTTGGGGCGAGATATATCTCGCCCCTACGGCAGCACGTCGAGGTACTCGTCCCTGTCGAAGTCGGTGACGGTCGCGCAGTAGCGCTCCCACTCGTCCCGCTTGTAGTGCATGAACACACGGTACATCTCGCCCGGCAGCGCGCTCTTCACGACCTCGTCGGCTTCGAGCGCCTCGAGCGCCTCGCCTAGCGTCATCGGGACGCGCTTGACCTCCTTGCCCGCCTCGATCGCCTCGTAGATGTTCGACTCCTCGGGCGGGCCGGGATCGAGCTTGCGCTGGATGCCGTCGTCCATGACCTTGATCAACCCTGCGAGTGCCAGGTACGGATTCACGGCCGAGTCGACAGACCGATACTCGAAGCGGTCGGGCGACGAGACGCGCAGGGCCGTCGTGCGGTTCTGGTAGCCCCAGTCGGCGAAGACCGGAGCCCAGAACCCCGTGTCCCAGAGGCGGCGGTACGAGTTGACCGTCGGCGAGGTGACGCACGTGAGGCCGCCGAGGTGCTCGAGGATGCCGCCGATCGCGTTGAGGCCGATCGCGCTCGGCTTGCGCACGTCGTCCGTGTCGGGCAGGAACACGTTCTCCTCGTCCTTCCAGAGTGAGATGTTGGTGTGGCAGCCGTTTGCCGAGACCCCCATGAACGGCTTCGGCATGAAGCACGGGAACACGCCGAGCTCGCGGCCGACCTGCTTCGCGATCTGACGGAACGTGGAGAGGTTGTCGGCCGTCGCCTCGGCGCGGTCGTATTCGAAGTTGAGCTCTATCTGGCCGGGCGCGTCCTCGTGGTCGCCCTGGATCATGTCGAGCCCGAGCTTCTGCCCGTACTCGACCATCTTGTGGATGATCGGCTGCAGCTCGGAGAACTGGTCGATGTGGTAGCAGTAGGGCTTTGCGGCGCAGGTTCCCCCGGGAGTCCGAGGTAAGCACGTCGCCCGGCCCCTCGCGGTCCTCACGGTTGCGGAAACACGTGCACCAGACGCGGGCGACACGCGTGTCCCACGGCAGAACCTGAAACGTCTCCGGCTCCGGGATCCCGACGAGCTCCCAGGCTTCGGGGCCGTAGCCGATGTAGTTGCCGTGGCGATCGGTGAAGAGGTTCGCGGTCGAGCCGTAGACGAGCTGGAAGCCCTTCTGGGCCATCGACTCCCAATGAGGCGCCGGAACGCCCTTGCCCATGATCCGGCCCGTCACGGAAGCGAACTGGTAGTAGACGTAGGTGACGCCTTCGGCGTCGATCCGCTGCCGAACCTCCTTCACGCGTTCAGCACGCGCTTCGGCCTCGACGAAGCGCTCCAGGTCGGTCGCCATCCTCTCCTCCTGTTCTCCCGCGTCCTGAGTAGTCGTGCGGGAGCGTACTCAGCCTGCGAGAGTCGCGTCACTGCATCTGGTAGAGGCCTAATGTGAGTTCCGAACGGACGGCTACCGTCCACGACGGCGCGCCACTTCCGCATCGAACCTCTAGCCTGTTCTGCCGTGAGCGAGCCCAAGACCGAGTATCTGACCGCGGCCCAACAGGCCGAGCTCGAGGCGGAGCTGGCCGAGCTGGAGGGGCCGCGTCGCGCAGCCGCCATCGAGGCGATCGCCACAGCGCGCTCGTTCGGTGACCTCTCGGAAAACTTCGAGTACCACGCCGCGAAGAACGAACAGGGCCTGCTCGAGGCGCGAATCAAGAAGCTGCGCGCGCGGCTGGCGCACGCAGTAGTCGTCGAGCACGACACCGACGAGCATGTGGGCGTCGGCTCCATCGTCGAGATCGCTGACGAGGACGGCGAGAAGATGGAGGTCGTGATCTCCGCCGTCGGCGGCGTCGCTCCCGACTCACCGCTGGGCCGGGCCCTCATAGGTGCCGGGATCGGCGACGTCGTCGACGTCGAGGCACCGCGCGGATCCTGGAAGGCGCGCGTGCTCGCGATCCGGCGCGCATGACCTCGTCGTTCGAGCGCTTCGAGCTCCTCGCCTGGATCGCGCAGGAGCCGCGGACTTATCCGCAGGCGATCGAACTCTGGAAGACGCAGTGCCCTAGACACTCGCTTTGGGAGGACGCCGTTTCGGACGGGCTGGTTCGCGTCGTGCGGAACGGCTCCCTGTCGCACGTCGAGCTCACGGTGGCCGGTGAGGAGGCACTTCGAGGCGCGTGACGAGCCTTCCCGAGCTGCAGGCGCGCGAGGAGGCGCGCTTCGTCGCTACCCATCCCCACTCGCGGGAGCTGGCCGAGCGTGCGCGCGGGCACCTCTTCGAAGGCGTGCCGATGCACTGGATGCGCAAGTGGCCCGGCGGCTTCCCGGTGTTCGTGCGCGAGGCGAGAGGGGCGCGCTTCGTGGATGTCGATGGGATCGAGTACGTCGACTTCTGCCTCGGCGACACCGGCGCGATGACCGGGCACGCGCCGGAACCGACCCTGAAAGCGCTGATTGAACAGTCAGCCAAAGGCATCACCCTGATGCTTCCGAGCGAGGACGCCCTGTGGGTCTCGACCGAGCTGACCCGCCGTTTCGGCGTCGTGTCCTGGCAGTTCGCGCTGACGGCGACGGATGCGAACCGCTTCGCCATCCGGCTCGCGCGCCACGTGACTGGGCGGTCAACCATCCTCGTGTTCAACTGGTGCTACCACGGCACCGTGGACGAGACCTTCGCGACGCTCGGCGCCGACGGAGTCGTCCGTCCTCGGCGTGGCAACCTCGGCCCACCGGTCGATCCCGCGGTCACGACCCGCGTCGTCGAGTTCAACGACCTGGACGGGCTCGAGCGCGAGCTCGCCCACGGCGACGTCGCGCTCGTCCTCACGGAGCCTGCCCTGACGAACATCGGGATCGTCCATCCCGCGCCGGGCTTCCACGAGGCTTTACGCGAGCTGACTCGCGCTGCCGGCACGCTGCTTGCGATCGACGAGACCCATACGATCTGTTGCGGTCCGGGGGGATTCACGCGTGCCCACGGCCTCGAGCCCGACGTCGTCACCATCGGCAAGCCGATCGCGGGTGGCATCCCTGCAGCCGCGTACGGGTTCGCGGAGGACGTCGCTGCGCGTCTGTCCGGCCGCATCGAGCTCGAGGACGCCGACGTCGGCGGGGTGGGCGGGACGCTTGCCGCCAATGCTCTGTCGCTGGCCGCGATGCGCGCGACGCTCGGCGAAGTGCTCACCGACGAAGCGTTCGCACGGATGATCCCGCTCGCCGGGCGCTGGACGGAAGGCGTCGAGGCGAGCATTCGCGAGTCGGGCCTTCCGTGGCACGTGACGAGCCTCGGCTGCCGCGCCGAGTACCTCTTTGGCCCGGATCACCCCCGGAACGGTGCAGAGGCGCATGCTGCCTCGGACTTCGCGCTCGAGCGCTACATGCACCTGTTCGCGCTGAACCGGGGCATCCTCCTGACGCCTTTCCACTCGATGGCGCTCATGTCCCCGGCGACGACGGAGGTCGACGTCGACCGGCACACCGAGGTCTTTCGCGAGGCCGTGCTGGAGCTCGCCGGACGTGCGAGTTAGAGCCGGCGCACGACGTCGCCGGTCGAGACCGTGCCCGGTTGGACGACGTGCGCGTTCATGCCTCGCAGGCGCAGCTCGCGACCCGCGGGAGAGTTGACGAACTTGAGGGCATCGCTTCCGAAGCGCGCCGAGAACTTCGCGCAGCCCGTATGCGGTATCTCCGAGATCTGAACGATCACGTCGTCGCCGATGGCGAGCCGGCTCCCGGCGGGGAGACCCTCGATGTCGAGCCCCATGTCGACGAGCAGGTTGTCGCCCGACAGCGGCCAGCGGTCAGGCTCGGCGATCAGCCCGAGCAGGCGCGTCGAGGCGATCGTGAGCTGGTTGTGCCGGTCGGGCCGTCCGTTCGCGTCGACGCACGGCTCCCAGCGGTCGCCGGCGAGGCCGTCCTCGATCGTGAGCTCGGCGGTCTCGGGCGTCTCGCGCTCGTCCTCGCTCGGCCGGACGACGATGAGCTCGAGTATGCCCTGATCGGCTCCGAGCGCCCGTAGCTCCGGGAGGCGGGCATCGAGATCCTCGCGCGTGGCTCGCATGTCGGTGCTCACGGTGCGCGCATGCTAGCTGCGAGCGTCTCGCGTCAGCCTCCCGGTGCCGCGACCGCGTGCCCGATCGCCCGGGCGGCACGGACGAGGTCGCCGTCAGCGGCGACGAGTATCGACTCGCCGGCGTGGACCCGCTCGAACGAGGCGAGGTGCACTGCGTCGTAGCCGCGCAGGATGAACATGCTTGCGAGGTCCCACGCCCGGTCCGCGACGACGCCGTCGACGTCGACAGGCACGACCTGATCGAGTAGAGATCGCGCGAGGGCACGGGCCTTGGTGGCCGATTCGGTGCCGAGCCGTCCGGTTCGTGTCGCACGCGCGAGCGCCGCAGACGCTTCCGGGACGAGCACTCGGGAGGAAAAGACGCGAGTCGCCGCCAGGAAGATTTCTCGCGACTCGTCGGCCCCGGGCTCCGGCAGGAACAGCTTGACAAACGCGGACGCGTCGAAGTACGCGATCAGCCTCGGTCCTCGAGCACCATCTCGCTGACGAGTGGTCCTTCCCCCTCCAGGGGGATCAGCTGTGGCAGCGCCTTCGCCTTCGGTCGCTTCGGAGGCGTTACGACACCCTCGCGAACAAGTCGCTGATAGTGGGCCTCCTCCTCGTCGATAGGCCCCAGGCGGGCAACCGGAGTCCCGTGGTCGGTGACGACCACCTCCGCACCTTCGCGGACACGTGCGACATATCGGCTCAGGTTGAGTCGGAGCTCGCGGATGCCGACTTCCATGCGATCCATTGTAGTGCTAATACTACAGAATTGTAGTGCCTAGAGCGGACGTGTCCGTCTGAAGGTGACGAACGAGTACGGAATCCCGTCGGGCGCGGCGCGCGCCTCGCGCGAGACCTCCACGAACGCATCGCGATCCCGCTCGGGGAAGTACGTGTCGCCGTCGACGTCCAGGTCGATCTCGGTCAACAGGAGCTCGTCGACGAGCGGCAACGCCGCCGCGAAGAGCTCGCCGCCGCCGATGATCGAGATGCGCTCCTCGTCGGCGAGTAGCTCCAACGCGGCAGCGAGCGACCCGGTCCGCTCGGCGCCCTCGGCGCTCCATTTCGCGTTACGGGTGAGTACGACGTTGCGTCGGCCTGGCAGGGGGCGAAAGCGGTGCGGTAGAGACTCCCACGTTCGCCGCCCCATCACGACCGGGTGACCCATCGTCACCTCGCGGAAATGCGCCATGTCCTCCGGGAGCCGCCACGGCAGGCCGCCGTCGCGCCCGATCACGCCGCCGCGTGCGACCGCGGCGACGAGCGCGACGATCACACGGCGACCGGCGCGCGGATCGCCGGGTGGTGCTCGTATCCCACGACCTCGAAATCCTCGTACGCGTAGTCGAAGATCGACGGTGGCCGCCGGAGGAACCGGAGCGAGGGGTACGGGAAGGGGTCGCGCACGAGGAGCATCTCGACCTGCTCGCGGTGGTTGTCGTAGATGTGGCAGTCGCCGCCCGTCCAGACGAGGTCGCCCACGTCGAGGTCGGTCTGCTGCGCCAGCATGTGCGTCAGCAGCGCATAGCTCGCGATGTTGAAGGGCACGCCGAGGAAGACGTCGGCGCTTCGCTGGTAGATCTGGCACGAGAGGCGCTCGCCGCCGGCGATGTGGAACTGGAAGAAGGCGTGGCAGGGCGCGAGCGCCATCCGCGGGATGTCGGCGACGTTCCAGGCGCTGACGATGATGCGGCGCGAGTCGGGGTCCTCGCGGAGGAGCCGCACGACCTCGGCAATCTGGTCGACGTGGCCGCCGTCGGGGGTCGGCCAGCTCCGCCACTGGACGCCGTAGACGGGACCGAGCTCGCCCTCCGCGTCGGCCCACTCGTCCCAGATCGTCACTCCCTGGTCCTGCAGCCAGCCGACGTTCGAGTCGCCGCGCAGGAACCAGAGGAGCTCGACCGCAACCGACTTGAAGTGCACCTTCTTGGTCGTCACGAGCGGGAAGCCCTCGGAGAGGTCGAAGCGCATCTGGTACCCGAACGTGCTTGCCGTCCCGGTCCCCGTGCGATCGCCCTTCGGCACGCCGGTCGTGAAGACATGCCGCACGAAGTCCTCGTACTGCGAAGGGATGGCGCGATCGGGCACGAGGTACCGACGATAGCCGGTCACCCGGAGGCCACGATCACGGTGTTCGCCCGCTTGCCATCCGTGCCGAGAGGGTGTCGCGCTTCCGTCGCATCGCCGAGATACCCACCGGCGCTGTCACCTTCCTCTTCAGCGACATCGAAGGGTCGACGCGGCTCGTCAAGCAGCTGCGTGACCGCTACGGAAGCGTGCTGGCCGATCATGAGCGCCTTCTGCGCGCGGCCTTCGCCGCCCACGGCGGTTACGAGGTCGACACGCAGGGCGACTCGTTCTTCATTGCGTTTGCAAGTGCCCGAGAGGCGCTTCTCGCCGCGGTCGAGGGCCAGCTCGCCCTGCTGTCTCACAGGTGGCCGGAGGGCGTGGAGATCAAAGTGCGGATGGGTCTCCACACGGGCCAGGGATTGCGAGCAACGGGCGCTATACCGCCCGTGGCGTCTTCGTCGGGGCGACGACGTCGATCTCGACACCCGCCGCGCGAGCGGCACGGTACAGGGCATCTCCGGTGGGGGCCCGCCTCGTAGCAGGCGTGCACGGGTTGCGGCAGCGCCTCGAGCCAGGCGACGACCTCGTCGGTGCCTGTGCCGAAGCGTGCACGTCGAAGCTCGTCGCTCTCGCGCTCGATCGCC
This sequence comes from Actinomycetota bacterium, assembly GCA_020029615.1. Classification (GTDB taxonomy): domain Bacteria; phylum Actinomycetota; class Thermoleophilia; order Gaiellales; family Gaiellaceae; genus GMQP-bins7. The sequence continues at coordinate 9,968 of JAIBJO010000048.1, forward strand.
GCGGCGTGCGTCGAACGCGCGTGGACGTCCAGACCCACCCATGTCGAGGAGGCGGTCATGGCCGGACCCTCCTTTCGTTGCATGGGGTCAGCCGGAGCCAGTCTCCGGCCAGACAAATCCCCGATCTGTAACTCGGAGGGTCCGACCTTTACCGGCTGGCGGCTACCGAGCCGCCATAGGGTCTAGCGGCGGTCGTGCTCGACGTAGAAGTCAAAAGCCGATCGGGCGAGAACGTCGCCGTGCCGATCGTCGGTGGGTTCACGTACTGAGGAGCGGCGTCTCCGAGTCCTCCTGGACGACGACCCAGCCGTCGAACTCGTCGAAGCGATAGGGCGCGTTCAGCGGGACGACCGCGGAGCCGTCGTCGTTCGTGAGGAAGCCGCCACACAGGGCAGCGAGCTCGCCCCCACGCGTCAGCCAAAGCTCGAACGGTCGTCCGCTATCCGCTGGTGGAAGGCCCTCGACCGTCAGCTCCATCGGCCAGTTGCCTGCGTCGTCGAGGTCGAAGACCCGCAGGGAGGCAGCTGCGCCCGTCGCAGCCGGCGTGCCCTGCATGGAGACGACGAAGTCGACGCTCCGACCGGCCGATCCGTCGACGAGCGCCGCGCCCAGCGCGAACGCTGCGACTGCGAGCGCCGCGGCGATCGCGAGTGCCGCGCCTCGTCGCCTTCGCGGACGCAGCTCCATGGACGTGCGGGGGGGCTCGGGCGGCGGGCCCGCAGCCACGAGCAGCTCGTGCACGCGCTCGAGTCGTGCGCGCTCACCCGGCTCGAGGTCGCTTCCGACCAGCTCGTCGAAGTCCGGGCTCATCGCAGCTCCTGGTCCAGAGCGTCGGCGAGGCGTGCGAGCGCACTGCGCGTCCGAGTCTTCACCGTTCCAAGCGGGATCTGGAGCCGCTCTGCGATCTCGCTCTGCGAGAGCCCGCCCCAGTACGCGAGCTCGATGACGGGACGCTCGTGGTCGGGGAGCACCTCGAGCGCGCGGTGGACCCGCCAGGCCGTCCATGCAGCCTCGGCCTCGTCCGACGGGTCGGGCTCGCGGCCGGGGCCGTCGTCGAGCTCGGCCACCGGCTCGGGGGTACGCCGCAGGCCGTCCGTGATCGCATTCCGCGCGACCGCGTACAGCCACGGTGCGCCCCGGCCTCGCGAGGGGTCGTACGTCCTCGCGGACCGCCAGATAGCAAGGAATGCGTCCTGGGTCGCGTCCTCGGCGCGACCGCGGTCACCCAGGCGGCGCAACGCGAGCCCGAGCACGGCCCGCACGTAGCGATCGTGCAGCTGGTCGAACGCTCCACGATCCCCGCGGGCAATGCGAACGATCAGCTGGCCGTCGGTGGGCTGAGGAAGCTCCACGAGCTGCATGATTCCCGGTCCTGGCTCTGGGGTCTGGCTTAAGCCAGACCCCAGCAAGGGCAGATCGGCCTGGATCGCGATCGACGCAGCCATGTGTGGATTGCTACGCGTCCGCGGCCGACCTGGTTTGGCCGTGCTGCTCCGCCCCTATCCGTCGCTGCACCCTCGCCGGGACGCCGACGGCAACGACGTCGGCGGGAAGGTCTCGCGTGACGACCGCGCCTGCGCCGACGACGGTGTTCGCTCCGATCGTGACGCCGGGGCAGACGATCACGCCGCTGCCCAGCCACACGTTGTCGGCCACGGTGATCGGTAGCCCGTACTCCCATCCTGCCCGTCGCGGCTCCGGATCGATCGGGTGGGCGGCGGTAAGAAGCTGAACTCTCGTCGCGATCTGGCATGCGGCTCCGATCCGGATGGGCGCGACGTCGAGCATGACGCAGTCGTAGTTGACGAACGTGCGAGCGCCGATCTCGATGTATCGGCCGTAGTCGCAGCGGAACGGCGGCTTGACGACGACGCCCTCGCCGACGTCCCCGAGGAGCGCTCGCAGCAGTCGGTCGCGTTCGCCGTGGGCACTGTGCGGAGTGGCGTTGTACTCCTCGAGCAGCGCTTGAGCACGTGCGTGATCGGCGGCGAGCTCCGGATCGTCCGCGAGGTAGAGCTCGCCGCGCAGCATCTGCTCCTTCATGTGCCTGGCGACACGTCGACTCGTCGTTCTAGCCCGAACGGGCGGCGTCGAACTTCGCCGCCACCGCGTCCCAGTCGACGACGTTCCACCATGCCGCGAGGTAGTCGGGGCGGCGGTTCTGGTAGTTGAGGTAGTAGGCGTGCTCCCACACGTCGATGCCGAGGAGAGGTGCCTCTCCGTCCATCACGGGCGTGTCCTGATTCGGGGTGGACTTGACAGCGAGCCCGGTTCCATCCCACACGAGCCAGGTCCAGCCCGAGCCGAACCGCTTGACGCCGGCGTCGTTCACAGCTGCCTTGAGGTCGCCGACGTCGCCGAACGCGTCCGCGATCGCGTCCGCGAGTGCGCCGCTCGGATCGCCGCCTCCGTTCGGGCCCATGATCTCCCAGAACAAAGTGTGGTTCGCGTGCCCACCGCCGTTGTTGCGGACAGCCATGCGCTTGTCGTCGGGGAGCGAATCGAGGCTCGTGAGCACGGTCTCGAGCGACTGCTCGGCCCAGGCAGTGCCCTCGAGCGCCGTGTTCAGGTTGGTGACGTACGCCGCGTGGTGCTTGTCGTGATGGATCTCCATCGTCCTTGCGTCGATGTGCGGCTCGAGTGCGTCGAACGCGTAGGCCAGGTCGGGAACGCTATGTGCCATCGGGCTACTCCTCTCCTCACGGGATCGTTTCGGGCAAGGATATGCTCCGCGCGTTCCCGCCCCGCCTCCGGAGGAAACGATGTCGAACTTCGTCGAGATCAGACCACGCGAGCTGAAGCCCGCGCTTCTCGAGCTGGACGGCATCTCGCGCACCACCATCGAGGCGCACTACCGCCTCTATCAGGGGTACGTCACGAAGCGAAACGAGATTCTCGGGCTCCTCCCGGGGGTCGACCTCGGCGCCGCGAACCAGGCCTACTCGGAGCTCCGTTCCCTGAAGGTCGAGCTCACGTTCGCGGTCGGCGGAATCAAGAACCACGAGATCTACTTCGAGCACCTCGGCGGTGAAGGTGGCGATCCCGACGACGCGATTGCGGTGCTCATCGAGCGTGACTTCGGCTCGGCGGACGCGTGGCGGGCCGACCTCCGCGCCACTGGCATGGCGGGCCGGGGTTGGGCGTGGACGGCGTACGACTGGGACGAAGGTCGCCTCTTCAACTACATCGGAGACGCCCAGAACACCTTCCCGGTCTGGAACGCGACCCCGCTCGTCGCGCTCGACGTGTACGAGCACGCCTACTTCCTCGACTACCAGACCGACCGCGCCGCCTACATCGACGCGTTCCTGCGGAACCTCGACTGGCACGTTGTCAACCACTGGGTCGAGGCGTATCGCATCCCGATGGAGTAACGAATGAGCGACGTGCTCGCCATCGTTGGCGGGTACCTCCTCGGCTCGCTGCCGTTCGGCTACTGGGTACCCCGACTCGTCCGCGGCGAGGACATCCGCACGAAGGGGAGCGGAAACGTCGGCGCCAGCAACGTGTTCAGGGTCTACGGCCGGTCGCTCGGGGTGCCCGTCGCGGCGCTCGATCTCGCGAAGGGCTTCGTGGCTGCCTCGCTCGGTCTCTGGGTCGGCGATGCGCTCATCGGCGTGTTGGCCGCGGCGGCCGCGATGGTCGGCCATGCACGGCCCGTCTTCCTGCGGTTCCAGAAGGGCGGGAAGATGGTCGCGACGGCTGGAGGCGCGACGTTCGCGCTGGCGCCGCTCGCCGCCCTCTGTTGCATCGGCGTGTGGCTCGTGGTCTTCGTCCTCACCCGATATGCGTCGCTTGCGTCGATCGCGACGGCGATCGCACTGGCCGTCTTCGTCGTGCTCTTCGACTACCCGTGGCCGATCGTCGTCTTCGGCGTGGCGGGCGCAGCTGCGGTGATCGCGATGCACCACCAGAACATTCGCCGGCTCTTCGCCGGCACCGAGCATCGCTTCGAGCTCAGGCGTGCCCGTCGCGCGTAACTCCGCGTCGTCGATCCGCGATTTCACCGATGGCGAACGGCCCGTGCGAGAGGACCATGTCGAAATCGATTGGAACCGATCGGGTTCTTGGGGATGACAATGAGCGGTACCTCTCGATCACGACCTTCCGTCGGGATGGGTCGACTGCGTCGACCCCGGTGTGGTTCGTATCGGACGACCTGAAGCGACGGCTCCTTGTCGCGACCGGGGCCAAGACATGGAGGGTACGGCGCATCAAGCGCAGCCCCACCTTCGTATCGTCGCGCGCACCGCCCGCCGGAGGGTCACGAGTGAGCCGATCGAAGGTGTCGCGCGGATCGTGCAGGAAGGCCCGCTCGTTCGCAGGCTTCAGACCGAGAAGTACGGCTGGCAGAAGTGGCTGATCGAGAAGGCGTACGACCTCAGCATGCTGCTGGCGCGCAAGCCCACCGACGCGTCCGTCTACCTCGAGGTCGTCCCTGCGACAGGGAAGTCTGATGTCGCCGAGTCGCTCGTCGCCTAGTGGGTGACTTGCCGACCTTCAGGGTCGAGCGAAGAACTCGATCTCACGGTGTGCGAACTGCTCCCGTCTAGCGCCGTTGCATGAGGCGCTGATCTTCCAGTCGTTCACCTGCGTCCCGGCGAGTGCGTTCGCGACCAGTGTCGTACCGGTTGCGGTGTTGCTGCCGACGGCTGGGCCTATGACGAATGGAACGGACGCAACGAGAACAGACGGCGGATTGCCCGGAGCCCCGAGAGCTGACACGACGAACTGGCCGACGCAGTCGACGCCATTCGTCGTCACGCTCACCTGAAATGTAGTTCCGGCCGGGACGCTCGCTTCGCCCCGAATTCGCTCTCCAGTAATGGGATTCCTCACAGAGATGGTCACGCGCAGGCCTTCATCCGAGGCAAAAGCAGTTGTCGCCGCGAGCACGAGCAGGGCCGCGACTCCTGCAAGACCGAGGACCGCAACCGGACGCCACATAACTCCTCCCCTCTAGTGACAGTTCGTACTAGTACAGCACACAACCTGCGGCAGTACCAGACGCATGCTTGACCGATAGTTGACGGCCGCGACGGCCGAGCCAAGGGCGGCTCCTGCTCTTGTGCGACAAGGGCTTCGCCGGGCGCGATTCGAGCAGGCGGTTGGCGACCTGAATGCGCTCGTCGTCCGCACGCGCCCGATCGTCCCGCGCCTCAGATCGGCTGGATTCGCCAGCGCATCTAGGCGGCGAGCCAGGCAGAGAGCGTCGTTTGCAGCGGGCTCGGCTTGCCGGTGGCGAGCTCGCTGCGCAGCTCGCCAACCATGCCGAAGCGCTCCGCAACGACGTCGTGCACGTGGATGGTCTCGAAGTTGACCTGCTTCGAGAGCAGGAAGTCGGCGTCGTCGAGCTGCGGAAGCGTCTCGAGCGCGTCCCGGAGCGCGTGGCGGACGGAGTCCTCGACGAAGCGCGGCTGGAGATGGGCATGCTCGACGACGAACAGCTCGTCCGGCCGCTTCAGGAGGTCGTAGATGGGGGCGCTCATGGAACGCTCCGCCACGTCCACCAGCACCTCCGCGTCGAGGTCCTGCTCCGTCCCGACGAAGAGCGTCTGGCGCCCGCGCTGGTTGTGCGTCGCGATCGGAACGAGCTCGAGGATCCGCTCGACGTCGCCGGAGTCGAAGCCGGCCTCGAGCAGCCGCTCGCTCGCTCGACCACGGACGAGGCCCTGCGCGCACGGGCATGCGTTGATGCCCGTCGCCTCGACTCCGACCGCGCGGCGCGTCCCGTTCTCGGACGCGGCGGCGATCCCGCAAAGAGTCACCATCTCCTGCGTCGCGAGGCCGGTGACCGGCGTTCGGCGATGGATCGGCCACTGGGCACGGATCCAGACCTCCGCTCGCAACGCTCCCTGGCGCTCGACCACGCGGCTCGCGATGTGCTCGGCCAGCACCTCGACGAGGAGTGCCTCCCGTTCGACGACGAGCTCGATCGCCTCCTCGAAGAGCTCGGGGAAGCGCGACATGTGCACGCCCTTCTGGTCGGCGGCGAGATCGACCGTGCAGTCGATGACGGCGGCCATGACGGTCTCGGCGCTGCCGCGGCGGATCCTCACAGCTTTCTGCACCCCGCTGACACCCGCGCGGGAGAGTGCAAGCGCGATCTCCGGTGAAGACGCCTGGAGGTCTTCCTCCAGCCTGAGGACGTTCGTCATCCGCGCCACCGTAGCACCGGTTTCGTCGGGGCGAGGCTCGCCTCGCCCGCTCTACCGGAGCAGGCGGGACAGCCGGCGATCCTTGAGCAGGCGCCCGCCCGTCTGGCAGCTCGGGCAGTAGTAGATCGTGTGCTCCTCGAAGTCGACACGTGCGATGTGTGTGTCGCACTGCGGGCAGTTCTTACCGAGTCGGTTGTGCACGAGGTAGACGTCGTCGTCGCCCTTGCCCAGCTCGCGCATCTCGAGGGCTCGCTGGAGGTCGTCGCGGATCGCCGTCGCCAGGCGTTCGACCTCCTCGCTCGCGAGCTCGGTCGACGCCTTGAACGGCGACAGGCGCGCCCGCAGGAGGATCTCGTTCGCATGTGCGCGGCCGATCCCGGCGATCACTCGCTGGTCGCGTAGAAGTGGGTGGAGCTGTCGCCGCTCGCGCCCGAGAATCTCGGCGAGTGCCTCGGCGTCGACGTCGAGCGCGTCCGGGCCGAGGTGAGCGAGGTCGTGGTCGAGCTGCGCCGGTGAAACGAGCCACACTCCCGCGCGCTTCTTCTTCCCCGCCTCGGTGAGAACGAGCTCGCCTCCGTCGGTGAAGCGCAGCCTGAACATCGGTGTCCTCGGCCCCTTCATGCTCGGGGTGAGATAGCGAAGCCGACCCGCGCTCATCAGATGGACGCGAACGACCAGGTCGTCACCCTCGATCGGAAAGACGAGGTTCTTGCCGTGTCGACGTGAGCCCGCGAGGCGCCTGCCTTCGAGGGCGCTCAGCGGCGGATCGAACGTCTTCAGCGTCGCGATGTGCGCCGGCCCGGCCTTCTCGATCGCCGCGCGCGACACGAGCGGATCGAGCTCTCGCACCCAGGCTTCGACCTCGGGCAGCTCGGGCATGGACGTGACGGTAGCGCCTACGCGGAGCCTGCTCCGACCTCATGAGCACCGGACGTGAAGTACGCACGACGTCGTTCCGGCCTTGCGCCACCCGCCGCGCCGCCGTTCGGAGGAGCGTGTTCGGCCCTCGAGATCGTCCGGTCGACGGCTTCTGGTTGCGCGGCGTTGCTGAGAGCCTCGGTCACTCCACGTCGACGATCGAAGGAGGTACGCGCATGTTCGGTTGGATCGTCAGGAGACGGATCGCGCCCTTGCTCGGTGGGTGCGGGCTCGTGCTGGCGTCCGTTCTCGCCGCGAGCGGTCCGGCCTCCGCGGGTAGCGGGCCGACAGCCTGCGTCGGCGGGCTCGCCTCGGGGAGCTATGGGAAAGTGGTCGTGCCGGCGGGCGCGACCTGCATCGGGGACGGTCCCGTCTCCATCGCTGCCGGGTTGTTCGTCCAGCCTGGTGCGACGTTCGTGCTCGGTAGCGAGGAGAGCCCGGGGAGCACCGGTTCGATCTCCGGAGGTGTTCATGCGACCGACGCTGCATCGGTGCGGATTCACTTTGCCAGGATCAAGGGTGGACTCGAGATCCGCGGTGGTTCGGGACCGTTCGGTGGGCCGTTCGGCATCACGTGGAACGCGATCGAGGACAACGAGATTTCGGGCGGCGTGACCGTCAACGGCTACGACGGCTTCTGGTTCGGATTCATCCGAAACGAAGTCGACGGCTCAGTGAGCCTCGACCGGAACACGCTCGTGGATCCGGACGGCAACGAGTACGTCACCAACTCGATCCACGGGAGCCTCGGGTGCGTGGCGAACTCGCCGGCGCCTCAGATCGGCGACTCCGAAGGAAGCCCGAACACGGTCACCGGTGCAAAGACCGGTCAGTGTGCGGGGCTCTGACCCGAATCCTCTTCACGCGCGGGGACGCCACCGGTGGCGTCCCCGGCGCGGCCGTGAGTACGCTCAGGCGCCGTGGGGCCGATCGTCATCGAAGCGACGCGCGGTGGCGTCGTCGAGGCGCGCCACCTGGTTCATGCCGTCGCAGTGGCGGACGGCGCGGTCGTCGAGTCCTGCGGTGATCCGTCCCACCTCACGTACTTCCGGAGCTCGGCGAAGCCCCTGCAGGCGCTGCCCGTCGTTCGAGCGTGGCCGGAGCTTGACGACGTCGAGATCGCAATTGCGTGCGCGTCGCACCTTCATCGGCCCGAGCAGCTCGCTCCGGTCCGGAGCCTGCTTGCGCGTGCGCAGTCCGCTGAGAACGAGCTCGAGTGCGGGGCCGAGCCGACGCGGCTCGAGCACAACTGCTCCGGTAAGCACGCCGCCATGCTCGCGTTGTGCGAGCGTATGGGGTGGGCGAAGCCCGGATACCGGCTGACGGGGCATCCGTGTCAGGAGGCGATGCTCGAACAGGTCGCGGAGGCGGCCGAGGTCGAGCCGTCATCGATCCCGACGGCCATCGACGGATGCGGGGTCGTGACGTACGCCCTCACGCTCGAACGAATGGCGCATGGGTTCTCGCGGCTGGAGTCGCTCGACGGCGGCCTGCGTGTCGCCGATGCGATGCGCGCCTATCCTGAGCTCATTCGCGGTCCGGGCCAGGCCGATACGGAGCTCATGCGTCTCGGGCAGGGGTGGGTGGCGAAGGGTGGCGCCGAAGGACTTCTCTGCGCCGCCTCGCAAGACGGAGTCGGAGTTGCCCTCAAGGTGGAGGACGGGTCGACGCGGGCTGTTCGAAGCGGGATCGCGGCGTTCCTCGACCGGCTCGGGTACGACACCGGCGGGCTCGGAGTCGTCTCCGTGACGAACTCGCGAGCCGAGGTCGTCGGCGAGCTGCGGGCCGTTTGAGCAGCCGTCGGCGCTCACCACTCGGACCCCTTCCACAAATGCGCGAGTCGGACTAGTATCCGCGCGCTTGGTGGTGAGCCGGGGCGGCAGGCGGGCCGGCTCAGTGTGCGTAGGAAGGTCAGTATCCGTTCGAGCGCGAGAGGAGAAAGCCCTACCCATGCTGTCCGTCGATATCGCCCTCCCCGAGATCGAGGAGCTTCAGCGCCTGATCGAGCAAGGGCTCGAGAAAGGGTTTCTCACATACGACGAGATCGTCAGCGGGCTCGACGACGTCGAGCTCACGAAGGAGCAGGTCGAGGACTTCTACACGTACCTGATCGACCACTCGATCGAGCTGGTCGAGGGCGTCGAGCACAAAGCGCTTCCGCATGAGGAGCCCGCGCCGGTGGAGGACGAGAAGGTCGCTCCGAAGCTGGACCTCTCGGTCGAGCCCTCTCTCGACTCGCTCCGGCTCTACCTGCGCGAGATCGGGAAGGTCCAGCTCCTTACCGCAGACCAGGAGGTCTCGCTCGCGAAGCTGATCGAGCGCGGCGACATGGCCGCCAAGCAGCACATGATCGAGGCCAACCTCCGACTCGTCGTGTCGATCGCGAAGAGCTACCTGGGGCGCGGCCTCTCGTTCCTCGATCTGATCCAGGAGGGCTCGCTGGGCCTCATCCGCGCGGTCGAGAAGTTCGACTACCGCCGCGGCTACAAGTTCTCGACCTACGCGACGTGGTGGATCCGCCAGGCGGTCACCCGCGC
>JAIBJO010000049.1 GCA_020029615.1 Actinomycetota bacterium
GTCGTCGGCGACGAAGCAGGCTTCTCGGTGGCTCTTGTCGCAGAACGGCTTGTTCGCCGAGCTCCCGCAGCGACAGAGAACGATCGAGTCCCCTTCCGGCAGCGCGAACTCGTTCCCTTCGGCGTCGACGATCCTTACCGGGCCCGTGACCTTGTACGGGCCGTTCGCGCGCACCTTGATCTCGACGTCGGCCACGCGCCGATTGTAAGGCGACGGATACCCACACCTACACTGCCGCCTGTGGGTCTCCGCATCTGCTTCGTCACGCCGTTCGCGTGGTCGCAGCCGCACGAGGTCAACGCGCACGTCGAAGGGACTGCCGGGGCGCTTCGGAAGCGTGGTCACCACGTGACGGTGCTGGCACCATCCTCACGAGCGCGTGATCTTCTCGCCGGCCGACGCGCGCTCCAACGAGGCCTCGACGCAGAGGTGATCGCGATCGGCCCGTCGATACCGCTTTCGCGACGAACGCATATGGGCGTCCCCGTCGCCGTCCGGGCGAACCTGCGGCTCGCACTTGCCCGAGGGCGCTTCGACGTCGTTCACGGCTTCGAGCCCGGGCTTCCGAGCCTCTCGTACCTCGCTCTGACGTCGACCCATGCACTCACCGCCGCCACGTTCTTCTCCGTCGACCGGCTCGGTTATCCGACGAGGCGCTCGCGGCGAGATCGGCTGCGAACCCGTATCGATGCGCTACTCGCAACATCCGGCGAGACGGCGGAGGCGGCGAGCGACCGGTTCGAGGGCGAGTACGGCATCGTCCCGCTCGGGGTCGACCTCGACTCGTTCAAACCTGCGCCGAAGCGTGACGTGATCGTCGTCGAGCTCGAGGCAGCGGGCCGCGCAACCACGCGCGCGCTCCTGAGGTTGCTCGAGGACCTGCCCGGATGGGAGGCGATGCTCCTTCACACGAAGCCACTGGGGTTTCGCCCCGCGATCACCCGCTCGCTGCACGGACGCGTCCACGTTCGTTCCGCGCGGACGGTTCAGCAGCGCGTGGAGCTGCTCGGATCGGCCGCAATCTACGTCTCGGCGCCCGGAGGCGAGGAGCGTCTCGTGCTCGAGGCGGCCGCGAGCGAGGCGGCACTGGTCGACGGGAACGCCGACCGGGCCACCGAAGACGTCGAACGGCTCGCGCGCGACGCCGCCGGCCGCACGCAGGAAGCGCGAGCAGCGCGTCAGCACGCCGAGACCCAGAGCTTCGACGCAGTCGCAGACCGGCTCAGTGCCGTGTACTCGCGGCTAACGCGGAAGCGTCGCGTCCAGCCGCCGACACAGGACGACCCTCTCGCCGATCGCGACTGGATCGCAATCGATCTCCATCTGCACACGGACTGGTCGCACGACTGCTCGATCCCGGCCGAGGAGCTGATCGAGCACGCGGAAACCATCGGGCTCGGCGGAATCGCCGTCACCGACCACAACGTCTTCGGCGGCGCGCTCGAAGCGGTCGAGCTCGCTCGCGGGCGTGACCTGATCGTCATTGCCGGAGAGGAGGTGAAGACCGACGACCAGGGCGAGGTCATCGGGCTGTTCCTCGAAGAGGAGATCTCGCGCGGCATGACGTTCGGAGACACCGTCGCCGCGATCCGCGAGCAAGGAGGGCTCGTCTACCTCCCCCACCCCTTCGACCGCATGCACGCGATCCCGGACCCCGCGACGCTCCATCGCCACCTCGCCGAGATCGACGTCTTCGAGGTCTACAACGCCAGGCTTCTCCGCGACTCCTTCAACGACGAGGCGCTCCGCTTCGCGCGCAAGTACCGGTTGCTCCAGGGTGCCGGGTCCGATGCGCACGTACTCCAGGGGATCGGAACGGGTGCCCTGCGGATGCGCCGATTCGACGGCCCGGAGGAGTTCTTGCTCTCGCTTCGTAACGCCGAGATCCTGCGCCGGCCGAAGTCCCTCGCATACCTCCAGTCGCTCAAGTGGGTCGCCCAGGTCAAGGAAAAGGTTCGCTGAGGGAGAAGGTGCTTGGGACTCCGTGTCCGCTCCGCCCGTGCCCACCGACGAGATCTACGAGCGCTACCTCAAGAAAGCCATCTCCGAGATCAACGAGCTCGGTGACGAGCTCGCGCGAGCGGGTGACGAGCTCAGGATCCCGGTGCTCGGATCCGGTCACCCACTGGCCGACATCCTCCTTCTGAAATTCGCACCTCAGCCGTCCGAGATCCAGGAAGGCGTCGCGTTCTTCGGTCGCGCAGGTCAGGCTGTCCTGAAGTCGCTCCAGCGACTGCACGTCGACCCGCTCGCCGTGTACGGGACGAACTGCCTCAAGTTCGGGACGGAGGATCCTGTTGACGCTGCTTCCTGGCTGACACGGGAGCTCTACATCGTCCAGCCGAAGCTCGTCGTGGCGATGGGCGAGCGCACGGTGGCGTTCGTCAACAGCCTTCGCTTCCCCCTCTCCGACGCCCTCGACGCAGACACGTTCGGCGGCTTGCAACGCTTCACTCCGACGATCGACGCGCTCGTCACTCCCGACGTCGACGAGTCACTCGACGATCAGCAGGCGAAGACCGCGTTCTGGAACGCCTTCAAGGCTCTCGGGCCCTGGTGGGCGGAGCTTCCCCCGTACTGACGAGGCGGCGAGCGGGAGCGCTCGTCGGGCTCCTCGCCTTGCTCGTGGCGTACGGCGCCGGGGCCAAGCACCTGCCCGGCCTCCCGTCGGGGCTCGACGTCGTCGTCCACAGCGCAATCGTCTTCCCCGCCTTCGCTGCTGCGATCTGGATTGCCCTGCCGCTCGCGCGCGCCGGCAACAAGATCTTGCTCGTCGGCGCAGCAGTGGCGGGCGTCGCCGCCGTCACCCTCACGCTGCTGGAGGTCGACTCGGCCGCCAGCGTCGCCAAGCTCGCCTGCTACACGCTCGCCGGCTTCTGGTTCCTGACGCTCTTCGAGGAGCTCTGGTGGATCACGCTCGTCGCATTCCTCGTGCCGTGGGTGGACATCTGGTCGGTCGCCGCAGGGCCGACCGAGTACGTGGTCGAGGAGCGGCCCGGGTTGTTCGAACGCGTGTCGGTCGCGTTCCCGAACCCGGGCGAGTCGGCGGGAGTCAACATCGGCCCGCCGGACATCCTGTTCTTCGCGCTCTTCCTCGCGGCTACGGAGCGCTTCGGGCTTCGCGTCAGCTGGACGTGGGCGGGAATGACGTCTCTCCTCGCGGGCACGCTCGCGCTGGTCTGGACATGGGACAGCATCGCCGGGCTCCCCGCACTGCCCGCGGTGTGCCTCGGATTCCTCGTCCCGAACGCCGACCTGCTCTGGAAGGACGTGCGTGCCGCGTGGCAATCCCGGCGCGAGGCGCCGGAAGCCAAGTGACACTGTGTCACAAGGAACGATGCTCGAGTAGCGAGACCGACTCGACGTGTGGGGTGTGCGGGAACATGTCCACCGGACGGCAGCGCACGAGCTCGTACGCGTAGTCGTCCCGCAGGACCTTGACGTCGGAGGCCAGCGTCGTGGGATTGCACGAGACGTAGACGATCCGTCGAGCCCCGAGAGCCCCGGTGCGGCGAAGCGCCTTCCCCGCGAGCCCTGCTCGCGGCGGATCGACGATCACGACGTCCGGCGCTCCCGCTTTCTCGGCCAACTCCTCGAGCGTCTGCCCGACGTTCCCGGCGAAGAACTGCGCGTTCTCGATCCCGTTCAGCTCCGCGTTCTCGATCGCGCAGGCCACCGCCTCTTCCGAGATCTCGAGGCCCCACACATAGCTGGCACGAGGGGCGAGAGCGAGCCCGATCGTACCCGTCCCGCAGTAGAGGTCGAAAACGTTCTCGTCGCCGGTGAGCGCGGCAAGCTCCCGCGCGAGGCTGTACAGCCGTTCCGCCATCTCGGTATTCGTCTGCAGGAAGGCGGCAGGACGCACGCGGAACCGGAGCCCGAGAATCTCCTCGTCGATCGCTTCGTCACCCCAGAGGAGCCTGGTCGGGAGGTTCGTCGTCTCCGCCGGGGTGTCGTTGATCGCCCAGTTGATCGAGCGCACCTCCGGGAAGCGTCGGAGGACATCGGTGAGGTACCCCGCCTCGAACCGCTCGCCCGGAGCAGTGACGAGGACGACGAGCGCCTGGCCCGTGTTTCGCCCTTCTCGAACGACGAGATGCCTCAGGTATCCCTCCCCCGTCGACTGGTCGTACGGCTCGAGACGCTCCTCACGGGCCCAATCGCGAACCGCGAGCCTGATCGCGTTTCCCAGATCGGTCGTCAGCAGGCACTCCTCGATGCCGATCACCTCGTCCCAGCGCCCTGCGCGATGGAAGCCGAGCTCGACGCCGGCCTCGCCTGACGAGAACGAGTACTCGAGCTTGTTCCGATAGCCGTAGATCGAGCTCGCCGGCATGATCGGCTCGAGTGGTGGATCGGAGATGCGCCCGATCCGCACCAGAGCGTCTCGGACCTGCTGCGCCTTCTGCTCGAGCTGCACTTCGTACGACAGATCCTGAAATCTGCACCCGCCGCAGGTTCCGAAGTGCCGGCACGGCGCCTCGACGCGCGAGCCCGTCGGGGAGATGAGCTCCGTGACGACACCCTCCGCGAATCCGCGCTTCACCTTCGTGACGCGGGCGCGAACCGTGTCGCCCGGCAGGCCGCCGCGCACGAACAGGACGAACCCGTCATGCCGGCATACCCCGCTCCCGCCGTAGGCGAGCGAGTCGATCCGGAGCTCGAGCTCCTCCCCTTTGCGAACGGGCGCGGCCACTGCGGACCCAGCCTAGCCGCGGCTAGGTGATGTCCCGCCGGCCCGTGCGGACCAGAGCGAGCGCCGCCGCGACGACGGCCCACGCAAGTGTCATGCCTACGGACCCGGCGAACGGCAATCCCTCACCGCTCGAGTCCACGACGCCACCGAGCGCCGCAGCAGGCAGGTAGGACGCGACGCCGTCCAGGTCGAGAAGGCCGAGGAGCGCCCAGCAGATCGGCTCGGCCACGAAGATCCACACGAGCGTGCCGACCAATGAACCGACCTGCGAGTGGACGGCGCCGCCGATCGCCGCTCCGAGCAGCCCGGCGAGGGCAACGCCGACGAAAGCCCGCCCGGCTCCGTGCAGGCCGTCGCCGAGCTCGAGAGGCACGTCGATCAGCCCGAGCCAAATGACCGCCGTCGAGGCGACTGCAACCAGCGTGACGAGCATGAGCGCGGCACCCGTCGCCGCTCCCGTGAGCAGCTTGATGCCCACGAAACGAGCACGCCTCGGCACGGCGAGAAGCGTCCGCGCGATCGTGCCGTGGCGAAACTCGTTCGTCACGAGGATCATCCCCATCAGGAGCGCGAGAATCGCCGCCGGGAACGCGGCGTCGAGGACGAGCTGGAACTGAAACTCGGCTTCGAGCCGATCCTGCTGCCCTGCTCCGCCGATGCTCCCTGCCGTCACGAGCCCGGCGAGAAGCACGGCGACGAGCCCGAAGCCCCACGTGCTTCGCAGGGTCCGTAGCTTGAGGGCCTCTGCAGCGAGGAGCCGCGTCATGTGCCCCGCTCGCCGGGCTCGCCCGTGAGCTCCAGAAACACTTCTTCGAGCGTCGCACGCTCGGCACGGAGCTCGTGCAGCACGACCGCGTTGGCGGCTGCAAGCTCGCCGATCTGCTCTGGTGGAGCCATCACCGAGAGGCGCCCGTCGCCCGACGCCGTGACATCCAGATTGGCCTCGGCCAAGAGAGACGCAAGCCGCTCCGCATCGGGCGAGCGAACGGTCGTCGCGCCGGCCGCCATCGCCTCGACGTCTCCCATCGCCACGTGCCGAACGAGCCTTCCACGGTGGATGATCACGACGTCGTCCACGGTCTGCGCGACCTCCGACAGGACGTGGCTCGAGATGAGGATCGCCCGGCCCTCGGTCGCCAGCGAACGGAGAAAGTCACGAAGCCACCTGATTCCCTGAGGGTCGAGGCCGTTCGCCGGCTCGTCGAGCACGAGCACCTCGGGGTCGCCGAGCAGCGCGGCGGCAAGGCCCAGACGTTGCCGCATCCCGAGTGAATAGCTCTTCACACGCCGCCTCCCCGCCCCGGCCATGTCCACGAGCGCCAGCACGTCCTCCACCCGCGACCTCGGGATCCCGCCGGCCACGGCAAGCACGCGGAGGTGATTCCGACCCGAGCGGCCTGGATGCGCGTCGAAGGTCTCGAGCAGCGCCCCGACGCGCTGCGTCGGTCGGTCGAGATCACGATACGGCACCCCGAGCACCGACGTGTGCCCGGCACTCGGGTGAACGAGTCCGAGAATGGCTCGCATCGTCGTCGACTTGCCAGCCCCGTTCGGACCGAGGAACCCGGTGACCATTCCCGGCGCGACAGTGAACGAGAGATCGTCGACGGCGAGAGTCGAGCCGAACCGTTTCGTCAGGCGTTCTACCTCGATCAACGACTACTGCAAGACCGTGAGGTACACGGAACGTTCGCGGGGGCCGTCGAACTCGCAGAAGAAGATCCCCTGCCACGTTCCGAGACCGAGAGACCCGTCGTCGCGAAGCGGGACGACCACGCTCGGCCCCATGAGGGCCGCACGGATATGCGTCGGCGCGTTCTCCTCGCCGGGCTCCACGTGCTCCCATGGCCAGCCGTCGTCGACCATGCGCTCGAGCGCGGCCTCCAGGTCGCGCGCGACCGCCGGATCGGCATGCTCGTTGATGGTGACACCGGCGGTCGTGTGTGGGACGTAGACGAGCACCGCGGACCCGCGCGCCTCCGCCAGCGCCTCACGGACGTCGCGAGTGATGTCGACGACGTGGCTGCGCCGCGCCGTCCGCAACCGGATCTCGTGCACTGCGCTCCCTACAGTGCGCCGCCGGCCGCGGGAGGCGCTCCTGCCTCGAGCGGATTCTGACCGCCACCGGCACGACTGAGATGCTCCTCGACGCTCAACAGGTCGTCCTTGCCGCGCTCGACGACGGCGAGAAGCTCGGTCATCGACGCGACTTCCTCGCGCTGCTCCTGGAGGAACCAGTGCAGAAACTGCTCTCCCACGAGCTCGCCCTCCTCCCGTGCGAGCTTCACCAGCTCGACGACCTGCTCGGTGACGCGCTTCTCCTGTGCCAGCGCGAGCGAAACGGGGGCGACGACGTCGGCGAAGTCCGTCTGCGGAGCGTCGATGCCGGGCGTCACGACGTCGGCGTCCGCATCGAGGAGGTACTGCACCATCATCATCGCGTGGTTTCGCTCCTCGACCGCCTGCCGATAGAAGTGTGCGGCGAGCTGCGGGAGGTTCTCGGCGTCGTAGTACACCGCGATCGCGATGTACTGCTGCGAGGCGGCGAACTCGTAGCCGACCTGCTCGTTCAGGGCTTCTGCGAACGTGGGCATGAATCCGACTCTACCGGGCGCGGTCTCGTAGCATCCTGCCCATGGCCGGTGCTGATGGCACTCGTGCTCCGGTGACCTTCGAGGAACAGGTGCGAGCGGCGCTCGACGAGCTCCCTGCGCATATTGCCGGGGCGCTCGAGAACGTGGCAGTGGTTATCGAGGACCAGAACCCGGCGGATCCCGACCTGCTCGGGCTCTACCACGGCGTCCCGCTTCCCGAGCGCGGCGACATGGCCGGCTCGCTCCCCGACACGATCTCCATCTACCGCATTCCGCTCGAGGAGGCCTTCCCCGACGCGGCCGAGCTGCGCGAGGAGATCCGCATCACGGTCCTGCACGAGCTGGGCCACTACTTCGGCCTCGACGAGGACCGGCTGGCAGAGCTGGGATACGACTGATTCGTGGCCCGGACAGGGAATGCGATCGGACGGAGACACGTTTCAACCGACGTGACACCGAACCAGATTCATACCGAGATCGAGCAGCTCTCCGAAGAGCGCCAGGTCCTCTGGCAGCAGCTCTCCCAAGGGCTCGACTCGACCGTGAAGGACGAGATCAAGGCTCTTGACGCCCGCCTCCAGGAGCTGTGGCAGGCACTCCGCATGGAGAAGGCCCGGCTCCGCTTCGGCGAGCGCGAAGAGATCGTGCGCCGCGCCCGCGCGGACGAACGGCTCGAGCGCGCGGCGTAACGGCACTTGAGCAGGAGAACGTCCGCCACGCGCATATCATCGACGCGTGGGACTTTTCGCCCGTCGCACGCCCGAGCCGATCTCGATCGAGAGCGAGCAGGAGCGCCTTCGCGCGATCCGCGTCGCCGCCGAGCAGGAGCTCGGCAGGCTCCGACAGGAACTGACGGAGCGCGTCTCTGCTGTCGAGCAGAGGGAGCGCGAGCTCTCCGATGCGCTCGCTCGGGTGAACCGGACCTCGCGGCGAAAGCCTTCGCCGGGGGACGACAGGGCGGTAGCCCACGCACAGGTCGGGCTGGCGGCGCACGCGCAGGAGCTCAATCGCCGGGAGATGGAGCTCGCAGCCAGAGAGCGCGCATACCTCAAGATGGAAGCCGACCTCGCCCGGCGAGCGGCAGGTGCGGCGGAGACCCCGGCGGAGCGTCTCGCCCATATCGAGGCCCGGTTGGTGGCCCTTCAGGAAGCCGAGAAGGCGTTCGCCCGAACCCAGGCGGAGCTTGCTGCCCAGAGCGAAGAGCTCGCGAGCCGCGAGGCTGCGCTCATCGAGAGCGAGCGAGCGAGCGGCGGAGGCACGCCGATCACGACCAAGGCCGAGTTCGCAGAGATCGATGAACGGTTGAGACGGCTCGAGCGCGAGACGCGGGCAGCCCCCGCAGAGCGCGGCTTCGGTGACGCGCTCCGCTCTCTCGAGCAGCGGGGCCTGCGCGGAGCGCCGCCGGGCTCCTAGCCCATCTCTAGACTGACGCTGCCCGGGGCGTTAGCTCAGCTGGGAGAGCGCCGGCTTTGCAAGCCGGAGGTCGCCGGTTCGATCCCGGCACGCTCCATGGCTCATCTAAAGGGATTGCGCCGTCCTCTTCGGGCGGCGTGATCTCCTCACCCAACATTTGCCCCACACTCGCCGCTCGAATGTACGCATCGAGCGAGGTCGCAGCCTGCGCAGTCGCCCCGGGATAGAGATGCCCGTAGCGCTGCAGCACGAGCCGCGCATCTGCATGGCCCATCTGTTGCGCGACGACCATCGGCCCCACTCCGGCGGCGATGAGCAGCGAGGCGTACGTGTGCCGTAGGTCATGGAATCGCAGCCCGTCGAGCTCAGCCCGCTTCACGGCCGGCTTGAAGATCCGGCCACGGAAGTTGTCCGCGCGCCACATCTGGCCCTGCGGGGACTGGAAGACCAGAGGCGAGGCACCGCGAGCGCGCAACCGCAGCTCCTCCTCCGCGAGCTCCTGCGCGAGCGGCGTGAGATGAACCCTCCGAGCCCGCCCGTTCTTCGTCGGTCCCACGAAGCCCCCGTTGCCGCTCTTCGACACGAGCACCTCGCCCGACGACGAGTCGACGTCGCCGGCAAGCAGCGCGAAGAGCTCGCCCTGCCTGAGTCCCGTCAGCGCCGCGAAGGTCACGAGCCGGCTCTCCCGGCAGTAGCTCGCGAGCTCCTCGACTTCCGCCCAGAGGAGGAAGCGCGGTGGACGCTCGGCGTGGCGGGGCGGACGGAGACCGGCTACGGCCTCGTCCACTCGCTGGCCCCGTGCGCGGGCATCGACGAGAACCGCCTTCAGGAGTCGCAGCAGGATCTGCGCCTGACGTGAGCCGGTCTGCGCCACACGAGAGACGAGATCCTCGACGCGTGCGGCGTTGACCTCCTCGACGAGGAGTGGCGCCAGAGGCTCTGCCCGCCGCAAGGCCTCCGCGTCACGCCGATACGTCGACGGACGGACACGCTGCCGATGCCGGACGAGCCACGCCTGTAGGAACTCGCCGAACCGCTCGGGTGACGCGAGGTAGAGACCCCGCAGCTGGCGTTCGCGCTCGATCTCGGTCGAGAATCGCTCGGCGTCTCGCCGCAGCAGGAACGCGCGGCTTCGTTGCGCACCGGCACCGTCGCGCCAACGAACCTCATAGCGGCTTCCGTTCTGCGTCCGATATCGGCGAATCGAGGCCATGCGCTACCGCGTGCCTCGCCTGCGGTCATCGCGAAATGTCTCGAGCACGGCCATCAGGTCGTCGTAGGGGAACCGCCGGCGCCCGCCGGGGAGCTTCAAGCTCGGGAGCTCGCCGGTCTTCGCCCGCTCGTACACCCAGTCCTCACTCATGTCGAGCAGGTCGGCAACCTGCGCCGCATTGAGGAACCGCGGCTGGCTATGCGGCGCCCGCTGGCTCAACGTCCTCACCCCGCCTTGCTTCGAGCCATGTATCCGCTCCTAGCTTCTTCGACGCGTCCTCGAAGTACAGCTGCGCTCCCTCACGCAGCGCCTTCGAGAGCGTCACCTTCTCGGTCTTCGCGAGCTCGTCGAGGAACGTCTTCTCCTCCTCCGTGAACCACACGGTCACGAGCTTCATGGGCTTGCTCACATATGGCATGGGCGCCTCCCGTCGGTTGTCATGGACGGGTTATAGAGACGGCGTCGGACGGAGCTATAGAGCCGGTCGGGCTAAGACACGCCGGGGAGCGCGACTAGCAGTTACGTGCCTACGTTCGCTCGACACCGGCTCTCGACGCAGCTTCATGAAGCGCCGTTTGGAAGTCCGCCAGCATCGCGATCGTGAAAAGGCCGTCGATCTTCCGTTCCTCCCAAAGCGCGAAGATACGACGGAGGTCGGCTTGCCGCCGGTGCCAGCCGAGCCCGTCGACTACTGCGTACACGTACTGACGTGGCAGACGAACCTCCGCCATCTCTTCGATTTCGCGAACTGCGTCACTCAACTTGCTGCCGGTGGAGTCGAAGCCCTTCGCCGCGCACACGATCTTTGCCTCATCACCTCCAGCAGGCACAGCGAGGTCACACGGCGCTGTCGCGTTGCCACGCCCAGCGAACCTCGTCCGAAGCTCGTGCGGCAGCCGAAGCCGCACCGCCACCGCTTCGATCGCATCCTCTACGAACCGCCCGCCGGCGATGGCCTCGCCTGCGCTTACGCGACTTCCCGCGCGCGCGATCAGCACATCCGCAAACTCGAACCGTCGTCCACGTTCGACATCGATTAGCGTCACGATTTCGAAGTCTTCATCGAAGGCAGCCACGACCTCGTTGGGTCGTTCTCGCGCAAGTCGCACCCAGCCGCTCGTACCGAGGCGACGCGTTAAGTAGGTACGCAGCTGTTCCTTCGATAGGCCCACAGCAAGTGCGAGAGTCCGCACAGCCGCTGGGTTCTCCGCTATCACTGAAGCAAGGGACTCCCGATCGACGGTCGGAAGGTCAGCAAGAGCTTCGGCCACTTCGCGGATCACCGAGTGCTCTGCCACTTCGTCGAGGCTCGGCGCCGCGCGTACAGCAGCCGTGCTCGCCAGGTACTCCTCGAATGTCACTGGCCCACGATCAGGTACTCGGTGACCAGCTTGCGGGCGTCTGATACGCGGCTGTGCGTTCCGAAGTGGTACCGGTGCTCCTCCGAGAAGACCTCAACCTCAGACTTCTGCCGACGGAGTAGCTCGACGAGACGTGGCAGATCGGGGTACCCGCTTGACGAATAGGACAGGACGATCGTGCTATCCCGGAACTTCTCGAAGAGCTGCTCGAAGGCAGACTCGGCAGTTCGGCGATACGAAAACGGTGTGTACCGCTTGCGAAGCTTCTTAACCTTGCTGGTGGGGTGGAACTCCGCGCCGCGCCAGTACGTCGCGAGCCCTTCAAGGAAGTGGTACCGCTTCACGTAGCAGTTGTCGTCAGCCCGAGGCACGTACGGTGGGTCGAGGTAGACCAGGTCCGGCGTCTCGTGGATCGCTAGTGCGAAGATGTCTGAAGTAGTCGCGACGTGATGGCACCCACTGTCGAACACGAGACCGTTGAAGATGTCAACGGACTCGAGGAAGTGGTCTTGCAGTGTTAGGCGCAGATCGCGGCGCCCGTCGTCGTAACGTCCGCCGCCGACCGTGAACACACCGCGCGGTTGCTTCTTGATGCACGATCGGTACAGGGCGGACATAGCGATTGCCAGCTGTCCCTTCGATAGCCCGGAAGCATTCGCCCAGACCTGATCCAGGAACACACGGTCATCGTGCGAGAAGAAGATTCCGTCGAACTCCTGTTCGATGAACCGCTCGCGACTCGGCGCAGGTTCAAGCAGCCGCTCGACGTCCTCGGCGCTAAGCGTCTCCGTCGAGTTCTCGACGGTCGCTCGCGCGAAGTCGGTCGCGAACGCAAGGAAGTCGTTCGAGTGGACGTCCTTACCCATCACCTTGAGCAGATACGAGACGCAACCCGAACCTGAGAAACCATCGAGCGCCGTCTCGAAGTTCAGCTGGCCGAGTACTGATTCAAGCCACGGCAGAAGGCGGTGCTTCGAGCCCATGAACCGAAGCGGCGGATAGCTTGCCGCCGTAGGAAGAAGTCGAAGCGACTCATGGCGACGGCTAATGGCAGGCAGCGGCACGCGCTAGCCAGCTTACGGCGCAGCCCGGAAGTCGAGCCGGCGAGTTACCAATCAGGAGCGATCTCGTATCACTCGCCCAGCGAGCGTGCCGTTACCGGCGTGGAGTACTGGATCAAGTCGGGCGCGACGGGGAGTCAACGTTCACAGCAGGGGGAGAAAGCACTGTGACCGGCGCCGCGCCCATACCGACACTACGACATCGAAACGAGTGGCGCGGCAGCCGCATTGCCGCGCCACTCTCGTGCCGTGATGCGCATCCCCCAGGGAGGTTCAATCAGTCGTCGTCGTCCTTGTCCTTGTTGTCCTGGCCCTTGTTGTCGTTCTCGTCCTTGTTCGCCTTGCTCGGATCGTGGGCAATGACCTTCGTCGCGGTCAGCGCCGGAGTCGCACCGTTCGCGAGATCGGCCTTGCACACGCGGGCCTGGATGAGGACTCGGAACCCTGACTTCAGCTCACTGAGCTGCTTCATTCCTTGACCGCGGACCTTGGTATCCGAGTTCACCGCGATCGACTTGTCGGAACCTCCGACATACGGCTTGCCCCAATGGTTCGCGCTCGTCACCTTGACGGTGAGCGGGCTTCCAGCGCCTGTAAGCGTTCCCTTGAGGATCACGGCGATCCTCGGCTTGCAGCCTTCGCCGGTCTTCGGCTTGCCTTTCCCTTCTGGGGGCGCTGCCACCGCAGAAGAAACCGCGAGACCCGCGACGGCCAAGCTTGCGAAAACTAGCTTGACCTTCATGACTTCTCTCCCTCCCTAGGGGTGTAGTGATCGATCACCCTAAAAGATGCTGCAAAAGATGAAAACTTGCGCGTTCACGTCATCTCGTACGCAAGGTTTGCGAGCGTCTCTATCGCGAGCGACTTGCTCCGATCCTCGGTCACGAGACCCGTGCTTCCGCACTCGGAGCATCCAGACCTCGTGCCCCGACACTTTGGGCAGGCTGTGAGTCGCGCCAGCACCGCGCTTTCCGACCAGTCGTGATCGGGCCACACGACCTCCAGAAGCATCCGGAACGGATCCTCCCCGTCCTCGATGCACTCCCGAGCCGCAGCACCGCGCCGCATCAGATCTTTGTCGTATCTGCCGAACATCTCGCGCATACAGATAGACGCACAAGAGGCTCGAAACTTGCGCGCTTCGAGCACTAAGTTCGAGCGCCCGCCCGCGCGTCGTTCGACCCGACCCCCGCGTTCGCTGCGCTCACGCGTGGCCCCCAAGTCGGGCCGCCCGCCGGGGGAGCCGCGGGCGTGCGGGCGCGTGATCGTTCCCGCCGCCGGCCGCACGGCTCGGGCACCTACGGGCCGCGAGCCGGGAGCGCCCGGCGGTCGAGGAGCGCGATCGCGGCGATGAGCTCGCCCGGTCGGAACCGGAGCTCGTCGACGAAGCCTTCGCGCGAGGCCCATACGAGGCGAGCGTTTCGCAGACCCCGCATCGTGGCGCCGGTGAGCAGCGTGAGATCCCGACTTACGTAGTTGAGGAGCGTCCTCCCGGCTGCGGTGACCGTCTCGCTCACCTCGATCGAGCCGTCCGGGTTCCACTTCGCGAGGTACTTGCTCAGGTAGCCGGCGACCCTGCGAGCCTCCCGCGGCGTCTCGAGCGGCTTCGCGTCGACGAACCCGAAGCCCTTGGACGGGCCGATCGTCCGCAGCGTCTCGACGTACGTGCGAGCCCACTCACGTTCGGGGGCCGTCTGCATCCCGAGCACGATGTGGAGATGCCAGACGCCGCGGCGTTGCATCTCCCACGAGTAGGCGAGGAGTCCGCCTCGCTTCTCGTAGCCGAGCGCCCGTAGCCGTCGGTCGGCGTGTTGCTTCGCGATCCGGTTGAGCTCGCGCCACCACATCCGGGAGCTCTCGTTCCAGAGATCAGCCGCACCTTGCACGACACGGCAGCCCTTGCGACCGCTGCACGACTCGCCCGGCGGATGCGAGCAGCGCGCCGTGTCCCAGACGAGCCCGGCTTCCTCGCCTGGTGCTGTGACGGTCGTCATCGACACGAGCCCGCCGTACGCGCGGAGATTCTCGCGCAGCTTGCGCATCGTGTCTCTCGCCCAGGTCGGCGCATACGCAGGGCACTGACGCCTCCGGCAGCGGCTCACCCACGGCGGTCGCCAGTGGCCGCAGTGCTCGCAGCGGATGTACCCGCGCTCGATGAGCGCGGCATCCCGACGAAGCCACCCGGACGCGCTACGCTCAGCCGGCCGGGCCAAGACCTGTTACCCCAGGTTCTTGCTGCTCGACTTCCGACGACCCGCGTTGTGAGCGCGGGTCGTCGTCTATGGCGAGGGAACCGAGCGCGGCATCCCACGCCTGCCCCGCATCTCTCGCAGATTCGCCCGGATCAGAGCCGACCGGAGCCGACGACTCCCGCGACGAATCCCCTGCTAATCGAGGAGGTTCCGGGTCTGAGCCACCTTCCGCCGAATCCTCCGAATCGGCTTTGCAAGCCGGAGGTCACCGGTTCGATCCCGGTACGCTCCATCGGGGTAAATCGGCTCAAATCCACTGGTTGAGCCGATCCTCAGGCACTTGGCGCTCCGGTTTCCGATCCGCTGATATCCGCTGGGAACCGCTCTTCTCACGTGGTTACTGGCGCGCATCTGGCGCGCACGATTGATTTCCAAGTTGGCGCTCCCCCTGGCGGTTGGAGACGGCAGACACCTTCGTGGTCGGTGAAGCCGGGTGGACGTGAGCTTCACGTTTCGGACGGATCGCGACTCTTGCCGCCAGAGTGTGGTGAGCGGAGCCGAAGCCCCGCTCACCTTGCCTTGACTAGCTGATCGTCGCGCAGAGCGCGAAGGCCGTGACGCCCCAGCTGAAGGACGACGAGTCGGCCTCGACCCCGCGAACCAACCACTGGTTGTTGTCGCCGGCCGGGCGGCTCACCAGGACGGTGACGTCGTTGATCTCGTTGATGACGCTGTAGCCCCCACCCAGGACCTTCTTGGGGGACGGACAGGTCACCGTCACATCGTGCGTGTCGAGCGAATCGACCGAGCTCGACGCGCTGACCAGGACCAGGCCCGAGGCACCGGCAGGCCCTGCCGGACCGGCGGCGCCTGCAGGGCCGGCGGGCCCTGCCGGACCGGCGGCCCCTGCCGGCCCCGCCGGGAGCTGCCCGCGAGCGAAGTCCTCGGCGAGCAGAGATCGGTTGCGCACGTCGGACGTGGTGATCGTGCTGTCCCTGATCTTCGGACTTGTCACGGCGTTGTCCCTCAGCTGGATGGTCCCGACGCTCTGACGTGGAATCTGCGTCGACACGGCGTACGCCGAGCCGCTCAGGACGACGAACAGCGCGATGCCCGCCACCACCA
>JAIBJO010000139.1 GCA_020029615.1 Actinomycetota bacterium
GCATCCACCGGGGAGGTCGAACTGGCTGGAGCGGGGGGTGGTCGACGGGGTCCGGGTGCGATTCGACGTGCCCGTCACGCACGTCGTGGTCGATCTCGAAGCCAGGCCGGAAACTGACCGAACCCCGTAGGGGCGAGATAGATCTCGCCCCTACTTCCCGGCGGCTGACGAGACGTATTCGGCGACGGCCTGGATCTGCGCCTCGTCCAGCGAGCCCTTGAACGAAGGCATCGCGCCCTGCCCGTTCGTGACCCGATCGATCACGAGGGCCTTCGCCGGCTTTGCAGCGTCCAGGTTGGGACCGACGGTTCCGGTGGTCCCGGCGTCCGACAGCGTGTGGCACGAACCGCACGTGGTGGTGAAGATCGACTTGCCGTCTGTCGGCGCCTCTGCCGTGACGCCCGTCCCCGCGACAGCGCCGACGTACACCGCGACGTCGTCCACGGCCTGGTCCTGGTTCTCGACGCAGAAGGCGTCGCCCTCGACGTCGTCGCACGACGGAAGCGTCGTGTCGACGCCTGGCATGCCGGGAGACCCGGTGGAGGTGTTCTCGATCGGGAAGCGGATCTGGCTCGCCACCACCTGCGTGAAAGTGGCCGAGGTCATTCCCGCCTCGCGCGCTTGCGCGAAGGCGTCGTCGAGGTTCGGGCCGATCGTGCCGGCCGTCCCCGCGTCGGCGAGTGTGTGGCAGCCTCCGCAAGCCTGGATGAAGAGCTTCTTGCCGGATCCCTGGCTTCCCTCGCTGGTGTATCCGCCCGTGCCGCACCCGGCCAGGGCGAACGACAGGAGGGCCGCGCACGCGGCGGTCACGAGTACGGCGGGCCTCACTGGAGGCGAGTCTAACCCGTCGTCGTGCCGAACTGGCGCAGCTGCTGCAGGATGGTCCGCACCTGGGGCGCGGTCGGATCGTCCGGCGCGATCTTGAGGAATGCTTCGTAGGCGGTGATCGCCGTGGCCGTGTCACCGGCGCTCGTCGCCGCCTGTGCAAGCTCGAGCTGAACACTCGGATCGTCCGGCGTTGCCGCTGCGATCCGCCGGTAGGCGTCGACGGCCTTCGCCGATGCCTGCTGCGCCTCGTAGTAGGCGGCCGTGCTGTCCTCGGTCAACGACGCGCTCAACGCCTGCGTGATCGGGTCGGGGTCGAGCGGCCTGTCGCCGAGCTGGATAGCGCCGGCCACTGCGGTCCCCGGCGCCAGGTAGGCGGCCCGGAACTCGGCGACCTGTCCGCGCTCCTGTGCCTCGGTCGCCTTGGCGAGGTACAGGCCGGCGAGCTCGCGCAGAACGTCGGTGTTGCGGGGGCGGAGAGCGACGAAGCGCTCCAGCGCCTCGATGGCCTCGTTCGTGTCTCCGGCCGCCTGGTGCGCCGTTGCGAGATCGCGGAACGCCTGCGCGTCCTTCGGGTTGTCGAGGACGCGCTCCTGCGCGTCGTTTATCGACGGGACGCCGCTCGCCCCGCCGGCGCCGCGGAGGATGTCGCCGAAGCCGACACCGCCTGCGCCCACGCCGAACCCGACGAAGCCGAGCCCGAACGCGAGGGCGAGGAACAGGAACATCCACTTCGCGTGCCGGCGAAGGCGTGGGAAGAACATGGTGTCCTCGATCACGACGTCGGGTCTGCGTGTGACAGCAGCCGGCCGCGGACGCCGCGCGCTGCGTCGATCAGCTCGAGCCATGTCTTCCCTCCCTTCTCATAGCGCGGTTCACCGGACACGAGAGTAGCGACGACGTGCTGCGGCGAGCCTCCGAGAACTGCCGCCGTAACAGGATCTTCCCATGGGATGAAAGGCGTGTCGGCGAGTGAGAGAACCGTGAGATCCGCGCTCTTGCCGGGTACGAGTGACCCGAGCTCCGCGTCCAACCCGAGCGCGCGCGCTCCCCCCAAGGTGGCGAGCTCGAGCGCGTCCGTTGCCGTCAGGGCGTCCGGGCGCCGCTCGCGGGCGCGGGCGCCTTCGATCGCGGCTCGCATCTCGTCGAACATGTCGAACGAGGGCGTCGATGCCGGGCTGTCCGTTGCGATGCAGACGCGGATGCCGGCAGCTCGTAGCGCGGTCAGCGGGGCGATACCGCAGCCCAGGACCGCGTTCGAGCGCGGACAGTGGGCGACCGCCACGTCGTTTGCGGCAAGCAGCTCGATCTCCTCCTCGTCGACCTGGACGCAGTGCGCCGCAATGACATGCGAGCCGAGCAGGCTCTCGTCGGCGAGCGCGCGAATCCCCGTCGTGCCGAGCGGCTCCACGAGCATCTCGGCGAAAGCTTGCCAGCTGCCGGCGCCCGTACGGAGGAACTCGGTCTCGGCGTCGCTCTCGGCGAGATGAGTGGCGACCGGGAGGTCGAGGTCGGCGCACGCTCGATACAGGTCGAGTGAGCAGGTGTACGGCGCATGTGGCGATACGCCGATGCGGACGGTCTCTGACAGGACGTCGGCGATCTGCTCACGCATTGGCACGAAGCGCTCGGTGATCGGCGAGGGGTCGGAGCCGAAGACCTCGAGATAGACGATCGCGCGCAGCCCGACCTCGGCGCAGGCAGTCGCGGCAGCCCCGCTGAAGCTGCAGTCCCCGACTGCGGTGATCCCGGAGCGGAGGCATTCGACGGCGCCGAACCGCGCGATCGTCCGCATGTCCTCGAGGTCGATCCGTCCCTTGCGCTCCACGTGGAGCGCGATCCAGGGGCCGAACGCGAGGCCGTCGCCGAAGCCGCCGTACACCGCGTACTCGAGATGGCTGTGCGCGTTCACAAACCCGGGGAGGATCACCGCGTCTCGATAGCGCGCCCCGTAGCCGAGCTCCGCGGCCGGGCCTACGCCGACGATCATGCCGTCCTCGATTGCGACCGCGCCATCCCGGATCGGTGGCCCCTCGACGGGAACCACCCAGTCCGCGGACACCGTCCTCACGAGAGGTCGGCCTCGGCGAACTCCTCGTCCCAGCCCCGGTCCCAGCGGCGCTCCATCAGGACCGACATCCAGATGGAGAGCTCGAAGAGGAGGACGAGCGGGACCACCTCGAGGGCCAGCGAGACGGGATCGACGGTCGGGAGCAGGATCGCGAACACGAGCAGAACCACGAACGCGATTCGACGGTTCTGTCGGAGGCGATCCGAGGTCAGGACGCGCAGACGCACCAGAGCGAGCACGAAGATCGGCATGAGGAAGGCGAGCCCGCCTGCGAGCAGCGTCATCGCGGCAAACGTGTAGTAGTAGCTCGCGCGGATCTGGATGTCGTACAGCTCGGCGTCGTATGAGGTCAGGAAGTCGAGCGCGCGCGG
The DNA here is from genome assembly GCA_020029615.1 of Actinomycetota bacterium. Lineage (GTDB taxonomy): Bacteria > Actinomycetota > Thermoleophilia > Gaiellales > Gaiellaceae > GMQP-bins7. Next base: position 3,268 of record JAIBJO010000139.1, read on the forward strand.
GAGGACGACGTAGTACATGAAGAGCACGCCCGTGACGAACAGACCGCTCGCGAGCACGACGAACACGAGGACGACCCGCTCGAAGTGCGGTTGGACGGCGGGTGCCAGGAACGCCCACGCCTGCCAGAGGATTATCGGCAGCGCGATGGCGAGAGCGGCGATCAGGCTGACCTTGACGGACGTCGTGAAGGGCTCGGTCACGCCGAGCGTGACGAGCTTCTTGTCGTCCGACAGCGGCCCCGTGAGCCAGCTCATGATTCGCTCGTGGAACGCGAACGTGAGCAGGAAGATGGGGACGATCGCGACGAGCGCGATGATGAGCCGGGAGCGGAGCTCGTCGAGGTGCTCGACGAGCGTTGCCTCCTCGCCATGGAGGAGACGGCGCGGTAACCACCGACGCACCATCGGGGAGTACTCCTAGCGGACGGGTTCCCGCTCGGCCTCCGCCTCGGACGCGTTAGCGTGCGCATCCGTTTCGGAGGTGGCGGCTGGGAGCTCGACGGGCTTCGGAGTGGGCGTCTCGGTGCTCACTGCCTCCTCGACGCCCGTGACCGAGTCCTTGAACTCGCGCATCCCCTTGCCGAGCGAGCGTCCCATCTCCGGCAGCCGCTTGGCGCCGAAGATGAGGAGCAGCACGACCAGAAGGATCATCAGCTCCCAGATCGAGATGCCGAATGGCATGAGCTCACCTTACCACCGGGTGCGCGCGTCGATGGTGACTAGGGCTGCGCCACGGCTGCCACGGGCCGAACGGCGGGCGAGCCGCTGAACCGACGCGCCGGCGCATGCTCTGGTTGCAGCTTCAGCCGCGCACCGGCCGTTCGCCTGCCGCGAAGACAGAGCGCCGGAGCGGTCCGGCTACCATGCGACCTGGCAGGGACTTCCTCTGCTGATCCATCCCGAAGCGAGGTTCCTTTCAGGCATGGCACAACTCGAGGTCAAGAATCTGCACGTCGCGCTGGAGGACGGCACCGAGATCGTCAAGGGCGTCGACCTCGTGGTCGCCCAGAACGAGAAGCACGCGGTCATGGGACCGAACGGGTCGGGCAAGTCCACGCTCGCCTACGCCCTCATGGGCCATCCGGCCTACGAGATCACCGAAGGCGAGATCCTGCTCGACGGCGAGGACGTGCGCGAGCTCGGCGCGGACGAGCGTGCGCAGCGCGGCCTCTTCCTCGCGTTCCAGTACCCGCACGCGATCCCCGGCGTCACGGTGACGAGCTTTCTGCGAAGCGCCATCAACGCGCAGCGCAAGGCCGCGAACGGCGGCGAGGACGACCCCGTGCCCATCCCCGAGTTCCGCACGGAGCTCCTGGCGGCGATGGAAGACCTCAAGGTGCCCCGCGAGCTCGCGTCCCGGTACCTGAACGACGGCTTTTCGGGGGGCGAGAAGAAGCGCGTGGAGATCCTGCAGATGGCGATGCTGAAGCCGCGAATCGCCGTGCTCGACGAGACCGACTCCGGACTCGACATCGACGCGCTCAAGATCGTCGCAAACGGCGTGAACGCGCTCGTCGGCCCAGAGATGGGCGCTCTCGTGATCACCCATTACCAGCGGATCCTCAACTACGTCACGCCCGATTTCGTGCACGTCTTCGTCGGCGGGCGTATCGTGGAGGAAGGAGGCCCGGAACTCGCCCACAAGCTGGAGGCGGAGGGCTACGAGGCCTTCACACCGGCAGGAGTCGCAGGAGGCGAGCAGTGAGCGCACAGGAAACCGAGGTCGTCCGAGGGATCCGCTCGGACTACAAGTACGGATTCTCGAACCCCGACGACGCGAAGG
>JAIBJO010000050.1 GCA_020029615.1 Actinomycetota bacterium
CCTCCTGGCATGGCGCGGTCGGCACCTTGACCGTGCGCACCTGGCCGTCGTCCACCAGGACCGCGTCGGTGAACGTCCCGCCGACGTCGATCCCGAGGGCGCGCATCGAGCCATTCTCTCGACTGGGCGCGAGTAAAGTGTCCGCGACGTGCACCGCCTCGTCTGTCTCGGTCTCAGCCACCGCACGGCTCCGGTGGAGCTACGCGAGCGCATCGGCGCTCTCGGCTTCGGCGCCGAGGGCTGTCCCGCCGTCGGCGAGCACGCCACGCTCCAGACGTGCTATCGCGTCGAGCTGTACGCGCGGCTCTCCTCCGGGGTCGAGGATGCCCGCGAGGAGCTGATCGACGCGCTCTCGCACGCTCACGGAGTCGAGCGCGAGCTCCTGATCGACCATCTCTACGTCCATTCTGAAGACGACGTCGCCCGCCACCTCTGCCGTGTCGCTGCGGGCCTCGACTCGCTCGTGCTGGGCGAGACCGAGATCCTGGGCCAGGTAGGAGACGCCTTCGAGGCGGGGAAGGCGGCCGGAACCGTGGGCCCGGGACTCTCGCTGGTGTTCCGCTCCGCGATCGGCGCCGGCCGGCGAGCGCGGGCAGAGACGGCGATCGGAGTCAATCCCGCCACCGCCAGCTCGATGGCGCTCGCCCTCGCCGAGGGCGTGCTCGGCGACCTTCGTATGAAGCGAGCCCTGATCGTCGGAGCGGGGCGGATAGGGCTCCAGTCGGTGAAGGCGCTCGCGGGTCGCGGCGTTACGCAGACCGCTGTCGCGAACCGAACGCGCGGTCGTGCGACCGAGATCGCCGAGCGCTTCGGGGCGACCGCGTACGGGCTCGACGAGCTCGCGGACGCGCTCACCTGGGCCGATGTCGCGATCACGGCCACGGCGTCCGAGACACCTGTGGTCGGAGCGGCGCTCGTTCGGGACGTCGTCTCCCGGCGCAGCGACCGGCCGCTGGTTCTCGTCGACCTCGCCGTTCCCGCCGACGTCGAGCGTGACGCGGGAGCCGCACCGGGCGTCCGTCTCTTCGACGTCGACGATCTCCGGGCCGGGCTCGACGACTCGATGGTGTCGCGCCACGCCGAGGTGCCGAGGGTCGAGGCGATCGTGGACGAGGAGGTCGAGAGCTTCCGGCGCCGCTATCTCGAGCTCGAGGTGGAGCCCGTTCTCTCCGCGCTTCGCCGGCAGGCCGAGGACATCCGTCAGCGGGAGCTCGAGCGCACGCTGAACAACCTTGGCGAGGTCGACCCCGAGACGGCCGCGCGCATCGAGCACCTGTCACGCACGCTCGTCAAGAAGCTTCTGCACCAGCCGACGGTGCACCTGCGTGAGCGGGCCGGCACAGGCGATGCAGACGAGGTCGCCGATGCCCTGCGCGAGCTGTTCGGGCTCGCCGCGCACCGCGATCCGTGAGCGCTCCGCCGCTCTCGGCGGCGGTGGTCCTGGGTACTCGCGCCTCCGCTCTGGCACGAGCTCAGACGAGTCGGGTCGTCGAGCTGCTCGAGGCCGCCGGTCCGGGGCTCGTCTGCGACGTGACCGCGCTCGTGACACAGGGTGACCGCACGCAGGCGAGCGGAGAGCCGCTGCCCGAGATCGGCGGCAAGGGGCTCTTCACCCTCGAGCTGGAGCGAGCCTTGCTGGACGGTGAGATCGACCTCGCCGTGCATTCGCTCAAGGATCTGCCGACCGAGGCTCAGCAGGGAGTGGTGGTGGCAGCGGTGTGCCTGCGCGAGGACGCACGCGACTGTCTCGTCGCACGGGACGGGCTGACGCTCTCCGAGCTGCCGGAACGCGCCGTCGTGGGGACGAGCAGCCTGCGCCGCGAGGCTCAGCTTCGCGCGCGGCGGCCGGGTCTCGAGATTCGCTCCATCCGCGGCAACGTCGATACGCGCGTCCAGAAGGTGCGAGACGGCGACTACGACGCGGCGGTGCTGGCCGCAGCCGGTGTCAAGCGCCTGGGCCTCGACGGGGCTGTGAGTGAATGGCTGGCGCCCGAGACGATGCTGCCCGCGCCCGGGCAGGGTGCCCTTGCGATTCAGTGTCGCGCCGACGACGAGCGGATGCTCGCGCTGCTGGTCGAGATCGACGATCCCGACGCACGAGCCGCGACGACCGCCGAGCGCGGCTTCCTGGACGCGCTCGGTGGCGGATGCGCGGCTCCCGTCGCGGCGTATGCCAGGGTTGCTTCTCCGCGCCCAAGTGACACAGTGTCACAAGGCATGGTTTCGGTGCACATGGATGCGCTCGTGGCGTCGACCGACGGGCGCGATGTCGTACACGTTTCCGGCGAGGGTGCGCCGGACGAGCTCGGCGTACGGCTGGCACGCGAGGCGCTTGCGGCCGGCGCCGATCGGATCCTGGCGGCGAGCCGTGGTTGAGACGCCGCTCCAGGGCACGCGTATCGTCGTCACCCGGCCCGAGTCGAAGCCCCTCGCCGACGCCCTCGAGGCGCTCGGAGCGGAGGTCTCGATCGTGCCGCTGATCGAAATCCGTCCGGTAGAGGACCCGAGAGCCCTCGATGCCGCGGTCGCAGACTTGGCCTCCTACGAATGGGTCGTGTTCACGAGCGTGAACGGGGTTGCCGCAGTGGGCGAGCGTCTCGCCCGGGTCGGCGAGACGCGCGTCGCAGCAGTGGGCCCGGTGACGGCGGACGCGGTGCGCGAATTCGGCGTCGAGCCGGCATTCGTCGCCGCCCGCGCCTGGGAGGACATCGCCGGCGGACTGGGATCGATCGAGGGCGCCCGCGTACTGCTTCCGCAGGCCGACATCGCCGATCCGCGGCTCGCGGACGAGCTTCGAGGCAAGGGGGCGGTCGTCGACACGGTCGTCGCCTATCGGACGATCCAGGTCGAGCCTGCGCTCTGGGGGATGCTCCCGCTGCGGATCGCCCACGCGATCGTCCTTGCCAGCGGTTCGGCCGTGCGAAGCCTCGCAGCCGTCGCAGGTTCGCTCGAGGGCCTGGGCGACTCGACGGTTCTCGTCTGTATAGGGCCGAAGACCGCCGCGGTCGCGCGCGAGGTCGGCCTGCCGGTGGCCCTCGTCGCCGACGAGACCACGGCGGACGGCATCATTCGTACCCTCGTGTCGCACTTCTCGGAGAGCGCATGACGGGTTTCCGTGCAGATCCGCTCGACGTGCTTCGGCTGTCGGCCGGGTCGCAGCGTCCGCGGAGGCTGAGGCGCACGGCGGCCCTTCGCGATCTGGTTCGCGAGACGACGCTCGCGCCGGACGATCTCGTCTATCCGCTGTTCGTCGTGCCGGGCCGCGACATCGAGCGGCCCGTCGCCTCGATGCCGGGAGTCAGCCAGCGCTCGGTCGACCTGCTGGAGGCCGAGGCGCGCGAGCTCGAGTCGCTCGGGATCAAGGCCGTGCTCCTGTTCGGGATCCCCGGCTCCAAGGATCCTGTGGGTGCCGAGAGCTATGCCGACGACGGCGTCGTGCAACACGCGATCAGAGCGTTCAAGCATGCGAGCTCCGACCTCGTGGTGATGACCGACGTCTGCATGTGCGAGTACACGGATCATGGGCACTGCGGCCTCCTCGACGCCGAGGGCTACGTACTGAATGACGAGACGCTCGAAGTCCTCGGCCGAATCGCGGTCTCCCACGGTGACGCCGGCGCCGACGTCGTCTGCCCGAGCGGGATGATGGACGGCATGGTCGGGGCGATCCGCGCCGCGCTCGATCAGGAAGGGCTCGAACGGGTCGCCGTCCTCTCGTATGCCGTGAAGTACGCGTCCGCGTTCTACGGGCCGTTTCGAGATGCCGCCGAGGGCGCACCGGCCTTCGGCGACCGGCGGTCGCACCAGATGGACCCGGCCAACGCACGCGAGGCTCTGCGCGAGGCTGCGCTCGACGTCGACCAGGGCGCCGACGCGCTCATGGTGAAGCCGGCGCTCGGCTACCTCGACGTCGTCCGCGCCGTCCACGAGCAGTTCCCGGCACTCCCGCTCGCCGCGTACAACGTGAGCGGCGAGTATGCGATGGTCAAGGCCGCTGCAGCGAACGGCTGGCTCGACGAGCGTGCGGTCGTCCTCGAGGTGCTGACCGGGATCCGGCGCGCGGGGGCGGATCTGGTCGTCACGTATCACGCCAAGGACGCCGCCGGATGGCTACAGGACCGTTCGTGAAGATCCGCGTCGACGACCGGCCCGACGAGCAAGAGCTCGAAACGGTCGACGTCACCGAGCACGGCCAGACCGCCGAGGGAGCGACGACGTCGCTCGACCGCAGGCTCTACATGCAGCTTCACGCGTTCGGCGGAGCGGGAGAGACCGAGCCGCTCGCGACGGCGCTCGCGACGGCGGGTATCGTCGGCGCGCTCTACGAAGACGTGAACGACCCGACTGGCGTCGCGCTGCTGATGCTCAGCGAAGCGCCCGAAGCATTCGTGTCGACGACCAGGGGTTTCCTGAAATCGTCGCCCTTTGCAGATCTCCAGCAGAAGCCTGAGCTGACGATGCTCGGTCGAACGTATGCGCTCGGGCATGAGCAGGATCTCGAGGAGACGCTGGTCGAGCGACCCCGTCGGCGCGTCCTCGACCCTTCTCTCGAATGGGCGATCTGGTACCCGCTCCGCCGCGCGGGCTCGTTCGAGCAGCTCTCGCGCTCGGAGCAGAACACAGTTCTCATGGAGCATGGGGGGATCGGGACGTCGTTCGGCCGCGCCGGCCTCGGATACGACATCAGGCTCGCGTGTCACGGACTCGACAGGCTCGACAACGACTTCGTCGTCGGGCTGCTCGGCCCCGAGCTGCACCCGCTCTCGATCATCGTCCAGCGGATGCGAAAGACGAAGCAGACGTCGCTCCACCTCGAGCGCCTCGGGCCGTTCTTCGTCGGCAGGGTGGCGTGGCAGAGCACCACGGCGTGACGACGGCGCCGGCGATCGAACCGGATACCGAGCCGAAGTCACCGTTCCTCCGCGCGTGCCGCGGCCTCCCGGTGGATCGAACGCCGGTGTGGCTCCTTCGCCAGGCCGGGCGTTATCAGCCCGAGTACCGAGCGCTGCGTGAGAAGCACTCGCTGCTCGAGCTCATCAGAATCCCCGAGCTCGCGGCGGAGGTGACGCTCCTTCCCGTCGACGCGTTCGGGCTCGACGCGGCGATCGTCTTCGCGGACATCCTGCCGCCGCTCGTCGGCATGGGCCTCGAGCTCGACTTCGTGCAGGGCGACGGGCCCCGGATCGGGAACCCGATCGAGACCACGCGAGATGTCGACCTCCTCGGTACGCCGCCGGCGGAAGAGACGATGGCGGGGACCTTGGGGGCGATCGCGCTGGTCCGGCGCGAGCTCGAGTCTCGCGACGTCCCGGTGATCGGGTTCGCCGGCGCCCCGTTCACCCTCGCGAGCTACGCGATCGAAGGCGGAACGTCGAGGGACTTCTCACGCACGAAGGCGTTCATGCTCTCCGAGCCTGCCGCCTGGAAGCGGCTCCTCGGCAAGCTCGTCACTGTCCAGGCCCACTACCTCCTCGCCCAGGCCCGAGCTGGAGCGCAGGCGCTGCAGGTGTTCGACTCCTGGGCCGGGCGCGCGCTCGGTCGGGAGGACTACCTCCGCTACGTGGCTCCGCACAACCGCGAGCTGTTCGCGCGCGTTGCCGCGGCCGATGTCCCCGTCGTCAACTTCTCGCTCGGCGTCAGCGCTTACCTGGGCGAGGCGGCCGCGTGCGGTGGCGACGTCGTCGGGCTCGACTGGACGCTCCCACTGGACGAGGCGTGGGAGCGCGTCGGCTTCGACACGCCGGTCCAGGGAAACCTCGACCCGGTGTCGCTGCTCGTGCCGTGGCGCGAGCTCCAGGTCCGGATCGACGACGTGCTCGACCGTGCAGACGGGCGCCCGGGCCACATCTTCAACGTCGGGCACGGCCTCGTCCCGCAGACTCCGGTCGGGAACGTCCGCCGTCTCGTCGAGCACGTGCGGGAGCGGACGTCGCGGTGAGCGTCCGGTTGCCGATCGGGGTGCTCGTCATGGCCTACGGCGGCCCGGCCTCGCTCGACGAGATCCCGGGCTACCTCGCGGACATCCGCAGCGGTCGCACGACGCCTCGCCACGTGCTCGAGGAGATCACCGAGAACTACCGCGCGATCGGTGGCCGTTCGCCCCTCCTCGACGTCAGCCGCACCCAGATGGAGGCACTCGCGGCCCGCCTCGGCGATGGATACCGCTGCTATCTCGGGATGAGGCACTGGGCACCCTGGATCGAGGACGTCGTCAAGGAGATGGTCGAGGACGACATCACGCACGCCGTCTCCCTCGTCCTCGCGCCGCATTTCAGCGCGCTGTCCGTGGCGCGCTACCAGCAGAGGGTGGCCGACGGGCTCGAGGTCTCGCGTGGGCGGATCGAGTTCGAGCAGATTCCGAGCTACCACGACGCACCGGGCCTGATCGAGGCGTTCGCCACGCGCGTGGCCGACGGTCTCGCTCGCTGGCCCGAGGGCGAACACGAGCGCGTGCACGTCGTGTTCAGCGCACACAGCCTTCCCGAGCGCATCCTTGCGACCGGGGATCCCTATGGCGTGCAGTGCCTCGAGACAGCACGACTCGTTGCCCAGCGGGCGGGACTCCCTGCGGAGCGGTGGTCGTGGAGCTACCAGTCGGCCGGCCGCACTCCCGAGCCGTGGGCCGGCCCGGACCTCGGTGAGCATCTCGAGGCGTTGGCGACGCGGGGGATTCGGGACGTCGTCAGCGTGCCGGTCGGGTTCGTCTCCGACCACGTCGAGCTCCTCTTCGACATCGATATCGCGGCACAGGCCGTTGCGAACCGCGTCGGGATACGGCTCGAGCGCCCGCCGGCCCTCAACGACGACCCGGTGTTCGTGGAGGCGCTCGCCGGCCTGGTGGGCGAGCGCGCGGCTCCGTGGCTGGACGAGGCGCGCGCGGCGTGAAGGTCGTCGTCGTCGGCGGTGGGATTGCCGGGCTTGCGGCGGCTCACCGTCTCGAGGGCATTCTCCCGGTTTCCCAGTCCGAGATCGTCCTCCTCGAGCAGGAGAGTGGGCTCGGAGGGAAGATCCAGACCGAGCGGGTCGACGGTTATGTGATCGAGGCCGCTCCCGACAGCTTCCTCTCCCGAAAGGAGCGCGGTGTCGGCCTCTGCGAGGAGCTCGGTCTGGCTGACGAGCTCGTGGGCCGACGGCCGGAGCACGAGCGCTCGTTCGTTCGGCGCGGTCACGTCCTGTACCCGCTTCCCACGGGCCTCACGGGGATGATCCCCACGAACTTCGACGCTCTCGCCGGGAGCGAGCTGCTCTCGGCCGAGGGCAAGGAACGCCTGGCCGCCGAGGTCGACGTTCCACCGGCGCCCGCGGGAGGCGACGAGTCGATCGCGTCGTTCGTATCGCGCCGCCTTGGGCCGGAGGCGTACGAGCGACTCGTCGAGCCGCTCATGACGGGCATCTACGGCGGCGACGGCGAGCAGCTCTCGCTCAGAGCCACGTTCCCCGCGCTTCGGACGTTCGAGCTCGAGTACGGCAGCGTCGTGCGCGGTCTGCTCGCGCAGCCGTCCGACCGGGGCACGTGGCCGCCGCCGTTCGCGAGCTTGCGCGGGGGGATGGGCGAGCTGGTGGCGGCTCTCGTCCGCGATCTTCGCCGGACGGAGCTGCGCACCTCGAGCGGCGTCAGCACGGTTCGCCCCAGTCCCGATGGTGGGTACCTGCTCGAGACGACCAGCGGCGAGATGATCGCAGCAGACGCCGTCGTGCTCGCGATTCCGGCCTTCGCCGTCGCCGAGCTCGTGGTGGGCTTCGACGACGAGCTCGCGACCGCTCACGGCGAGATCCCGTACGCATCGTCAGCGGTGGTGACGCTCGCGTTCCGCTCCGACGACGTCACTCACCCGCTCGACGGCTACGGCTATGTCGTCCCGAGGTCCGAGGGATCGGACGTGCTCGCGTGCACGTGGACGTCGCGGAAGTGGGCCGAGCGCGCTCCCGACGACGCGATCCTCATACGTGTCTACCTCGGGCGCTTCGGCGGGCGAGACGTGACGGAGGAGCGGGACCGCGACCTGCTCGCGCTCGGTCGTCTCGAGCTCGAGTTGCTCGGCATCGACGCGGGGCCGCAGTTGACTCGTATTCACCGTTGGCCGCGCGGCATGCCGCAGTACGTCCTCGGTCATCCCGAGCGGCTCCGGCGCATCGAGTTGGCGCTCGCCGAGCATCCGGGGCTCGCGGTGGCCGGCGCGGCGTATCGAGGAGTGGGGATCCCCGACTGCATCCGCTCCGGCGAGGACGCCGCCGAAACCGTCGCCCGCTCCCTCGCCGCGTCTCTCGGATGACCGCGCGAAGACCCCAAGTTACAAGTTGTTACAAGCCCCGGAAGGCACATGCGGGCCGCAGCTCGGTGCAAGTTGCAAGTTGTTACAAGGCTTTCCTGGGGGCGCTGTGACCGGCCGCGTGCATGAGCGGTCGGAGGAGCTGTTCGCGGAGGCCGTGAGTCTTCTCCCGGGCGGGGTCAGCTCCCCCGTCCGGGCGTTCCGGGCAGTCGGCGGCTCCCCGCTCTTCATCGAGGGGGGCGAGGGCGCGTACCTCGTGGACGTCGACGGGAACCGCTACGTCGACTACGTGCTCTCGTGGGGCCCGCTGATCCTCGGTCACGCGCATCCGCGTGTCGTGGCGGCGCTCGAGGATGCCGTGCGAAGGGGCACGAGCTACGGCGCGCCGAGCCCGCTCGAGCTCGAGCTCGCCCGGCTGCTACGCGACGCGATGCCGAGCGTCGAGCTCGTTCGGTTCGTCAACTCGGGCACCGAGGCGACGATGAGCGCGCTCCGTCTCGCGCGCGCGTTCACGGAGCGCTCGAAGATCGTCAAGTTCGCGGGCTGCTACCACGGCCACGCCGACCTCCTGCTCGTGCAGGCCGGCTCCGGAGTCGCGACGCTCGGCCTGCCGGACTCGCCCGGCGTCACCGCCGGCGCCGTGGCCGACACGCTCACCGCTCCCTACAACGACGTCGGGGCGGTCGAGCGGCTGTTCGCGGAGCATGCCGACATCGCCGCGGTCATCGTGGAGCCCGTCGCCGGGAACATGGGCCTCGTGCCGCCCGTGGAGGGCTTCCTGCACGGGCTCCGGGCCGTGACGTCGGCGCACGGCGCGCTGCTCGTCTTCGACGAGGTGATGACCGGCTTCCGCGTCCACCCAGGCGGCGCGCAGGCGCTGTACGGCGTCACGCCCGACCTGACGACCCTCGGCAAGGTGATCGGTGGTGGCCTTCCGGTCGGTGCGTACGGCGGGAGGCGCGAGATCATGGAGCTGGTGGCGCCGGCGGGCCCGGTCTACCAGGCCGGGACCCTCTCAGGGAACCCGCTTGCCATGACGGCGGGGATCGAGACGCTGCGGGAGCTCGCAGAGCCGGGGGTCTGGGAGGGGCTCGAGCGTGCCGGCGAGCGGCTCGCGGCGGGCTTTGCGGCGATCGGCGCTCCGGTGCACGTGAGCCGCGTCGGGACGATGTTCGGGCTGTTCTTCAGGCAGGGCGCGGTTCGAGATTGGGAGGAGGCGAAGCTCGCCGATACGGAGCGCTTCGCAGCGTTTCACGGTTCGATGCTGGAGCGCGGTTTCTACCTCGCTCCGTCCCAGTTCGAGGCGGCGTTCCTGTCCACCGCGCACGGCGACGCCGAGATCGATGCGACGATCGAGGCCGCGGCGGACGTGTTCCGCGCCCTGCCTTAGGGCGGGGCGTCAAGCCTGGCGCCGACATCTACCCTTCTCCGGCGTGAAGGTTCTACTCGTCACCATGTACTTCCCGCCGGCGGGCGGCGGGGGCGTCCAGCGACCGCTGAAGCTCGCGCAGTATCTGCCGGCGCTCGGTATCGAGACGCACGTGCTCGCTCCCGACGACCCGAAGTGGGTGCATCGCGACGCGGAGCTCCGGGTCCCGACTCAGGCGTGGATCCATCGCGTGCGCTATGTCGGGCCGCGAGCGCGGAAGCCGGCGGAGGAGCTCCGGCAGGCCGAGGGCTTCGATCGTGCGCTCGTCCAGGCTCAGGTCACCGCTCGTCGGCTGCTCGTGCCCGACGCGAGCGTCACCTGGAACCTCACCGCGATCCCCGCTGCCGTCCGCATCGCGCGCCGCGAGGGGATCGACGCCGTGATCACGACGTCGCCGCCCGGCTCGATCCACTTCGTCGGCGCTGCCGTCCAGAAGGCGACCGGCGCACGCTGGCTCGCCGACCTGCGCGATCCGATCGTCGCGAACCAGCATCGCCGCGCGGACACAATGGCGACGAAGGCGCGACAGACCGCGAACCAGCAGCTGGCGCGCCTTGTCTGTCGCCGAGCGGATGCGATCTCGTGCGTGTCCGACGCGATCGCGGACGAGGTGCGTTCGCTCGATCCACGCGGCATCGTGCGTACGATCGCGAACGGCTGCGACTTCGACGACTTCGACGGGCTTGAGTACCACCGGGGCGCCCGATTCCGGATCACGCACGCGGGGAGCTTCTTCGGAAGGCGTGACCCGCGCCCCTTCCTGCAGGCCTTCCACGATTCCGACATCGACGGTGTCGCCCGTTTCGTCGGCGACTTCCGCTCGTCCGACCGCGATTGGGCCGACGCGTTGGGGCTCGGCGACCGCCTGGAGCTCGTCGAGTACGCGCCACGCGTCGAGTCGCTGCGACTGCAGCGGGACTCCGAGGCTCTGCTCCTGCTCGTGCCGGATGCGGACGGCCGCGGCAAGGGCGTCCTCTCCGGGAAGGTGTTCGAGTACCTTGCCGCCCGTCGTCCGATCCTCGCCGTCGTGCCGCCCGACGGTGCTGCGGCCGGGCTCGTGCGCGAGACTCGCGCCGGGATGGTCGTCGCCCCCGACGACGTCAAAGGCATCCGAGTCGCGCTCGAGGTGCTCCACGCGCGCTTCCGCGACGGCGGGCTTCCCGGTGTCGAGCTCGCCGAGAGCGTGCGCAGCCGGCTCTCACGTCGAGCGCGCGTCGAGGACATGGCTGCCCTCCTCCGAGCCATCGTGTAGACCGTTGGGAGTGCAGCGTCTCTCCTGGTGGCTCGAGTGGCCCGCCGGCCCAATCCGCGTCGGAGTGGCCTTCCTCGTTGCGGTCGCGGCTGTCGCGGTTGTCTTGGCGTACCCAGGCGTCCTGCGCAAGGCGGATCGAGAAGCGTCGGGAAGCAGCGCACTGTCGTACGCGGACCGTGAGATCGCAGGTGGAAACGCGCTCGTCGACGATCAACTCGCCGTCTACGCCGCACGGGGCTTGATTCCCGAGGATGCGACGTACCACGTTGACGTGAGCCCCGACTACGAGGGCGACAGCGACCTCACCCAGGGGCACGTCGCCGGGTACTACCGGTACTTCCTCATGCCGCGCAGACCTGCCGAGGATGGGCCGTGGATCATCTGCTACGGCTGCGACCTCACCGCGTACGGCGCGGGGACCGAGGTCGTCTGGCAGGGCGACGAGAACATCTCCATAGCGAGGGTGCGCTCGTGACGGTGCACGCGCTCGCGGGGGTCGCAGGTCTCAACGCGCTCTTCCTCTCGAGTGGTGCGGCCCTCCTGTGGGCGGTGCGTGGGTTTCGCGACTGGGTCGACGTCGCGCGGCTTGCCGGGCTCGCGTACATCGCAGGCGTGATCGCGACAGGCGCTCTCTGGACGCTCCTGCTGATAGCCGGCGTCCCCTTCTCGCTCTTCCTCGTCCTTGCCGTCCCGGTTGCACTGACACTCGGCTTCGTGGCGATCGGGCGCCGGAGCGGGCGCAGCCTCCCGACGGGAGGTCGCCTCGCTACCGGGGCTCCGCTGATCGTGACGGCCGTCGGAATCGCCGTTACCGGCCTCTTGCTCGAGGGACTGTTCCGGATCTCGCGCTTGTCCGGGCTCCAGTGGTGGGATGCCTGGGCCTTCTGGATCCCGAAGGCGAAGGCGATCTACTACTTCGGCAATCTCGACGAGGAGTTCTTCACGACACTGCCCGGCGCCTCCTATCCGCCACTCGTCCCGGTGCTCGACGCGGCCGCATTCCATGTCATGGGCAGCCCGGACGTCGTCACGTTGCACGTGCAGTACTGGCTCTTCGGGGTCGGGTTCGTCTGGGCGCTCGCGGGCCTGCTCGCCGAGCGCGTTCCCGGATGGATTCTCTGGCCGTTCGTGCTTCTCGTTCTCGTGGCTCCACGGATCGGACGGAGATTTCACATCACCGAGGCCGACCTGTTCCTCGACTTTCTCTTCGTGCTCGCGGCCGTCCTGGTGGTCGTGTGGTTGCTCGACCGAAAGCGCTGGAGGCTCGTTGTCGCGACCCTGCTCCTGTGCGGCATGGTCTTGACGAAACGCGAGGGCATGCTGCTCGCGGCGCTGCTCGTCGCGGCGGCACTGGTCGCGTCTGCCCGGGAGTGGCGTTCGACCTGGCCGCCACTCGGGATCGTCGCGGTCGCCACGGCCCTGGTCGCAGCCCCGTGGCGTATCTGGTACGTCGTTCACGGTGTCGCGGGCGAAGGGCCTTCGGACGGGGGGCTCGATCCGACCGCGAACGCGGAGCGTCTCTGGCCGTCGATGCGTCTCGCATTCGACGTGCTTCTGTCGAGTAACTACTGGAGCGTGCTCGTTCCCGTCACTCTCGGAGCTCTCCTACTCGCCGGCCTCACGCGTGCCTGGGTACTCACCTCGTTCTTCGGCACGCTCGTCCTCCTGGTCACCCTGGGCGGCGGCTGGATCACCTGGGCGATCCCAGAGCTACCGATCACACAGGAGCTCGGGGGGAACCCGATCGTTCGCTACATGGGCTCCGTCGCGTTGCTCTGCGCCGCCGCGAGTGCATTGCTTCTCGGCGCGGCCTGGTCGTCCGTGACCCCGAGAGCGAAGGACGATGCATGAAACGGGCGACGCTGGCCGCGACGGCCATCGTGCTCGTGCCCTTGCTCGCGTACCCGCTCGTCACGATCGCCGGCGGTGCACCACGCTTCCCGACTCGCGAGGAGTGCATCCACCCGCCGGTGGACGGGCAGCAGGTGGACGTCGTCTTCGGCCGGTTCGACAGCCCGCAGGCGGCGGCTGGCGTTCGAGACGAAGTCATCTCGGTCGGGTTCGTGGGGACCGGAGTGTTGCCCGACGGTTGCGGGCGTTGGAAGGTCGTGCTCGACGGCGTTCCAAGCATCGACGTCGGTCGCGAGATACAGGACGAGGCACAGACGGTCGACCTTCATCCGACGCTCGAGCTCGCTTCCGACGGGTGAGCCGGTACGCTCGCCGGCCGTGAGCTCCCCCGCCGTTGCGCTCGCGCTTACATCACGTGACCGCGTTCTCGTGCAGCCCGCCCTCGACGGGCTCTTCCTGGCCACGATGCTCACCGTCACTTTCCACAAGCTTCAGTGGGAGCTCGCAGGCTCGCTGACGCTCTCCGACGTACTGACCTCGGTCTTCCTCGTCCTGTTCGTCTGGGACCGGTTCGAGCACGCAGACGCTCGCCTCACCACGACGTCTGCCGTCGCACTCGCGTTTCTCCTCGCGTTCGCGCTCGTGTACATCGCCGGCTTCTACAACCTCGATACGGGGCAGGCGCTCGCGCAGTGGGCGAAGGGGATGGTGAAGTTCGTCCTTCACTTCGGGTTCCTCGTCGCGGGAGTGGCGCTGCTCGCGCGGCGGAGCATTCGCTTCTACTGGTACGCGCTGGCGGCGTTTCTCGGGGGCATCGCGCTCAACGCGGCGTACGGCGTCGTCCAGCTGCTGCTCGCCGAGGTAGCGGGGACGAATCTCGACGAGCTGCTCATCGAGCCGATCACGTCCCGGCAGACCGGGATCAACGTCTTCGGCGCCGTCGGCGGGACGCAGGAGGTGTTCCGCCCGAACGCCCTCACGGGCGATCCGAACCATCTCGGGATCGAGCTTCTCGTCCCGCTGCTCGTGCTGACACCGCTCTACCTCCGGCTCGAGCCGGGACATCGACTCAAGACACCGCTCGCCGTGCTCCTCGGCTTCCTGCTGGTCGTCCTCCTCGCCACGCTTTCGCGCAGCGCGCTCCTCGGGCTCGCGTGCGGTGCCCTCGTTCTCGCGCTCCCGTATCGGCGCCACCTACGTCGACCCGCCTTCCTGGTCCCGCTTGCTGCGGTGGCCGTCGTCGTGGGTGCGGTCGTCCTCGCGCGGCTCGACTTCTTCCTCACGGTGCTCCGTGCCCGGACCAACACGAGCCGAGGAGCTGCCTCGCCGCATTTCGAGGTGTACGGGTTCGTCCCGGACATCATCTCGTCCAACCCGTTCCTCGGGCTCGGTCTCAACAACTTCGCCGTCTACTACGAGTTCGTCACGGGTCGACCGGACTTCGGGCCGCACTCGTTCTACGTCGCGACGATCGTCGAGACCGGGATCGTCGGGGCCGCGCTCTTCGCTGCGTTCGTCGTTTGGCTGTTTCGCCGGCTGGGCGCGGCGCGACGGATCGGGCGAGCGCTCTCGGCCGCACGCGACCCGCTCGCCGCGCGCGTACGCCCGCTCGCGTGGGGCATGACAGCGGCACTGGTGGCGACGCTCGTCGCGAACGTCTTCTATCTCACGATGACCTTCTACTACTTCTACGTCTTCGCCACGCTCGCGGCCGCGCTTCCTGTCGTCTTCGGACGGCGGCGGCGTGAATGAAGGTCGTCGTCCTCACGACGTCGTACCCGCGCGGGCCCGACGATGTCGCGGGAGCTTTCGTACGTGACGCGGTCGAGCATCTGCGCCGAGCGGGGATCGACGTCGACGTCGTCTCGCCTGCCTCGTTCCGAGACTACGGTCTCGCGTACGGCCACGGGATCGTCGGGAACCTCAAGCGGCGTCCCTGGCTCGTGCTCGCGGTGCCGCTCTTCCTCGTCTCGTTCGCACGAGCTGCCCGGAGAGCGGCGCGGAGCGCCGACGTCGTACACGCCCACTGGCTTCCTTCCGCTTTTCCGGCCATTGCGACGCGAACGCCGTTCGTCGTCCAGCTCTGGGGTACCGACGTCGAGCTCGCGTCTCGGGTGCCGTGGCTCGCGCGTCGTGTGCTGCGCCGGGCTCGGCTCGTCCTGTGCCCCTCCGAGGCGCTCGCGCGAGCTGCGTGCGACCTCGGCGCACGCGAGGTGCTGGTGGTTCCCGGTGGAGTCTCGATTCCGAACGGGGTCGGCCCCCCCGCAGATCCCCCGCACGCGCTCTTCGTGGGCCGGCTCTCCGAGGAGAAGGGCATCCTCGAGCTCGTCAGCGCGGCCGCGGGCCTTCCGCTCGTCGTGGTGGGCGACGGTCCTCTTCGCGATCGCGTCCCGGATGCCGTGGGCTTCGTTTCTCCCCGCGAGCTCGGCCCGTACTACGAGCGGGCTGCGGTCGTCGTGTGCCCGTCCCGACGGGAGGGCTACGGTGTCGTCGCACGCGAGGCGATGGCCTACGGCCGGCCCGTGGTTGCCTGCTCGGTCGGGGGTCTGGTCGACGCTGTGGAGGACGGCGTGACCGGCCTC
>JAIBJO010000051.1 GCA_020029615.1 Actinomycetota bacterium
CCGGCCGTGAAGCGGCCGTCGCCGGAGAAGACCTCGGCCGACGGTGCAAGGCTCCAGAGAACGTCCGAGGCGATCGCGCCGGTCGAGCGCACCGGCTGCACGACTTCGTCGAGCTCGTCGTAGGACCATTCGAAGGCGAGCGCGCGAACTCCGAGGCGTCGCGCGATCCCGAGGATCGCGAGAGGGGTCTCCGCCACCCCATGGGGCTCGCCGACGAGAAAGAGCCCGGTCCGATCGAGCGACGCCGCTCCCACCGCAAGCGCCTCGTCGGGAGGCACGAGATCGGTCAGCTGGTACGCGGCCACCGCACGCTCGAATGCCACGCGCTCTCCCGTCATGGGGACACGTCGATGGAGATCGAAGGTGCTGTCGTCAGCGGTCTCTGCGCCAGAGCAGGAGAGCCAGCGGCACGAACGCGGCGGCAGCGAGATAGGGAGCGAGCGCGAGCGGGCGCCGACTTTCAGCCGCCTCGACACGAACCGGCCCGTCGCCGACGACCTCACGAGCCTTCCGTTCGGCCGCCCCGAGCCCGCTTTCGTCGAAGACACTGCCCCGGGTAGCCGCTGCGAGCCGGTCGAGTATCGAGCGCGCGGCCGGGTTCGGCCTGTATTCCGGCTCGGGCCTGCCGTCGCTGTACACACGTTCGTCGGGATCCCAGAACTGGACGAACACGGTCTCGATGTCCGCGCCTCGAAGACGTCGTCCGACGTCGGATGCAGAGACGCGCGCGCTTTCGCCGTCGGTGAGGACGACGAGGAGCCGGCGGCGGCCGGTCTCCGAATAGAAGCGCTGGGTAGCGACTGCGGCGAGCGAGTCGAGGTTGGTCGCATTGCTGAGACTCAGTTGGTCGACCGGAAAGAAGCTCGAGCCCGGCGGGGGCCGCTCGATGTCGATCGCACGTTCGAGCGTCGCTCGGAACACCGCCTCGTCCGCGGTCGGAAACAGGTGCGGCAGCACCCTGTTCGTCAATGAGGCGATCCCGACCGGCACGCCGGGAAGAGACGTCCGCAACCGGGCGGCCGCCTCCTTGGCTCGCTCGAGTCGCGCCGGCCCGGTGAGACCTTGCCGCGCGAGCATCGAACGCGAGACGTCGACGACCATGACCACCTCGGCGTCGGAGCGTACGCGGCGAGTCGTCTGGCGCTCGAGAAGCGGCTGCGTCGCGGCCAAACCCAGGAGCCCTGCGAGCACGACGACTGCGACGAGAGGGAAAAGACGCGAGCGCAGCGGCGGCTCGGGAAGCCCGAGGTCTCGCCGCATGCGAGCGGCACGTCGCGAAATGGTGAGAAACGCCGCGATCGGGAGGACGACGGCGAGAGCGATCAGCCCGCCCGTGGGCGTGAGAAAGTCGATGGTCATCGAGGGCCGATGCCGTTCATGCGGCTCTCAGTAGCCGCTGCCGGGAGGGCCAGTCGCAGCGCCCCTCGTGGTGCTCGAGCTCGATGAAGGATTGGGCGCCGCGGAGCCGCTTGCGCTGAGACCTCCACGCCTTTGCCGCAGAGCGAACTCGAGGTTGAACTTGGCGTCGCTGTTGGTCGAATCCAGTGCGATCGCGTCCTGGAGGTTCGTGATCGCCGCCTTGAGCGCCGCCAGCTGTTCCTGGGCATCCGGAACCGGCGTGGCGAGGAGGAGCACGCCGAGAAGAGTCATCGCTCTCGAGCGGCGCGCGGGATCCGCGCTGCCGGCAGCTATGGCCTCGAGTCGTTCCCGAGCCTCCGCACGTTGAAGCAGCACGTTCGTGTCGGAAGTGGTCGGCTCCTCGAGTTTCGCAAGCCGTAGGGCGCGCACGGCCTGCCGGAACTCCAGATCGTCGTCGACGCCGAGGATGCTCCGCACCGCTGCGAGGGGAACGAGCTTTTCGCGATTCCAGAGGTCGGCGGCTTCGGGAGTTGCCCGGTACCGAGCGTCGTCTGCCGTCAAAGCGGCGCGCGAGCGCGAGACGTCGGCGGCGAGGACCACGAGCAGCGTGGCCAGCGCGAAGCAGACTGCAGCCCCGATGACGAGCCACCGCCTCACGCGTGCGTCCTCCGCGGATACGGCAGGCCGAGGCGCCCGGCGAACCGCTCGTGGGCGGCGAGCACGCCGAAGAGAAGGCCTCCGAGGACGAGGAACTCCATCGGGAGCTCCACCCGGCGCTTCTCCCAGACCGGCTGGGGGTTACGCAATTGCGAGGGCTCGATGAGGGCGCTCTTGCCCAGCAGCCCCTCGAACACTGCACGACCGTCCCTCAACGGCGAGAGCGCCACGACCCGGATCGGAATGGACTGCCGGCGCAGCTCGTTGAGCGTCCGGGCAAGATCCGGAACGTCCTGGGGGGCGGTCACGAGGTCGCTGGCAAGCAGGATGAAGCCGTTCTTCACCTTGTCTCGGACGAGGACGTCCCGGGCGAGCGCGAGTGCCGTCGAGATCCGCGTTCCTGCCCGGAAGCTCTGAGCCCACGGGTTGACCGGGAGCCCTGCGTCGTCGAGGGTCGGGCGGCGTGGGACGAGGAGGCGCAGGAGCGGCCGAAGCTCCGAGGCCGGCGTTCCCGGTGGTAGAAGCTCGTAGCCCACGTCCGAGAAGACCACGAGGCCCACGGATGCGTCCTCGTCGATCAGTCGTCGCACGGTGCGACGGATGCCCTCGTAGTCATCCTCGCCGATGCTCGCCGAGAGATCGATGACGAGAATCCCGGCCTGTCCCGAGAGGAGCCTCGGCGGCCCGGTGTTGAGCCCGCGTGCCGACGCGGTCGCGATGACGAGCAGCGTCACCGCGCCGAGGGCGATCAGCACCGAGAGGAGGCGTGTTCGAAGCGAGACCGCCCGCAGTGTCTCCGCGTCGTGGCTGTAGACGGCGGGCGCCCTATGCCACATGCTCGTGCAGCTCCTTGCCGAGTGCTGGGCGAGCCCGGGCGGCCACTCCGTTCGTCTCCCGAATGTTCGGAATCGGCTCCGACCAGGCAAGCGTCCGAGATTCGCGCGCGAGCCTCGGATCACCACGCCCCTCGAGCGCTGCGGCGACGAGCTCGAGCGCACGCCTCTGGTCGGCCGCGCCGTCCACCCGCGTCGAGTCCTCGAGCAGCGCTAGAGCCCGGTCGAGTGGCGTCACCCCCGCCGTCGGCGGCTCGGTGGCGTCCACACGAGCAGGCGGTGCGCCGCGCCTCCGCCGAGCGAGGCGAACGAACACGCCACCGACGATCGCAAGCACGATGCCCGCGGCGAGGAGCAAAGCAAGGAGGAGGCCTGGAGTCAGGCGGTAGCTGAATGCCGGGAGCGAGAGCAGGTCCACCCGCCACCCGGACGTGGATGCGCCGGCGCTGAGGGCGTCTCTCGCCGAGAACCGGGCGCCGACGGTGAGTCGCGGCCACGGCACCTCCAGTGAGACGCGGCTCGCGTCCGCCGCGTCCGTGTACGTCACCTTGGCCTGCTCGAAGACCAGAACCTCGGTGTCGTTCTGTACGGCGGCCGCATCGTCCGATATGCACCTGTTCGTCACGCACCGCAGCAGATACGACGTCCGGAGCGACGTCGT
The DNA here is from genome assembly GCA_020029615.1 of Actinomycetota bacterium. GTDB lineage: Bacteria > Actinomycetota > Thermoleophilia > Gaiellales > Gaiellaceae > GMQP-bins7. Next base: position 3,511 of record JAIBJO010000051.1, read on the forward strand.
CGACTCGCCGTCCGTCCTGGCGTGCTGGGGCTCTCCGAGCGGCCTCCAGGGCGCGAAATCGGTTTGTACACGGACGGAATCCGGATCTACGCGGTCGCGAGCGAGCGTCACCTCGACGAGCGCGGTCACGGTGTCACCGAAGAGCACGATCCGCGGAGTGATATCGGTACGAGCCCGTACTGCAGGCTCGCCCTCGGCGACCGAGCCTTGCCCCGCGTCGTGCCAGCGGCCCCGGGTCGACACCGCCACCACGAGGATGCCGAGCACGGCGATGAGGACGAGAGCCACCCGTATGAACGCCCTCGAGCTCACCGCCCTACGCTCCGAGGACGCGCCGCGTCCGGCGCAGGTCGCTCCAGGCGAGAAACGGCGCGAGGACCTCGGCCGGGTCGCTCGAGGATACGAGGACCGGGTCGACGTCGATCACCCGGAATGTCTCGAGCAACTCCCGCGTGCGCTCCTCGTTCGCCGCCCTCCGCGCCGCCGCCTCGTCCGCTCGCAGCCTGACAGGCACGACGCGCCCCGTACGTGGGTCGCGGAGCGAGACGACGATCCCGCTGACGTCGGGGAAGCTCTGCTCCCAGGTCGGGTCCTGAATCACCACGGGGACGATGTCCCAACGGTGCTCGGCCGCGGTCAACCACATCTCTTTAGACGACGCCGGGATGAAATCGGAGAGCACGAAAACGAACGTGCCCGCGCTGACGGCACGTGGGTGCGCCGCGAGATGCGCGATCGACCGCTCGAGCCAGTCGGATGGGCCGTTGAACTCGGAGGACGTCAGGCGGTGATCACGAATCTCGATCATCTTCCGCTCGCCCTTCGGTTGACGCCAGTGGGGCTCGCCGTCCGCGTAGTCGAGGTAGCCGACGAAACCGCCCGCTGCGCCCGCGCTCGCAAGGATCAACTCGACGACGTGACGCATGGCCAGCGGCTTGTCGAGCCAGGGAAACGGGGATGAATAGTGCGCCATGCTCGAGCGGCGATCACAGACGATCACGACCTTCGGTGCCTCCTCTGCAAAACGCTCGCGTACGAGGAACTCGTCGTTGTTCCGGGCCGTCGACAGTCGAGCCGACGCTGCCCAGTCGATCGCGTCCATGTCGTCGCCAGGGCGATACGGCCTCGATCCGGCAACGTCCGAGCCCGCGCCCCTACGGAGACTCCGCACGGTGCCGAAGGTGAGCCCGATCACGCGCCGGCGCGGAACGAGCGTGAAGGTCAGCCGAGCGTCGGCCATGACGACCGCCTACACGGGTGCTGAGGGCACGAAGAGCGGATCCGTCTCGGACCCGGGACGCGGCGCCATCGCGAGGCAGTCGAGCCGGAACTCCTCGATCGCCTCCTCCCAGCCCGAGGTGCGGGCCTTCGCGACGAAGCTCGGCGTGAACACGACCCGGTGGACGAGGACCGGGACGAACAGGTGCTCGATGTCGTCGGGCATCACGTACCCACGGCCGTGGAGGAGAGCCCAGGCGCGCGCCGCACGCTCGAGCGCGAGGCTGCCCCGAACCGAGCTGCCGATCACGACCGCGTCCTGGCCGCGTGTCGCCCGCACGAGCTCGACGACCCAGCGATGGAGCACGTTGTCGACGTACACGTGCTGAGCGGCCTCGCGGAGCTCTTGCACGTCGTCCAGGTCGACCACCGGCCCGAGGTCGTCCAACGGGTGGCTGAAGCGCTGTTCCTCGAGAATGCGCAGCTCGTCGTCAAAGCCGGGGTACCCGAGCGCAGTCCGTAGGAAGAACCTGTCGAGCTGCGCCTCCGGGAGCGGGAACGTCCCTTCGTACTCGATCGGGTTCTCCGTCGCGAGCAGCAGGAACGGGGAGGGAAGCTCCCTCGACACGCCGTCGACGGTCACCTGACTCTCGGCCATCGCTTCGAGAAGGGCGGACTGCGTCTTCGGCGTCGCCCGGTTGATCTCGTCCACGAGGATGACGTTCGTGAAGATCGGCCCGGGGCGGAACTCGAAGTCTCGGGTCTTCTGGTCGAAGACGGAGAGACCCGTGACGTCGGTCGGCTGCAGATCCGGCGTGCACTGGATACGCGATGCAGTCGCGCCCTCGATGGTCCGGGCGATCGCACGTGCGAGCATCGTCTTCGCGGTGCCCGGCACGTCCTCGAGGAGCACGTGCCCCCCGCACATGAGAGCGGTCAGGACGAGCTTGATCTCGTCGCGCTTCCCGTAGACGATCGTCTCGACGTTGTCGACGAATCGATCCGAGATCTCGCTCGCCCTCGCGAACCGCTCGGGCTCGCTCCGGCTTTGGGAAGGAACCGCCTCCATCTGTGCGATGGTATCTGCGGATGCGTTGCGTATCGGGCCCGTCATACGCGCATCAGATACTTCTACGCCCCAACCCCGCGGTTGTTAGCCGCTGGAGGCTTGATGTGGGTTGGGGGTGCGTGCGGGGAGGGCATGCACCAAGCAGCGGTGGCGGATCGGTCGGCGTTCAGGCTTGAAGCCTGGACGCCGACCGAGACGGCGGCGATGCGCCGTGTGCAGGCCCCCATCCGTGCGTGCCTTTAACCCACATCAAGCCTCTACATCAGCGCTTCGGCGCCGGCGACCACTTCGAGGATCTCCTGCGTGATCTCGGCCTGCCGTGCGCGATTCATCCGCAGTGTGAGCGAGTCGATGATCTCTCCCGCGTTCTTCGAGGCATTGCGCATCGCAGTCATCCGCGCTCCCTGCTCGGACGCCGTCGACTCGAGCAGCGCCCGATACACCTGCGTCTCGAGGTACACGGGGAGCAGCCGCTGCATGATCTCTTCGGGCTCGGGCTCGAAGATGAAGTCGCCGCGCAGCGTGTCCGCGGCGCGCTCGTCCTCGTCCGTCTCGAGGATGTCGGGTGAGATGGGAAGGATGTCCTGCTCGGTCACGCGCTGTGTGAGCGCCGAGATGAACGTGTTGTAGACGAGCACGACGCGATCCACCTCGCCCGACGTGAACAGCTCGGCGCAGCGGTGGGCGATCGCCTGCGCGTCTGCGTACGCAGGCTGGTCCGTGAACCCCAGGTACGAGCCTGCGAGCTCGCGACGCCTGAACACGAGCGTCGAGCGCCCCTTCTTGCCGACGGCGACCCAGCGAACGCCTTTGCCCTCGGCCAGAAGCGTGCGCTCCAGCACGAAGGCGCGTCGCACGATCTGGGCGTTGAACGCGCCGGCGAGCCCGCGGTCGCCGGTCAGGGGGACGATCGCGACCGCCTCCACGCTCTCCCGCTGCTCGAGGAGTGGAAGCCGGACCGAGGCCGAGGCCCTGCCGACGCCCGCGATCAGCTCGTTCATCGTCTCCGCGTACGGCCGTAGCGCCGTGATCCGAAGCTCGGCTCGGCGAAGCTTCGCAGCAGCTACGAGCTCCATCGCACGCGTGATCTTCCGCGTGTTGCGAACGGAAGTGATGCGTCGCTTGAGGTCCTGGACCGTAGCCACGGTTTCCCATCAGGGCTCGCGGCGCTAGCCGGCGAGTCCCTTTTCCTCTTCCACGTTGAACCCGTGCGCGAAGCGCCCGAGCTCGGTTTCGAGTCTTGCCGCGACCTCGTCGGAGAGGTCTCCCGTGGAGCGAATCTCCTCGAAGATGGTGCCTTCGGTGCGCAGGTGCTCGCGGAGCTCGTCGTGGAAGCGCGGCACCTGCCCGACCGGCACCTTGTCGAGCCAGCCGTTGATCCCCGCATAGATCGCGACGACCTGCTCCTCGGCCGCCCACGGTTGGTACTGCGGCTGGTTCAGCGTCGCGACCATCCGCTCGCCGCGTGCGAGCGCGTTCTGGGTGGCGGTGTCGAGCTCGGAGCCGAACTGCGCGAACGCCTCGAGCTCGCGGTACTGGGCCAGGTCGAGGCGCAGCCGGCCTGCGACCTTCTTCATCGCCTTCGTCTGCGCGTTGCCGCCGACCCGCGAGACCGAGGTGCCGACGTTGATCGCCGGCCGCACGCCCGAGAAGAAGAGGCTCGACTCGAGGAAGATCTGGCCGTCCGTGATCGAGATGACGTTCGTCGGGATGTACGCGGCGATGTCCCCGGCCTGCGTCTCGATGATCGGAAGCGCGGTGAGCGACCCGCCACCGAGGCTGTCCGAGAGCTTGCACGCACGCTCGAGCAGACGCGAGTGGAGGTAGAAGACGTCCCCCGGGAACGCCTCGCGACCCGGAGGCCGGCGGAGCAGGAGCGAGAGCTGCCGGTACGAGTCGGCATGCTTGGAGAGGTCGTCGTAGATGCAGAGCGCGTGCTGCCCCGAGTACAGGAAGTACTCGCCCATCGCACATCCGGCGAACGGGGCCATCCACTTGATCGGCGCCGCCTCCTGGGCGGGTGCCGAGACGACGATCGTGTACTCCATGGCGCCTGCATCGCGCAGCCGCTCGACCACCTGTGCGACCGTCGAGCCCTTCTGCCCCACCGCCACGTAGATGCAGACGAGGTCTCCCCCGCGCTGATTCAGGATCGTGTCGATCGCGACCGCCGTCTTCCCGGTCGAGCGGTCACCGATGATCAGCTCGCGCTGGCCGCGACCGATGGCAGTCATCGAGTCGATCGCCTTGAGCCCCGTGTACATCGGCTCCTTCACGGGCTGCCTGCTGATCACGCCCGGGGCCTTGAACTCGAGCGGACGTCGCTCGGTCACCTCGATGGGGCCCAGACCGTCGAGCGGGTTGCCGAGCGGGTCGACGACGCGGCCGAGGAGGCCGGGACCGACCGGGACGCTCATCACCTCGCCTGTGCGGCGCACGGGCTCGCCCTCCTTCACGTGCTGCCACTCACCGAAGAGCGCCGTGCCGACGTTGTCCTCCTCGAGGTTGAACGCGATGCCGGTCACGCCGTGCTCGAGCTCGAGCCGCTCGAGCGCAACGCAGTTCTCGAGGCCGTGGATTCGCGCAATCCCGTCTCCGACCTGGAGCACGGTGCCGACTTCGCTCAGGTCGGTCTCGACGTCGAACTCTCGGATGCGGTCCTTGAGGATCGCGGTGATCTCTTCGGGGCGTAGCTTCATGCGGGCTCCTTGTGGCGTGGAACCGGGGGTCTGGCTTAAGCCAGACCCCCGGCGTGAGCTTGGAGTCGGGGACTGGCTTACGCCAATCCCCCTGCGGTGAGTTCGTGTCTGAGCCGCTCGAGTCGTCCGCGGACGCTCCCGTCTGCGCGGTGCGAGCCGATCTGGAGGACGATCCCGCCGATCAGGCTCGGATCGACGGTGCGGACTGCATCGACCTTGCGGCCCGACGCCTTCTCGATGGTCTGCACGATCGACTGCGCCTCGTCGTCGGCGAGCTCGTACGAGGTCGTGAGCTCGACGGTGAGGCGGTTCTGGGAGCGCGCGACCAGGTCTTCGAGCTCGGCGCTCATCTCGGCGAGCTCACCTCCTCGCCCCTTCTCCGCCACCAGCCGGACGAAGTTGGTCACGAGCTCGTCGGCGCCTGCGGTGACCTGCTCGAGGACTGCGGCCTTGCCTGACGGCTCGACCTGCGGATTCCGCAGGAAGGATCGGAGCTCGGGAACTTCGTCGAGAGCCGTCGCGACGGCAGCGAGCTCGGCCGAGACGGCTTCGAGCCGTCCGGTGTCGTGTGCGGCCTCGAAGAGGGCGCGGGCGTACAGGCGCTGGGCGACGGCCATCAGTGCTCCCTCTGGTGATGTTGCCGCGTTCCTGCGGGCGAAAAGCAAGCCAGGCAAGGACGCAGGGAGTGTCCATATTGATATATGGGCGCGACCGAGGACGCCGCATGGCGCAGCTTTGCAGCCCGCAGGAACTCGGATGACATTGCCTGAGGGAGCACTTTTTAGCCGGAGTCCCTCTCCAGCGCCGAGAAGTCCAGCTCGGAGATCGCCTCGTCGATCAGCCGGCGTTGATCCTCGGCGTCGAGGACCTTCCCGGTTACCCGCGCCGTGGCCTCGAGCGTCAGGTCGGCTACCTCAGCTCGGATCATGTCGAGCGAGCGCTTCGTCTCCGCATCGATCTGGCGACGCGTTTCCTCGAGCCGGCGCTCACGCTCGGCATCCGCCTCTCCCTTCACGCGCTCGATCTGAGCGTCGGCTACCTTGCGAGCATCCGCGAGGATGTCGGCGGCATCACCCTTCGCCTCCGCGATGAGCTGGCGATGCTGCTCGAGGAGCTCGCGCGCCTCGTCGCGCGCCTTGTCCGCTTCGTCGACGGCTGCGCGGATCCGGTCGCGCCGCTCGTCGATCGTCTTCTGGATCGGACCGAACGCGAATCTCCGCAGGACGAAGAACGTGATCGCGAAGCAGATCAGCGTCCAGATCATCAAGCCGGGAACGACGTCGATCAGGCCCCCGGAGCTCTCTTCTGCGGCAAGGAGGAAGGACGGCATGACTCAGACGAGGACGTAAGCGAGAAGGCCGCCGATGAGGCCGTAGAAGACGACCGCTTCCGTCAGCGCGAAGCCCAGCCACTGGATGCCCTGGAGCTCGCCGCGGAGCTCGGGCTGGCGGGCGACGGCCTGGATCATCGAGCCGAAGATGTTGCCGATGCCGATTCCGGCACCGAGCGAGCCGAGACCGATGCCGAGCGCAAGGGCGATCGCCTTGCCGGCGTCGGCGCCGTCTTCGGCGGCGGCGAGGAAGATGAACGAGGAAAGCATTGCGGGTACTCCTCCTTTGGCTCAGTGCTCCGGCTCGATGGCCGAGCCGATGTAGATGGCGGACAGGGCGGCGAAGATGTAGGCCTGGATGGAGACGACGATCACGACCTCGAAGAGGTAGAAGACGGTTGCTGCGGGGATCGCGACGATGGCGAGAAAGACGTTCTCGAGGACGAAGATGAGCCCGATGAACGTGAGGATCAGCATGTGCCCGGCCAGCATGTTCGCGTAGAGCCGGACGGAGAGGCTGATGAGGCGCATGAACTGGCCGAGGATCTCGAGCGGGATGATCAACGGCAGCATCGCCTTCGGCACGTCGGGGATCCAGCTTCGGAAGTAGTTCCAGGATCCGTTCGCGCGAATGCCCTCGACGTGCGTGAACGTGAACGTCATTAGGGCGAGTGCGAGCGTCACCGACAGGGTCGAAGTCGCCGCGAAGATCGCCAGCGTCGGGACTTCGACTCCAGCGATCGTGACCCGCTCGTCCGAGAGCGGCAACGGGATGAAGCCGATCATGTTGACGACCCAGATGAAGATCATCAGCGTCGCGACGTACGGGAACCAGCGTCCGATCGCCTTGGTGGGCAGCCCCTGCTCCGCGACCTGAACCTGAGCAACGTCGTAGATCGTCTCCCCGAGCGCCTGACGGCGATTGGGGCCGCGACCGACCTTCACGCGCATGAAGACGATCCCGATGAGGATCGACACGACCATCCCGAGGAGGAGGTACGCAACGGCCTTGTTGATCGACATGTCGATCGGGCCGATCTTGAGCTCGGGGCCCCAGGTCTTGAGCTCCCACTCGTGCGATGGATCGAACTTGGTGTCCGCGGGCACGGGCTCCTGCGCGAGCGCCGTCGCAGGCAGCACGAGCATCGCGACCAGCAAGGCGAGCGCGAGCCGCCTCATGCCTTTGCCTCGCCACCGAAGTACGTCGCGAGGCCGATGCCGAGCTCCACCGTGAACGCGACCGCGTACAGGATCGCGGCGGCGACGCCGACGGTCTCGTCGGTCACCGTCACGATCACGAGCGGGATGCCGACGAGGAGTGCACGAGAGGTGGTTCCGATGCCCCGCATTCCTGCGGCGGCGAGGTTATCGGGGCCGCCAGGCAGGCGCGCCAGTACCAATGCGAACACCTCCGCCGCGACCCACAGGACCGCGGCGAGTGCCCAGCCCGCGAGCGGCCAGCCTGCGACCGCGAACACCGGCAGGGCGAGGCCGATCACGAGCCCTCCCGCGACGGTGGGCGCGAGCCGGCTCGGAACCGAGCGAGGCGTGGAGAAGATGCCGGCGTTCATGAGCGCGTTCGCCCGTAGACCTGATACACAACCAGCACGCCGAGAGGTATCCCGAGAAGCGCGCCGACGAGGAGCCCGATCCCGGCGGCTCCGACCAGCCAGCCGACGAGCGCTCCCATGAGCATGGCTGCGATAAGAGCGCCCAGCAACAGCCCCGAAGCGGTCGCGAGCGAGTGAGGCGAGGAGGCCGCGTCCGGCGTCATCCCGCGCGGAGCATATCACTGAGCTTGTAACAGCCACTTTCCCCTCTGGAAGGGGAAAGTGGCTAAGTTAGTAACAAGCTACGATCGGATCGTGCAGCGTCTCGTCCTCGTCCACGGGAGCGTCGTCGGCGGGCGCGCGACCTGGGCGGGCCAGCGCTCGCTTGCCGACAGCTTCCGGCTCCATGTCGTCGAGCGCCCCGGCTTCCCGCCCAACCCGCCGGTCGAGCGCGTCGACTTCGAGGCGGACGCGGTGCTCGTGGCGAATCTGCTCGAGCCCGGGGATCACCTCGTCGGGCACTCCTACGGCGGCGTGATCTCGCTGCTCGCGGCAGCCGAGCGGCCGGAGCTCCTCCGATCGCTGACGGTGGTCGAGCCTCCAGCGACGGCTGTCGCGGCCGGCATGCCTGCTGTCGATTCCTTCGCGGCAAGTGGCGCCGAGCTGTACGCATCGGGGGCGGGAGCCGAACCTGGTGAGTTCCTCCGCAGGTTCCTGCGCGCCGTAGGGTCGCAGCTCGAGCTGCCGTCTCCCCTTCCGGCCGAGCTCGAGCAGGGAGCGCAGGCCCTGATGGTCGAGCGCGGCCCGTGGGAGGCGGAGATCCCCCTCGATCGGCTGGCAGCCGCGGCATTCCCGAAGCTCGTCGCGTCGGGAGCGCATCATCCGGCGTTCGACGCGATCTGCGACGTGCTGGAACGAGAGCTGCCGGGCGAGCGGGTCGTCCTCCCCGGCTACGGCCACGTCGTGCAGCAGCACCCTCGATTCAATGCGGTGCTGGCCGAGTTCGTCGACCGCGTCAGCGCCGCGTAGTCGCCGCACCCGACAGCACCACGAGGGCGCAGGAAGCCTTGTAACAACTTGTAACTTGGGCTCAGTTCGGCTCGATGTTGGCGCACAGGCGTGAACCTCGAGCCGGCACGCTCGAAGTATGTACACCGCTGCCCCGCGCCTCGATCGGCACCTCCTGGAAGCGATCGTTCGGCTCGACGACCGGTCGATGCCGATCGCGGAGACGTATCGCAGGTGCCGAGAACACGCTGCCGAACTCGACATTCCGCGCCCGAGCTACGAGTGCGTTCGTCTCCTGATCCACGATGCGCGACGGCAGCGGGCGAGGCGCCGTGAAACCCGTGCAACGCTCATCGATGTCGCCCTCTACCATCGCCCCGTCGACGATCTGAGCCGCCTCCACTGAGGCGAGGGCCGCCTCGTTGCAACTTGTAACTTGGGAAACGACGCTCGCTGCATGTGGGCCCCGTCGAGCGTCGCGGGGCCGTCGTGGTTGGTGACGATCAGGTGGCCTGCCTCAGGCGGACGGCGTGCGGTTCAGGCGTTCCTTCGTCCCATCGTCGTCAGGCGGTCATGCGTTCGCGCGACGCGGCTTCGTCCTGCTCCCGGTCGCGCCGCCGCACGCGCGGGTTCGCGAGCTTCACGATCTCGAGCAGGTACACGACGTAGACCGAGAACGCGAGCGCGCAGAGGCCGATCGCGATCACGGTGATCGTCTCCAGCGGGTGCCAATCGCCACCCTCGCGAAACGGAACGAAACGCGTCGCGAGCGCCGCACCCGCCAGGCTCGCGCACCACAGCCACATCGTCACCGCCGCACGACGCTGCGAGAACCCGATGTTGAGGAACCGGTGATGCAGGTGACTCCGATCAGCGGCGTAGATCGGCCGGTTGTGCTTCAACCGCCGAGCGACCACGAACGACGTGTCGATGATCGGCACGGCGAGCACGAGCAACGGAAGCAGGAGCACCACGGTGGACGCGGTCTTCAGCAGCCCCTGAATCGACACCGCCGCGAGAATGAACCCGAGGCAGAGCGCGCCCGAGTCGCCCATGAAGATCCGGGCCGGGAAGAAGTTGTGGCGGAGAAACCCGAGGCAGGCGCCGGCCACGATAGCCGCGAGGATCGCCGGATCGGCCTTGCCGAGCGAGAGCGCCAGGATCGCATACGTGACGCCGGCTATCCCGCAAACACCGGCAGCGAGGCCGTCGAGCCCGTCGAGGAAGTTGACCATGTTCATCACGGCGATGATGAACAGCATCGAGAGCGGCACGCCGATCCAGGCCGGGAGGTCGACGACACCGAGGAACGGGAACGTGAAATGGTCGATCCAGACGCCGAACATGGGCGGGATCGACGCGGCGACGAACTGCCCTGCGAGCTTCACGGGCGGTGAAAGCCCACGGAAGTCGTCGACCGCGCCGACGACCGTCGCCACGGCCGCGCCCAGCAGCACGCCACGGCTCTCCCCCGAGAGATCGAGGAACGCGAGCGCCGGGACGAGGATCCCGAGGAAGATCGCAAGCCCGCCCAACCTCGGGATAGGACGGCGGTTGAGCCGCCGAGCGTCCGGTCGGTCGACGGCACCGAGCAGACGGGCCATGCCACCGACTGCCGGAGTCAGGAGCACGACGATGACGAACGCGATGACCGCTCCGTACAGGACCTCCGGCGTCGCCCGCAGCTCGTCGAACACGTCGCTCCGCTACTTCGTTCCGTACAGCCGGTCGCCTGCATCCCCGAGGCCCGGGAGGATGTAGCCCTTCTCGTTGAGGCCGCGATCGACCGAGGCGACGACGATGTGCACGTCGGGATGCTCGCGGTGAACGCGCTCGATCCCCTCGGGTGCGGCGATCAACGCGATGAGGCGCACCGAGGTCGCCCCCGCGCGCTTGACCGTCTCGACCGCGGCGGCGGTCGAGTTCCCGGTGGCGAGCATCGGGTCGAGGAGGATGACGTCGCGGTCGGCGATGTCACCCGGCAGCTTCACGTAGTACTCGACCGGCTCGAGCGTCTCCTCGTCGCGGAAGAGGCCGATGAAGCCGACACGCGCACCGGGAACGAGAGAGAGCACTGCGTCGAGCATCCCCATCCCGGCGCGGAGGATCGGGCACACGGCGACCTTCTTGCCGGAGATCCGGCGCGCGGCCATGTGCTCGAGCGGCGTCTCGATCTCGACCTCCTCGTCGGCGAGATCCTTGGTCGCTTCGTACGTGAGCAGGAGCGTGAGCTCGTTCACGAGCTGCCGGAACATCTGCGTGGTGGTCGTGACGTCGCGCAGGAGCCCGAGCTTGTGCTGGACGAGTGGGTGGGCCACTTCTGTCACGGTTCCCGTGCCAGAAGTGGTTAGGACCTGCTTCGACATGGCTGGATCTCCTAACCTTTCTCGCCGAAGGCGAGAAAGGACGGGAACGCGGCCTGGCCCGGATAGAGAGGACGGCGCTCGACCAGCGCCCTGCTGCGGGCGGCCAGCGCCGCGACGTCGGCGTCCGCGCGCAACGCGTCGCACATGATCCGGCCGACCTCACGAAAGTCGTCCTCGTCGAGACCGCGCATCGTCATCGCGGGTGTCCCGACCCGGAACCCCGACGCCACGGTCGGCGGTCTCTCGTCGAACGGGACGGTATTGCGATTGACGGTGATGCCTACCTCTGCCAGGCGATCCTCCGCGTCTTTCCCACTCCACTCCGTGCGCCGCAGGTCGACGAGGAGGAGGTGCGTGTCGGTGCCACCCGTGAGCACGTCGAGACCGCCGGCTTGCAGTTCCTCTCCGAGCGCGTCCGCGTTCGCGCGAACCGCTCTCTGATACTCGCGAAACGGCTCCGTCGCGGCGATGCTGAAGCATGCCGCCTTGGCCGCAATCACGTGATTCAGCGGCCCGCCCTGC
>JAIBJO010000052.1 GCA_020029615.1 Actinomycetota bacterium
CTCACCTGGTCGACGCCCTCCTCCGACGGCGGCTCGACAATCACCGGCTATCGCGTCTATCGAGGAACGAGCCCCAACCCGACGACCGCGCTCACTCCCGACCTCGGCGTGGTGACGAGCTTCCTCGACTCGGGGCTCACCAACGGCCAGCCCTACTACTACAAGGTGTCCGCGCTCAACGCCGTCGGCGAGAGCCAGCTCTCCAACGAGGCCTCGGCGACGCCGACCGACCTCGTCCCGCCCGTCGAGCCGCTTCCCTTCCTCGACACGTTCAATCGCGCCAACGAGAACCCGCTCTCGTTCGGCGGTCGCTGGGGCAACGGCATTCTCGGGAGCTCCGAGCGCAGTCTCAAGGTCGTCTCGAATCGCCTCGCGAGCGATCGATCGACGACGGCCACTGCCTGGTGGAAGCCCACACAGCTCGGTCCCGTCTCGGAGACGTACGCGACGATCACCACGCTCCCGGGCAACGGGAACGCAGTTCGGCTGTACGTGCGGCTGCAGACGCCGGGGTCGTCGGCCGTCGACGGGTACATGCTCCTCTTCACGCAGTCGAGCGCTGTCGACCAGATCGCCATCTACCGGATCACCGACGGCTCGCTCACGCTGCTCCAGACCGTGAATCAGGAGGTCGCCGTGGGGAGTCGGCTGCTCGTGCGGGCGACGGGAACGGCACTCGAGAGCTGGGTACAGGCCGGGTCGACCTGGACACGAGCCGGTCGCGTCACGGACTCCACGTACACCGGCCCCGGCTTCGTCGGCGTCGGGATTCGAGGGAAGACCGGCCGGCTCGACGACTTCGGCGCGCGCTGAGCGGGCTACGCGACGACCTTGTGGCTCTGAGCCACGAGGTCGACGGGTACGACCGCCGGTGGCGCGGGCGGCGGGAGCACCGCGAGCAAGGAGCGGAGGTTCGTTCTGGTGCCTCTCACGGAGACCGCGTCGAGATCGCGGTCGACGACGAGGTGATAGAAGCCGGCCGCGTCCCCGGTCACGACGAGATCCGGATTCTCGATCGCGCCGGCCTGAGCCTCACCGTCTACGAGTGAGGCGACCTCCTCGCCGATGCGGAATTCGACCCGCGAGGCAGTCACGGCCGGCGGAAAGGCCGTCTGCAGTGCGCCGACAAGCCAGCCCGGTTCGAGATCCTCATTCCGTGGGGGGCCCATGACTCGAGCGCCCCAGTGTGCGAGCTGGTGCATCACGAGACGCAGTCCCTCGCCGTACTCGGTCAGCTCGTAGACCGTCGATGCCGCCGGTGGAGGAAGCTGCCTCCGCCGGAGGACGCCGCCGGCCTCGAGGTGCTTGAGACGCGCCGCGAGGATGTTCGTACCGCAGCCGTCGAGGCGCGCGAGAAGGTCGGAGTAGCGCAGCTCGCCGCGTTCGAGGAGCTCGCGGACGACGAGCAGCGACCACCGCTCGCCGACGAGGTCGAGCGCGCACGCGATCGGGCAGTACTGGTTGTAGCTCCGCGACACGGTTGTCGGATCATAGCGTGTTGGCTTGCGAATAGGAAGCTACTACTTGCAAATTGCAAGTCGATTCATGTAGCATCACGCGCTCATCCAAAGACTCTGATTCTTCTTGGGAGGCTCCATCGTGGTCAGCTCAGGTCGGAAGAAGTGGTTCGCGCTCGCTCTCATCCTCTCGGTTCAGTTCATGACCATCCTCGACATCGCGATCGTGAACGTCGCGCTGCCGTCAATCCAACTCGACCTGGGCTTCTCGCAGGAGAACCTGCAATGGGTCATCAGCGCCTATGCACTCGTCTTCGGCGGGTTCCTGCTGCTCGGTGGACGTTCGGCCGACCTCCTCGGGCGCCGGCGGGTCTTCATGTTCGGGACGGCGGTCTTCACCGTCGGCTCGCTGCTCTGCGGCCTCGCGTGGAGTGAGGCGTCGCTCATCGGAGCCCGAGCTATCCAGGGGCTCGGCGCGGCAACGCTGACGCCTGCTGCCCTGTCGATCCTGGTGGCGATGTTCGCCGAGGGCCGCGAGCGGAACGTCGCCCTCGGCGCCTGGGGCGCCGTCGGCGGAGTCGGCGCCGCTGCGGGTGTCCTCTTTGGCGGCATCCTGACCGACTTCCTCTCCTGGGAGTGGATCTTCTTCGTCAACGTCCCGGTCGGAGTCGCAGCGCTGATCCTGACGCCCTTCCTCCTGTCCGAGAGCCTCGACAAGCACGGTCAGGGCTTCGACGTGCCCGGTGCCGTCCTGATCACGTCCGCTCTCGTGTTGCTCGTGCTGGGCATCACCCAGGGCCACGGCTGGGGTTGGACCTCAGGGAAGACGATCGCAGTCTTCGCCGCCTCCGCCGTCCTGCACCTTGCCTTCCTCGCGTGGGAGCACAGGCAGCGCGATCCACTGGTGCCGCTCTCGATCTTCGTTCGGCTGCAGACGCTGACCGCCGCGAACATCGTCGGCTTCGTCCTGGGAACCGCGCTCTACTCCATGTTCCTCATGCTCACGCTGTACATGCAGCAGGTGCTCGACATGTCGCCGCTCGAGACGGGGGTCGGCTACCTGGCTGTGGCCGGGACGGCGATCATCTGGGCGAACGTCGCGGCCGCGACGGTGACGCGGGTGGGGGTCAAGCCTGCGCTCGTCTTCGGCATGTCGCTGATGACTGTCGGCCTTCTTTACTTCACGCAAGTCTCTGCGGACGGGTCGTACTGGAGCGATCTCTTCCCGGGCTTCCTCATCATCGGCCTCGGAATGCCGTTCGCGTACGTACCCGTCACGATCGCTTCGGTAGCAGGCACGAAGCCCCAGGAGGCAGGGCTGGCGTCGGGGCTCATCAACACGTCCCAGCAGATCGGCGGGGCCGTGGGGATCGCGATCCTCTCGACGATCGCGGTGTCGACCACGACCGACGCGTTGCAGACGGGCGCACAGCAGCCCGTCGCGCTGACCGACGGCTTCCAGGCTGCGTTCTGGGCCGGCGCGGCGATCGCTTTCGCCGGCGTTCTCGTGTCGGTCTTCCTGGTGCGCGGGCGAGACCTCCAGCAGCAGGAGGCGCTCGCCGTCGAGCCGGTGCTCGACCCAGCAGCCGGGTAGCGCTTGAGGATCGTCCTCGCAAGCATTGTCGTCCTCGCTGCCGCTTCCTGCGGCGGCAGCGAGGACACGTCCGTCGCAGATCCGGCACTCGATCGGCAGTTGATCGGAGCGGCGCGCTCGGGCGAGCTCGAAACCGTGCGCTCGCTGCTCGAGCAGGGAGCGAGTGTGACCGCGACCGACGAGGGCGGAGCCACGGCGCCCGTCGCGGCCGCCTACGGAAACCACGTCGACGTCGTACGAGTGCTGATCGGGGCAGGCGCCGACGTGAACGCGAAGGACGCGACCGAGCAGAGCGCGTACCTCATCGCGACGAGCGAAGTGACGGACGACGTCGCTCTGCTCGACCTCACACTCGAGGCGGGAGCCGACGTCGACGCCAAGGACAGCTACAACGGGACGGGCCTGATACGCGCTGCGGATCGGGGTCACGTGGAGATCACGAGGCGCCTTCTCGAGACGGAAATCGACATCGATCACGTCAACCGGCTCGGCTGGACGGCGCTCCTCGAGGCGATCATCCTCGGAGACGGTGGAGAGGCCCATACGGAGGTCGTTCGGTTGCTCGTCGCCGCCGGGGCGGACGTCAACCTTGCCGACGGGGACGGTAGGACGCCGCGCGCGCTCGCCCGTCTCAACGGGCACTCGGCGATTGCCGAGATCCTCGCCGCGGCCGGCGCTCGCGGCTGACTCGCCAGAATCCCACCCTGCGTTCGGCGGTGGACGAGCGTGGGTACATTCGTGTGATGCGCTTCCGGAAGGACGCGAAGCTCGACTCTTCGCAGGTCGAGGACTACCGCGGCCGCGGTGGTCGGGTGCCCGGTGGCATCCCGATGACGCTTGGCGGCGGCGGTGGCCTCGTCGTCCTCGTCGTCGTGCTTGCCTTCGTCTTCCTCGGCGGCGGAGGCTTGGGAGACCTCGGGTCGCTGACCGGCCAGACCGTGGGGCCGAGCGGACCACCCGCCGATCTCGCGGACGAGTGCCGGACGGGTGCCGACGCAAACGAGCGCGAGGACTGCCGCATCGTCGCGGTCGTCAACAGTGTCCAGGCGTACTGGGCGAAGGCGCTGCGCGGCTACGAGCCGACGCGGACCCGCTTCTTCGATGCGCCGATGCAGACGGGCTGTGGAGTCGGCTCGCCCGCGACGGGGCCTTTCTACTGCCCGCGCGATCGCTACGTCTACATCGACCTCGGCTTCTTCGACCAACTCCAGTCGCAGCTCGGCGCGCGGGGTGGGCCGCTGGCCGAGGCATACATCCTCGCCCATGAGTACGGGCACCACGTCCAGAATCTCACTGGCGTCCTGCAGAGCGCCGATAGAGACACCGGCCCACAGGGCGGCCAGGTGCGCGTCGAGCTTCAGGCGGACTGCTACGCCGGCCTCTGGGTCGGGAGATCGCTCGACACGGGCTTCATCGAGGACCTGACGCGGCAGGATGTCGCGGACGCGCTCGATGCCGCTGCGGCCGTCGGCGACGACCGGATTCAGGAGCGGACGCAGGGACGTGTGGCCCCCGAGTCGTGGACGCACGGCTCCGCGGAGCAGCGACAGAGCTGGTTCGTGCGCGGCGTCGAGGGCTCCGGGCCCCAGAGCTGCGACACGTTCAGAGGTCGCGTCTAGCAGATTTCGCTCTACGCGCCACCACGCCGTGCGCGACGACGCAGGGACACGGCGATTTCACCGTGATTTCATGCGTCGCGGGCTAGCGTTTCCATGCCCGGCGGAAAGGAGACACGTGACCCTGAAAAGCAAAGCATTCGTCCTCGTCGTGATCATCCTCGGCCTCGTCGCGCTCTCGGGTGGGTTGGCGCTGGCGTCGGCGGGCGGCGGCGAGGATCCGGTCCCCGCTGTCACTTCTGACGCCGACGCCGGCGATGAGAACGAGGCCGCGGAGTCGAAGGACGACGGGGACAGCGGACAGGACGAAAGCGACGGCTCGCTGACGGGCGCTGCCGCCGACAAGGCGGCGGAGGCTGCGCTCGCCGCTACCGGTGGGGGAACCGTGCTCGCCGTCGAGTCCGACGACGACGGCGCCGGTTACGAGGTGGAGATCCGCAAGGAGGACGGCACCGAGGTCGAGGTCGAGCTCGACAAGGGCTTCCAGGTCGTCCAGCGCGCGGACGACTAACGACCGGAGGTCTTCGGCTTCTCAGCCGTGCGCGTCGAGTGAGGACGTGCTCACGTCGAGGTCGCGCAGCAACCCGTCGTGGAGCCCGTATACGAGCCCGTGTACGGTCAGCTCCTGGCCGCGCGTCCACGCGTCCACGACGATCGTCGTCTGGCAGACGTTCAGCGCCTGCTCGACGACGTTGAGCTCGCACAACCGGTCGAGCCGGCGTTCTTCGGGCAGGGCCGCGAGCGCGTCGGCGTGCTTCTCGCCGACATCCGTGACGTGGCGGAGCCAGTTGTCGACGAGCCCGTGTCGCGTGCCCTCCAGGGCCGCTTCCACCCCGCCGCAGCCGTAGTGACCGCACACGATCACGTGCCGCACCGCGAGCACGTCCACGGCGTACTGCAGAGAGGACAGGCAGTTGAGGTCGGTGTGCACGACCACGTTGGCGACGTTGCGATGGACGAACACGTCGCCCGGCGGTAGCCCGACGATCTGGTTCGCCGGAACGCGGCTGTCGGAGCAGCCGATCCACAGGAACTCGGGCGTCTGGCGTCGGGCGAGGGCGGCGAAGAAGCGCGGGTCTTCGGCCGTGGTGGCTTTCGCCCAGGCACGGTTGCGCTCGAAGAGCTCGTCGAGGCCCGTCATGCCGGGAGGCTATAGGGGCGTCGGCAGCCCTCCGAGTCGAACGGGGGCTCAGCCCTGGAGCTCTGCCCGGCGCTGCTCGAGGAAGCGCCGCTCGGCGTCCGAGTGCACGAGCGCGAGCGCCCGGTCGTAGGCGGCACGAGCGTCGTCGACACGATCGAGCCGGCGCAGCAGCTCGGCGCGCGTCGCGTGCAGGTAGTGGTAGTCGTCGAGGTCGAGCTCGTTCACGAGAGCGAGCGCCGCCTCGACATCGCCGGCCTCTGCGATTGCGGCGGCGCGGTTGAGCTCCACGACCGAGGAGCCGGTGAGACGGGCGAGCTCGTCGTAGAGGAGGGCGAGCTGATGCCAGTCCTGGGGCTCGTGGACGTGGAGTGCTGCGATCGCGGCCTGCACGACGTAGGAGCCGCGATCGCCGAGCACCAGCGCCCGGTCGAGCGTCTTTCGGCCGGCCGCAATCTGGTCGAGGTCCCAGAGCGAGCGATCCTGGTCCTTGAGCAGAACGATCGCGCCGTCGGCGACTCGTGCGTCGCGCCTGGCGTCGTTGACGAGCATCAACGCGAGGAGGCCGTGCACCTCCGGCTCGTCGGGCATGAGCTCGGCGAGTGCGCGTCCGAGCCTGATCGCTTCCTCGGACAGGTCACCGCGACCGCCGTACCCCTCGTTGAAGATCAGGTAGACGACAGCCAGCACGGCACCGAGCCGACCCGGAAGCTCGAGTGCGGGAGGCACGCGGAAGGGGATCCCCGAGACCCTGATCTTTCGCTTCGCGCGAACGAGCCGCTTGGCCATGGTCTCGTCCGGTACGAGGAACGCCCGCGCGATCTCCTCGGCGCTCAGGCCGCCGAGCGTCCGGAGCGTGAGTGCTACCTGGGCGTCGAGCGAGAGCGCCGGGTGGCAGCACGTGAAGATCAGCTCGAGTCGCTCGTCGGGAATCGTCGTCTCGTCCACGTCGTCCTCCGTGGCCTCGGGAACCTCGAGCAGCCGGGTCTTCGTTGCGAGGGTGCGCTCGCGGCGGATGCGGTCGATCGCCCGGTTCCGCGCCGTCGTCACCAGCCAGGCGCGTGGGTTAGCCGGCACGCCGTCGTGCCGCCAGCGCTCGGCGGCGATCGCGAACGCATCCTGGGCAGCCTCCTCGGCGAGCTCGAAGTCGCCGAGGAAGCCGATCAGGTTGGCGAGAACGCGGCCCCACTCGTCGCGAAAGATCTGGTCGAGGATCGCTAGTACTCCACGATCGGTCGTACCTCGACAGCACCGCCCATGCCGGCAGCGGGCACGCGCGACGCCATCTCGATCGCGGCGTCGAGGTCGTCCGCCTCGAACAGGAAGTAGCCGCCGAGTGCCTCTTTCACGGCGACGAACGGGCCGTCGGTGGTCAGCGTCTTGCCGTTCTGCACACGCACCGTCGTCGCCATCTCCGGCGGCTGCATCGGCACGCCCGGAGTCACGCCGGGGGTCTCGTTGATCGCCTTGTACGCGGCGTAGACCGCGTTGCGCTCGTCTTCCGAGAGCGCTTCCCATGCCTCTGGCGTGTGCGGAGTCGGCGTGTCGCCTTGGTGGATCAGCAGCAGGTACTTCACGGGCTCCTCCTTCTCGTGGATTGTGTGTTCTAGACGAACGGCGAGCGAGCGAGAGGACACGTCCGAATCTGTAGCTTGGAGCCGCAGCATGGCCTTGACGCGGTACTACACGGCGACCACGCTCGACGGTTTCATCGCCGACCCGAGCAACTCGCTCGACTGGCTGTTCACACGCCAGCAGGATCGCGACGGGCCGTTGAACTACGGGGAGTTCAGCGCCGGCGTCGGTGCTCTCGCAATGGGCTCGACGACCTACGAGTGGATCCTCGACCACGAGCTCGCCGGCAGGGATCCGGCGGAGTGGAAGTGGCCGTACGACATCCCGTGCTGGGTCTTCACGCACCGGCGGCTGCCGGTCGTCCCGAATGCTGCCGTCGAGTTCACGAGCAGGGACGTCCCAGCCGTGCACAGGGAGCTAGTGAGCGCCGCGGGCAGCCGCAACGTCTGGATCGTCGGGGGAGGAGATCTGGCCGGTCAGTTCGCCGACGCGGGATTGCTCGACGAAGTGATCGTCTACGTCGCGCCGGTGACGCTGGGCGCGGGTGCGCCGCTGCTGCCTCGTCGGATCGAGCTGCGTCTCGAGGAAACGGCACGAAACGGCGACTTCGTCTGCGCCAGGTTCTCCGTCGTGCGTCCGCCTTCCTGACTCGAACCGGCGCTCTCGGCATCCCGGCCGACGGAGAGCGCCGCTAGCCGGGATGCCGGCGCGCTCACCTGGCCGAGCTCCCAGCCTTTCGTCCTGCCGTACTTCACGAGGGTGGTCGAGACGCAGGCGGCCAGCGCGGCCGGGAAGAGCTCGTGCGGCGCCGGCCCGCTCCCGCCCCCGCCGACGCGTTCCGGCTCGTCGGTGACGAGACGATGTCGCCCATCGATCACGACCTCCTAGCGGCGCGTGCCGGGGATCGAGCGGGCTGTCGCGGTGAGACCCATCTCTGTTGCCAGCCTGTTCGCAGCCCGCGCGCGCCATCGGGACGCCCGCGGACCGGAGTGCGAACAACTACTCGACCGAGTAGTTGTCCCGCAGCGCGATCAGCGCAGGTGCGGATGGTGGCGATGGGATGCGTCGCGAGGAT
The DNA here is from genome assembly GCA_020029615.1 of Actinomycetota bacterium. Classification (GTDB taxonomy): domain Bacteria; phylum Actinomycetota; class Thermoleophilia; order Gaiellales; family Gaiellaceae; genus GMQP-bins7. The sequence goes on from JAIBJO010000052.1 coordinate 8,456, forward strand.
GGGACAAGGCAATGGCTGTCTCGCACCCGCTTCCCGATGACCTGGTCGAGCTGATCGCCGAGCGGTTCCGAGCGCTGGGCGAGCCGACCCGCGTCAAGCTGCTCGACCGGCTTCGCGAAGGCGAGGCTACGGCCGGTAGAGCTGACCGAGCTGCTCGGAACGACGCAACAGAACGTCTCCAAGCACCTGGGCGTTCTGCAGCGGTCAGGGATCGTCGCCCGGCGCAAGCAGGGCAACTTCGCCTACTACCGGATTGTCGCCGGGAGCGTCCTCTCACTTTGCGAGACGGGCTGCAGCGGCCTGCAACAGCGGGTCAAATCGCTCCGACAACTCGTCGGAGGCACGACACACAAGTGGTATGACGGCTCGATGCCCTGAACCAGGACCACGAACGAGGAGGCACCTGATGGCAGACCGATCTTTCACGACGGACGAAGCGCGCTCCGTAGGCGCGCAGCTTGGCATCGACTGGGGATCGAGCCCGTTCGACGTCGAGCAGTTCCGATCCGGAATGGACGTCGAGCTCGAGCACGGGACTCACGATCCGGACACCGATGTGAGCGGGGACGACCCGCTGCTGACGGGAAAGATCGTGCTCGCGCACTTGCGCGAGCTCCCCGACTACTACACGCGCCTCGCGCAGATGGAGGCGGAGGGCGAAGCCGCGCACGCGGCACGTTGAGGGCCGCTTCCATGTCCCCCGTTACAACAGCGGGACGAGGACGAGCGTGATCTTGCCCGTCTCCGCGCCGCGCCGAACGATGTACCGAGTCAAGAGCTCCTCGTAGGCGGGGTGGGAGACGGCGATGTGGATGTGCGGCTGACGGCCGTAGCTGGTAGGGACGGGGCCTTCGAAGCGGAACCTACCCACGCGATCGGTAACGACGCTGCCGCGCCCTCGCGGGCCGTAACCGTTGGGCCCTGACTGCCAGAGGACTACGAGAGCGCCGGCGACCGGCTTGCAGTCGGATGCCCGCAGGATGCGCCCCAGCAGGACGTGGCCCGTGCCGATCGTCGCACGACGCGGCGCGGCCAGGGCGCTCTGCTGGAAGGGGCCGGCGCCATAGCCCTCGGTCGGCGTGCAGCGAGCGGCGGCGGATGTCCCGGAGGCAGTGAGCCCGAGCACGACCGTGACCACCACGGCGGTCGCAAGGCAAGCCAACGTCCGCAGCATCGTCGTTGAGCATATCCCGTGAGATTGCGTCCGCCCGCCCGGGTCGAGCCAGTGAGCGGTACGCTCGCGGACGGCATGGACGTGGACACCACAACTGGCGAGGCGCCGCGCGACCCCGAGGAGCTGGACGCGGCGGCAGTGGCCACGACCGCCGAGATCGCGGCGGATACGGCGATGGGCCCGGTGCACCTGACGGTCTCCGACCTCGGTCGCTCGCTGGGTTTCTACCGCGAGGCGATCGGCCTCGATGTCCTCGAACAGGTCGACGGTCGTGCGCGTCTCGGTGCGGGCGACCGGGAGCTCCTTCTACTCGTGGAGGAGGCTGGCGCGCGGCCCGCGCACGGCTACACCGGTCTCTACCACTTCGCGCTGCTACTTCCGGAGCGCCCCGATCTCGCGCGCTGGCTGGCCCACGTGCTGCGCGACCGCGTCCCACTCGTCGGCCTCTCCGACCACTTCGTCAGCGAGGCGATCTACCTGAGCGATCCGGACGGGCACGGGATCGAGATCTACTGGGACCGGCCACGCGACGTTTGGGAGGGCCAGGTGGGGTCGAGGATGACGACGATGCGGCTCGACGTCGACGATCTCCTCGGCGAGCTCGACGACCCCGCGTCGGAGCCGTTCGACGGGCTCCCGGTCGGAACGGTCATGGGTCACGTGCACCTGAAAGTCGCGTCGATCGCGGAGACCGTTGCCTTCTACCGGGACCTTCTCGGCTTCGGCCTCACGGCGCAGCTCGGGCCGCAGGCCGCGTTCTTCGCCGCGGGCGGGTACCACCACCACCTCGGCTCGAACGTGTGGGAGAGCGCGGGGGCGGCGGCCCCGCCGCCGGGCGCCGCGGCACTCCGGCACGCCACGATCGTCCTCCCCGACGCCGTCGAGCGAGACCGTGTGTTGCGCCGGCTCGAGCACGCGGGTGTCCCCTGGCGCGAAAGCGGCGAAAGTGGCGAGAGCGGCGAAGGCCCGGTCGTCAGCGACCCGTCGGGCAACGCGCTCCTGCTCGCCTCTGCGACGCGCTCAGAATAGCGACGAATCCGCAAGGCGACTGCGTTTCCGTCCTCCTGGCCGGTCTCGTCTCCCGACGATCCCGCTTGGGGCGAGGGGCCCGCTGGCGAGTTTGTCCTCAGCTCACCGCTTTCTTCACGAGCGCGCCGATCCTTGCCTCGTCGGCAGCAGTCAACTCCGTCAGCGCGAACGAGGTCGGCCACATGGCGCCTTCGTCGAGGTTCGCCTCGTCGCTGAAGCCGAACGTCGCGTACCTCGATTTGAACTTCTGCGCGCTCTGGAAGTAGCAGACAACTTTGCCGTCCTTGGCATACGCGGGCATGCCGTACCACGTTTTCGGCGAGAGGTCTGGCGCGCTGGCTTTGACGATGGCATGGAGCTTCTCGGCCATGGCGCGATCAGGTTTCGGCATCTCGGCGATCTTCGCGAGCACGTCGTGTTCCCCGTCCGCCTTGCCCGCACGTCCGCGGCGCGCTTCCGCCTTGAGCTCTTGTGAGCGCTCCTTCATCGCTGCTCGTTCCTCGTCCGTGAATCCTTGGGACGCCTTGCCGGTAGCGGTCGTAGCGGACGTCTTCGTGCCCTTCCTTGCCGGTTTGCTCTCAGCCATTGCGTAGCACCTCCGTGGCTCTCCTCATCGTGTCTCCATCTCGTTCGTCGGGGCCGCCTACGCGGTTTCCGTGCGCGGGCACCGTCATGCTAGGTGCGGCCGCGTAACACGCGCTTCTCGATTCCGGATCGGGCTGGTCATCTGTTTCGCTACGCACGGCCGCATCCACGCCGTCGCGGGCGCCGCCTGGCGCCGTTTCCATGATGGGCGCGCCGCCGGTTGCCACTGGTTGCGACCGCTAGGCTCTGTAAACGCTCCATCGAAAGGACGCTTTCCCGCGGCGCCGTTCTGTTGATGCGCAGTCCGGGGTGTCAAGCAAGGGTGTCGTCTCTTTGCCTCGTAGCTGACGATCGAACTAGCGGCGGCCGGCGGGGTCTTGGCCGCCGACGCCAATCTCGACTTCTTCGTCGTCGAAGACGGCCGAGACTCTGAGCGTCCAGCCGAGTGCTGCGACGTAGTGAGCCTGGGTCGAGAGGTAGGGGTCGCGACCTTGTCCTGGGTCGCCGGCTCGTCTGCGGAGCTGCACGCCGAGCCCACCACGCCACGTGCGCGGGTCATTCGCGGTGTAGGCGCGAGTCGCTCGCTTCCCATACGCCGCCCCGTGGGTGCATTCGAGTAGATGAGGCACGTGAGGGAGCCTGCCGACGCCCCCGGAGGCAGGATTTCCGCAATTTGCGGAAATCGGCGCTTCGATGCGATCGGTTTCCGTCGACGACTCAAGCCAGGAATAGAGCCGGAAGCGCGAAGGCGGGGATCAGAATCACGCAGATCCCGTCGACGTTCGACCTGACGTGCAATCTGTCGTCGCACCTACCCACACGCGCGCGAGACCGACCGACCATGGGCACTAGCGCGCGGTCCGGCGTGGGTCGAACTACGACTTCGCGAGAGGAAGTCACTGTTCCAGCGAGCCGACACCAACCGCATCTGAATCCATGTGGCAGGTTGCGACAGGCTGCGCAGAACATGACATGCACGACTCGTCTAGTTGAACGCGCTCGCCGCAAGACCGACTGTCGCGCAGGATACGACGACGCTCACGACGCCGACCTTGAAGCCCACGACTGCAACAAAGGCGGCAATGGCTGCGACGATGACGAGCCAGTCAGGCTGACCGTCGGCGAACGCAGCGTGACGCGCGACGAACACGCCGAGAGCCGCGATGACACCGACCGCGGCGATCGTGATCCCATTCAGCGACGCGGCGAATGCGCCGGTCGTTCGAATACGATCGATGAGCGGGGCGCCGGTGACGATGAAGACGAAGGATGGGGCGAACGTGCAGAAGGTCGCGATGGTCGCGCCCGCTAGCCCCCAGGCGAGTCCGCCCTCGACGTTGTATCCGGCGAGGAAGCCGACGAACGTGTTGACCATGATGAGCGGACCTGGTGTCGACTCGCCCAGAGCCAGTCCCGCGACCATGTCGTCGGCGGAGAGCCAGCCAAAACGGTTGACCGCAGCATCTGCGACGAAAGGGAGAACTGCATACGCACCCCCGAACGTCACTAGGGCGGCGAGTGTGAAGAAGCCAGCGAGTTCGGCGACGAGACCTCCGACAAGAAGCAACAGCGACAGAGGGACGAGCCAGATGGGGAGCGTCTTGACGAACCGTCGTCGATCCGGTCTCAGGTCGCACCTCGTGGTCGTCGTCTCCATGATCCGATGGCTTCCCGAGGAGGCTCCGACTACTCCGCCCGACTGCATACCCGACTAGAGCCGCCACGGCAATGATCAGCGGAAACGGAACTCCGACGACCAGCAAGCCGAACGCGATGACTGCCAGCGCCAGCGCCGCAGGGGTATGAACCACACGTCCGCCCACGCGTAGGACGGCGGCTGCTACCAAGGCGATCACCGCAGCACCCAGACCACGCACGACTCCAGCGACGGCTGCCACCTCGCCGTACTCGACGTAGATCGCGCTCATGAAGCACAGCAGCACGAACGCGGGCAAGACAAAGAGACCCCCGGCGGTGAGCGCTCCCCGAGCGCCGTACATCGAGTAACCGATGTAGGAAGCGAGTTGCTGTGCCTCCGGTCCCGGTAACGCCATGCAGAAGTTGAGCGCGTGGAGGAAGCGGCGTTCCGAGATCCAGCGTCGCTTCTCGACAAGCTCGTCGTGCATGATCGTGATCTGCCCGGCGGGTCCTCCGAAGCTGATCATCCCGAGCTTCAGCCAGAATCGAAACGCCTGGCTTTCCGTTGGCACCGCGACTGTTGCATCAGGGGTGGCTTCTGGAGCCGACCGGTGCGCGTGCACAGCGCCGAAGCGTATTGACCCGGGAGCGCCGCGGATTTGCGGTTCCCTTCAGTGAAGCGAGCGGCGCGCTCTCACTTGGACGCGCCGGTGCAGCCGCTCACGCGGGGAACCCAGGGCATTACGGTGCAGCAACCCCCGCCCCGTTTCCATCCCGTTCCAAATGAGCGCTAGACCACCGCCCACGCAGAGCGCCGGTACCGAGAACCCAAGCCTTCATGCGGGATCCCGCCAAGCCCTCTGACGGACTCGAACCGTCGACCCCCTACGACGTGGCACGCCAATGCTGCAATGCGTGACGCGGATAGCGAAGTTCCTGCAAGGAGGATTCCCGCGCAGAAGGCGTCTGATGCGCTCGTACGTGGATCCCCTGATGGCAGCGTCTCGTTGCGAAGTCCAGAGTGCCAGGTACCTGATCGTCCGCCGAAAGGAGCCTGCCGTGACACGAAAGATGAGGATCGCCGCGCTTCTCGCAGTGATCGGCGCTGCCGTGCTCGTCCCGACGTCCGCTCAGCCCTCTCATGGGCCGTCGGTGGTGAGGTTCAAGATGATCGAGTGGGACATCGTCCCTCAGAACGCGTCGAAGTCACACGGTCCAATCGGCAAGGTGACGTTCGTAGTGCAGAACGCCGGCAAGTTGAATCACGAGTTCGTCGTGATCAGGACGAACAAGGCCGCCGGACAACTCGCAAGGTCGGGTTCGAAAGAGGCGCCGGAGAAGGGCGCAGCAGGTGAGATCGAGGACATCGCACCCGGGAAAACAGAGAAACTAGCTCTCAAGCTGCCGCAGGGCCACTACGCGCTGATCTGCAACCTCGCGGGGCACTGGAACAACGGCCAGTTCGTCGACTACTACATCCACTAACTGGGCGTGGCGGGTACTGGCGCCGATCCTCGCTTGCAGTCTGAGGTCCCGTTTCCAAATCGTTTCCACAACGGGCAGTTCGAGCCGCCACGCCACGAGCACCGATCCCGCGACCCCAGGAATCATGGGGAATCCCGCCAAGCCCTCTGACGGACTCGAACCGTCGACCCCCTCCTTACCATCCTGGGACAGACGAGGAAAGCGCGGGCACGGCCGGGTCACCGCGGCCACGAAAGCGCCGCAAACCGAGGGGATCTGACACGCTGGAATGACCCGCGCGTGGACGCGCGTGGACCGGCTGACGTTCGCACGACGTTCGCACGCGCCGTCCGCTGATCTGGCAACGTGGCGGCACCGCTGCTCGGAAGCGAAGCTGTACGTCGCCGACTTCACTCATACGGCGATTGGCGGCAGCTGACCTCAGGGCGGGCGACTGCGGAGGTTGATCCTCGGTTGACCAGGCCTTGCCCGAAGCCAACGGCGCCTGCGGGCCACCCCCTTGCTCGTGGCGGTCGGCCTGGAAAGGTCTCATGCGAGGTTGTCTCGCCCAGAGGACGAGCAACCTCACAGCCAAGGTTAACTCAAGGGTTACGAGCCGCCTGGTCTTCGTCCTCAAGCAGTGCGACGACTGCGTTAGCCCAGTTCGCCACGTCATCTTGAGGCTCCTGATCGCGGATCCGTATGAAGCCCGCGATGAGGTCGTTCAGCTCCGGCGCCGTCAGCGCCGG
>JAIBJO010000140.1 GCA_020029615.1 Actinomycetota bacterium
AGCCGGCGCGAAGCGATCCGCTGCCTCAAACGGCTGCTCGTCCGCGTCGTGTTCAACACCCTCAAAGCGAGCCCCGCCTTGACATAGGAGCAACACTCGGGCAGGTAAGTGCTCCGTCTGCCGACCCGTAGTTGCCGTCGAGGTGGCGGAAGACGAGTCTCCGTACACGGGCGACAGGAAGGCTACGAGCCGCGTTGCGTCAGCCTCTGCAGCCCGCTCCCGTCGGCGTTCATGACGTAGACATCGCCGCCCTCGCGTGCGAAGGCGATCCTCCGCCCGTCGGGCGACCAGGCAGGGGAGCCATCGCGCTGCGGGTTGTGCGTCAGCCTCTGCAGCCCGCTCCCGTCGGCGTTCACGACGTAGATCTCCGCATTGCCATCGCGTGTACTCCTGAAGGCGATCCGCCCGTCGGGCGACCAGGCCGGCTCGCCGTCGTACGCTGCACTGCGCGACACGTTCCGCTGGCCGCTCCCGTCGGCGTTCACGACGTAGACACCGTCGGCGACGAAGGCGATCCTCCGCCCGTCGGGCGACCAGGCAGGAGTCGTATCCGTGACCGACGCATTCTGCGTCAACCTCCGCCGCCCGCTCCCGTTGATGTTGATGACGTACAGCTCTAGGCTGCCGTAGGGCTTTCCCAGAAAGGCGATCTCTTGCCCGTCGGGCGACCAGGCAGGAGCGGGGGGCCTCGATAGACCACGGGAAGGGCATCCGCAGTACTCGCCGAGCGGCCACATGCCGCGCGTGAGCCTCCGCTGTCCGCTCCCGTCGGCGTTCATCACGTAGACGTCGGAGGTGCGCCCGCTGGTTCCGACGAAGGCGATCTTCCGCCCGTCCGACGACCAGACGGGATTCTCGTCGAGCAGGCCATTGTGCGTCAGGTTTCGCTGCCGGCTCCCGTCGGCGTTCATGGCGTAGATCTCGGCATCGCGCTCGCGGTCGCTCTCGAAAGCGCGTCGTTCCGACTCCCAGCCTCTACCTCGCGATCAAGACGCCCTCGTAGCGTGCATACCATGGGCATCCGAGGCCTACATGGCCATTCCGCCCCTTCCCGGCGATGCCGGCGTACTGGCCGGTTCCGCGCACGACCTTCCAGGTCCCGATGGCGATGGTGTCGTTCTCACCGTCGCCATTCCCGTCTCGCTCGAGATGGACCCACTCGGTCCGCTCTCGAATCGTGAGGGTTCCTCGCTTTCCGGTGAGTGTCGCCACACCGCCGTCGTAGATCGTGACTTTCTGTCCGTCGCGCATCACGTCGCGTGGGGTGATGCTCAGGAAGTTGTGGCTGATCGTGCCTGAGTCGCGCTTCAGGGGTCCGGCCAGCAGGGGCGTGAGTACGAACGTCTCCTGCGACTTCCCCGGCGAACAGAACTCCATATTGATCGCCACCCGCTGTTTCGCTGCGTTTGGCCCCGCCGCCGCAACGGAGGTCAGCGTGACCGCGGTCGCGAGCGCGACGAGGGCCACCACTCGAGCGTTCATGCGCACTCCTCTCAGAAGAACTGAGCTCCTCATCAAGGAAATTGGCCCAGAGCGAGCTCACCGTGCGGGAGGAGCGGGTCGAAGCCGATCTGGACCTGGCGGCTCGGGCCTGGGGCATCGAATGCGTAGTGCAGACGGAGTCTGCCGCCCTTCCTCACGGTCGCGGGTCCTGCAGCGTCGAGAGCCTTGGCGAGCGAGCGGGCTTCGTTGGTCGTCACTGCGAAGCAGCTTGGGTAACGTGGGTAGTAGCCACTCGACGTCGGCGCCTGCGGCGGCGGGAACCCTCTAGTCCAGTCCCGGCCCCGGAGCGCGTTCTGGGCTGCCGCCGGGAGCAGAGCCACTATCCGAGCAGGACGCATCTGCACGAAGCGCCCCTGCGCAGGTTTGTCGAGGTCGCGCAGGACCACCACGCCGGCACAGACCGCGAACCTGGATGGCACGTACGCCCTGATCTTGGGCTGCTTCCACGCGCTCGCCGGCAACCACGACCCTGGATTGGCGAGCCGCGCCTCAAGATGCTTCAGATCCCTCACCCACCTGAGGGGGACGAGACGATCACCCTTGCGTACCTGGATAGGTGAACCCGGATACGACGGTCCGAAGTTTTCCAGCAACGTGCTGCCGGGCGGCGGCTGGGCATGTCCGAACCCTCCCGCCGAGAGGATCTCGGATCGCAGGAGCTTGACTCCCTCGCGTGTGAGGCGTTGCTCGAGGAAGCCGCGGCGAGGCGGAGTACCAAGCCGGATCAAGCGCCCGTCGGCGTACACCCAGGTCCTGCTTCGCGTTTCTCTGCCGCTGACGGTGTAGTCCATCTCGAGCACTCCGTTCTCGGGAGTACTCGGCGTCGCTCCCACCGGAGGCAGCCCGACGATGCCCTTGTCGATGACGAAGGCGCGCACGGCGAACGCAGAAGCGGTTGCGACGACGACGAGTGCGACGGCCGCGAGCACGACGAAAAGCCGGCGACGGCGGCCCTGGTCCGCACGGAAGGGCCCGAGTGGTCGGCCGACGTTCCGAGCGCCTGCCCTGTCGAGAACATCGTCCCAGTTCCCTGCGAGCGGCTCGGGCGCCAGCGCTGCGAACCGAGCAGCGAGCAGATTGTCGTCGTACGTGCTCATGCCATCACCTCATCAACCGAAAGCTCGGCGCCGAGCTGCTGGTGCGCCTTGGACAGAGTTGCCGCAACCGTTCCTTCGGCGATCCCGAGTACCTCGCCGATCTCGGCGTATGACAGATCCGCGAAGTAGCGCAGGAAGATGACCATCCGTCGCTGCGGCGGCAGTTCCCGCACCGCAGCCGCGAGCGTCAGATCGAGCCTCTCGTCGACGAATGCCACGTTGGGCAGCTCCGCCAAAGCGAGCTCATGCGATCCCGTCGTACCGATGGCAGCTCGGAACGCGATTCGCCACACCCACGCTTCCAGCCCGCCGTCGCCGCGGAAGCCATCCTGCTTCTGCAGTGCTCGCGCGAACGCCTCTTGCGCGACGTCGCGTGCGCTCTCGATGTTTCCTGTTACCGAAGCGAGCATCACCTGGAAGGCGCCCTGCCGTCGCCGGTAGAGGTCTTCCAGATCGGAGTCAAGACGACCCATGCTTATAAGAGCTAGATCGCCGGCGAATCCTTTATCGGATCCATTGCGTACACGATGAGGCGATCATGAACCAGCGGCAGCTCGATTGCCCTTCGCCGCTTGCCACGTAGCGCGTCAACGACATTCCCGCACTGGGGCATCGCGGCATCCTGTTCATGGACGAGCTCCCGGAGTTCCCGCGATCCGTTCTCGAATCGCTGCGACAGCCGCTCGAGGGCGGCGTCGTGGCACGCGTCGGCGGCCACGCTGTCTTCCCCGCGCGGTTTCAGCTGGTCGGAACGATCAACCGTTGTATCCGCCGTCCTCTTCGCCCCGATCTCCGTCGAAGCGATCTAGCCCGCCAGCCCTACGTTTTGGGCTGGACTCAGCACGTCGTTTTGCAGTAGTGCCTCTGTGCGAGATACTCGCGCGATGCGCGTTCGTGCGGTCGTCCTACTCGCCGCGATGCCGCTGTTGCTCGGCGCATGGACGCTGTCGTCGGAGAACCACATGCCCTGGAACCCCAGAGGAAAGGCAGTCGTGAAGACGCCGGGCGGGGTGTCGCACGTCATCCGCTACAGCGTGTGCAACTTCGGGCCGCACGCTGGTCGGTTGCGGTTTGGCGGCGATCCAATCAACTCAGGCTCGCCGTACATGTCCCTCGTTGTGAGAGAGCTCAAGGGAAATCCCGCTGTCCTCGACATCGAGGACGGTATTCTGAGACTGGGCAACAACTCCAGCTTCGCCGTACTGGGTACGGCTCACGTTCAGGATCGCCCCGTCAGGCGCGGCACGTTCGTTCTCTTTAGACACAAGGGCGGTGGGGTAACGGGCAAGGTGCGATACGCCGGTTCCTGGAAGTGCGGTTGAGTACTTGGCCGATGCGTTTTCGGGCATTCGTCGACGCGGTCTAAGGCGAGAAAGTGCAGTTTCGGGCAGGCAGTGGCTCTCTGCGGTTGCACCGGAAGATCGTCTTCTGGTCGACCGGCACCCCGTTCTGGAGTTGCTCGGCGAAGTTCACTGCGACCCATCGCCCTTGAATCACCACCTCGTAGTGTCCGATGTGCACGGGCCTGCCACCGCCTGCCAGGAAGGCATCGGCACACGAGACCTTATGTGGGTAGCCGGTGCAGACATAGCTCGTGCCGCTTTTCTTCCAGTACAGCGGCGCAGCAACCGCGACCGACGCTGCTCCGAGCAAGATCCCCGCGATTAAAGACGCGACGAGCCTCATCTTCGCCCGTTTCCCGACCCCGCGGCGTGCGACACCTCGGCGAGCCGCTCAATCACTTCGTCTCGAGTTGGCATGGCCGTGACGTTAATAGACCCTTGTCCTGCGGGACGGGAGAGCCTGAGCGGAGGCGCACTCGCGACTTGCCTCAGTTACCTGGAGCCGGAGCCGCGCTCGGACGCGGTCGTGCTGAACAGCAACGGGATCGCTGTGGTGCCTGTGTCGCTTGGTCTAGCTGGTCGGGGCGGGAACACCGTCTCGTCACGATCAACCTTCGCATCCGTCCTGTTCGCGCCTATTCCAGTCCTTGTCGCGTAAGCGCCTGCGCCGAGAGGCCCATTTCAAGAGACGCACTGGGCACGCGAGGGCTCTGTCGCCGGTGCGCCTGAACCGCAAGAATGGCCGCGTGGCGCTTCAACGGATGGACAACGTCGGCATCGTGGTGGAGTCGCTCGATGCCGCCATCTCCTTTTTCGCCGAGCTGGGCCTCGAACTCGAAGGGCGGGCCATGATCGAAGGAGACTGGTCAGGGCGCGTCACTGGACTGCGCGACCAGCGCGTCGAGATCGCCATGATGCGTACGCCGGACGGCCACGGCCGGATC
>JAIBJO010000008.1 GCA_020029615.1 Actinomycetota bacterium
GGGCTCCTCACCCCTGCGGGCACGTGCAAGTACCACCCGAGCTGCTCGCAGTACGCACTGGACGCCTTCCGTGAGTTCGGGCTCGCCCGTGGCAGCGTGCTCGCCGGCTGGCGCGTGCTGCGCTGCAATCCCTGGAGCCACGGAGGCGTGGACTACGCGAAGGATCAGTCCCTGTTTCCGTTGATTGGATCGCGAAAGGCAGGCACGTGATCGTCGGCGGCATCCTCTCCCCGCTCGAGAACGTCCTCACTGAGGTTCTCACGTGGCTGCACGAGTCGGCGGGCCTGACGTGGGCGTGGTCGATCGTCGCGCTCACGGTGATCGTGCGGATGCTCCTCGTCCCCGTCGCGATCCGACAGATCCACTCGATGCAGAGCCTGCAGATCCACGCGCCGGAGATGAAGGCGATTCAGCAGCGCTACAAGGCGGACCGGCAGCGGCAGTCGGAAGAGCTGATGAAGTTCTACAAGGAGAACAAGATCAACCCGTACGCGTCTTGTCTCCCGATCGTCTTCCAGATCCCGATCTTCATCTCGCTCTTCTTCGTCCTCAAGGACTTCGAAAAGGAGATCTTCGCGCAGTCCGGAGGCTCGCTCGACTGGCTCGTCGGTCTGATCGACATCACGGAGCCCGTGAAGGACGGCTGGGGACCGGTCCTCATCGCCGTCTACGTCTTGAGCCAGCTGACCTCGACCTACCTCATGTCGACGGCGATGCAGAGCAAGGCGCAGCGCTACATGATCTTGGTGCTGCCGATCGTCTTCCTGCCCTTCATCCTGAACTTCCCTTCGGGCCTCATGATCTACTGGCTGACCACGAACCTCTGGACAACCGGGCAGGGCCTCATCACGCGACGGCTCATGCCGAAGCCCGTGGTGCCGCCGAAGCGGTCGAGCCGCACGCCGCCGAAGGACGCGGGAGAGACGCCGCCGACGGCAGCAGCCGAACCGCAGGGTGACGGTGGCGGCCCTCGGACCGGCCCACCGCGGAGGGTGAAGCGGAAGCGGGGCGGAAAGGCGCGTCGATGAGCGACTCGGGCACCGTTACCGTCGAAGCCACGGGCGAGACAGTCGGCGAGGCGAAGTGGGCGGCACTACGCGAGCTCGAGCTGCTCGTACCAGGTCTCGACCGGGAGAGCGTGGAGTTCCAAGTCGTCGCGGAGGGCGAGCGCGGTCTCCTGGGAGTCGGCTTCAAGCCGGCGCAGGTAATCGCGACCGCCTCAGCGTCGGACGAGGCGAGGGAGCCTGACGAGACTGCGGAGGCGCACGCCGCCCGAGAGTTCGTCCAGCGCGTCGCGACGACGATCGGAGCGAGCGTCACGGCGTCTGCCGCGGAGCGCGAAGGGCTCGTGACGGTGACGTGCACGGGCGCGGACCTGGGCCTCTTCATCGGGAAGCACGGCCAGACGATCGACGCGATTCAGTACCTCGCGAACGCAATGGTGCGAGCGCAGGGCGGCCAGCACGAGGTGCTGGTCGACGCTGCCGGCTATCGGGCACGCCGGACTGCCACCCTCGAGAACCTTGCGAGACGCAGCGCGCAGCGCGCAGTGGCCACGGGGCGTCGAGTCGAGCTCGACCCCATGACCGCGGTCGAGCGCAAGATCGTCCACGAGGCGCTGAAGGACGATCCCGAGGTCGAGACGTCGAGCGAGGGCTCGGAACCGAACCGCTACGTCGTCGTCCTGCCCAGGCTCGCCTCCGATTGACGTGACAAGCCAGTTCCTCGAGCACTGGCTCGAGGAGGTCGTCGCGACGCCCGGCATGACCGGCATCCGCGATGCGGCCGAGGCACGCCGCCGCCTTCTCGACGATGCGCTTCGTGCCGCTCCGATCGTCGGGCAGGTCCCGGGGCCTGTGATCGACGTCGGATCGGGCGGCGGGACGCCTGGGATACCGCTTGCGGCAGTGCTTCCGACGAGGGCGTTCACACTGCTCGAGGCGGAGCTGCGAAAGTGTGACTTCCTCGAGCGTGTGACCGTCGGGCTGACCAACGTCGACGTCGTCTGGGGGCGTGCGGAGGACCAGCAGACAGACGCCTTCGGCGTGGCCCTCGCGAAAGCGCTGGCGAAGCCGGCGACTGCCGTCGAGCTCTGCCTTCCACTCGTTCGCCCTGGGGGTATCGCCGTCGTCTGGGTCGGGGAGACGGCCGACCGCGGCTCCATCGCGGCAGTCGCAGAGCGGCTCGAGGCCGTGCTCGAGGAAGACGCCGACGGCCTGGCGGTCCTCCGGAAGCTGCGAGCGACGCCGCCGGGGTTTCCGCGTCGCACAGGGGTCGCGAAGAAGCGTCCGCTCGCCTAGAGGCGCCTCAGCGTCTCGCCCTGCCGTTCAGGCGGCTGGGACAAGCTACGCACCATCACGGGCAGCTGGACCTACGCGTATCGGCAGACCGTATCCAGCCGCCGCCCTCTCTAGTCTTGCCGCGTGCCTGCCCCGGGGTTGCAGCGCGACCGGAATGCCCGCGCCAGCGGATCCTCGGTCCTGCGCACGGCGAGAATTTACGCGGTGGCGAACCAGAAGGGCGGCGTCGGGAAGACGACGACCGCCGTCAACGTCAGCGCCTGCCTCGCCGAGGCCGGTGAGCGCGTGCTCCTCATCGATCTCGATCCGCAGGCGAACGCGACGTCGGGCCTCGGCCTCCGTGCGAACGGCGCGTCGACACACGACCTTCTCGACGGGGCCCCGCTGAGTTCGCTGACGAAGCCGTCGGGCGTCGAGAACCTCGACGTGATCATGGCCAAGAGCGATCTCGCAGCGGCGGCTGTCGAGCTCTCGACGCGCACGGGTGGGGAGCGCTATCTGGCGGATGCGCTGGCCGGCTCTCTCGAGCCGTACTCCTACGTCCTCCTCGACTGCCCGCCGTCCTTCGGGCCGCTGACCGTCAACGCGCTCGCGGCAGCGAGCTGGGCGATCGTGCCGGTCCAGGCGGAGTACTACGCGCTCGAAGGTCTCTCGCAGTTGCTCGGCACGATCAACCTCGTGAAGGGCCGCCTGAACCCCGAGCTTGCCGTTGCCGGGATCCTGCTGACCATGGCCGACGGCCGTACGCGCCTGGCGGCCGAGGTCGAGTCGGAGCTGCGGAGCCACTTCGGCGCGCTGGTCTTCACGACGACGATCCCGCGCTCGATCCGCCTCGCCGAGGCTCCGAGCCACGGGGTTCCCGCAATCGCCTACGACCGGCGGTCGACCGGCGCGGAGGCCTACTGGAAGGTGGCGATGGAGCTTGTCGAGCGTTCCTAAGGAGCGGCGCGGCCTCGGGCGCGGCCTCGAGGTCCTTCTGGGTGAAGCCGGTCAGCCCGAGCTGCTGCATCTCCCGGTTGAGTCCATCCACCCGAACCCGCGCCAGCCACGCCGGCGCTTTGAGCCGGAGGCGGCCGCGGGTCTCGCCGGCTCGATCCGGCTCCAGGGCGTACTCCAGCCGATCGTGGTCAGGCGCAGGCCCGAGGGAGGTTTCGAGCTGATTGCCGGAGAGCGTCGGTGGCGTGCCGCGAGAGCGGCAGGAGCTGCCACGCTTCCCGCAGTCGTCCGGGACGCGGACGATCGCGACTCGCTGCTCCTCGGGCTCGTCGAGAACGTCGCGCGCGAGCAACTCTCCCCGGTCGAGGAGGCGCGAGCCTATGCCTCCTTGGTGGACGAGTTCGAGCTCTCGCTGGGCGACGTCGCAGAGCGGGTCGGAAGGTCCAAGCCATCGGTCTCCAACCGCCTGCGGCTCCTCGAGCTTCCGGAGGAAGTGCTGTGGATGCTCGCGCGCGGAGATCTCAGCGAGGGCCATGCGCGAGCAGTGCTGTCGCTCCCCGACGACGAAGCCCGCCGACGCCTTGCGCGGCGGATCACGAAGGAAGGGCTCACGGTTCGAGCAGCGGAACGCGCTGCTCGCGACGGGGGAGCGCGCAGACGTTTGCGAAAAACAGCGCCCGTCGATCCCGCGCTCGTGGATCGGGCACGCTCTCTGGCGGAACAGCTCACTGCGATGCCCACTCGCGTGTCGGGTGGCGCACTCCAGATCCGCTTCGAGGACGAGCAAGGCCTCGCCGAGCTGGTCGAGTCTCTCGAGTCGGCAACCGCAGGGCTTGCCGACCAGCAGGCCGCGTAGAAGCGTCAGGCGGGCCGTTTCCTCGCTCCCGTACCCGCTTCGCCGACGACCCACCGCGAATGGGCGATCCTGGACTCGAACCAGGGGCCTCCGCCTTATCAGAGCGGCGCTCTAACCGACTGAGCTAATCGCCCGGGGTCGCAACTGTAGCGGAGCCTCCTGTCTAAGATGAGTGAGGGGCCTGCTATGCGAGAGATGACCTTGTACGGGGTGAGCTTCGAGCCCATCGGCAAGCAGCCGATCGTGCTCCTGAAGACCGCCGACGACGACAGGTTCCTGCCGATCTGGATCGGTCATCCCGAGGCGGCCGCGATCCTCATGAAGCTGCAGGGCGCCAATCCGCCCCGTCCGATGACCCACGATCTCTTCTCCGACGTCATCTCGGAGCTGCAAGGCGAGGTCGTGAGGGTCACGGTGACGGAGCTCCGCGAGAACACGTACTACGCGCGTATCACGATCGTGCAGGACGGAAGGGAGGTCGAAGTCGACTCGCGTCCGTCCGATGCGATCGCGCTTGCGGTGCGCTGCGACGCGCAGATCTTCGCCTCCGACGAGGTCGTCGAAGAGTCCGGCATCGAGCTCCAGGCCGACGACGACGAGCAGCCAGGCCTCGTCACCGCGTCGAGCCTCGCCGATCTCGACCCGGCGGAGTTCCGTCAGTTCCTCGAGAACGTCACTCCCGAGGAGTTCGCGTCGAGCCTCGAGGAGGGCCTCGGCGAGGCCTTCGAGGAGCCCGAGTTCGAAGACGAGGACGACGAGGACGACGACGACGAGGAGCGCGCGTAGCGGTCATCAGGCCGCGACGGTGACGGACACGAGCAGCGCCGTCCCGTTGAACGTCGCGTGAAGGAGCATTGGTGGGTAGATGCTGTCGGTGCGCACGCGTAGCCAGCCGACGACGATGCCGAAGAAGGCGAGCACCGGCAGCGCGATGAGGAGCCCGTGCGCGGCTCCGAACAGGATGCCCGTGACGATGACCGCGAGCCACGGTCCATACGGTGTAACGAGCGAGAGGCCCAGGCCGCGGTACGTCAGCTCCTCCACGGCCGGCGCGACGAGTGTCACGATGAGGAAGAACGCGACGAACGCGCCGGCCCGGCTCGAGTCCCAGCGGTCGGGGACGAGCCCCTGCTCCTCGGTCGGGTTCCAGTCGCCGACCGCCGAGAGCGCCTGGTCGTACACGAACGCGGCGACGTAGATCGCGAGCAGCGCAAGCACGGCGAGACCGAGAGCTCGCGGCCACGAGGCCGGCCGGTGTAGCGCAAAAACTTCCCGCCGCGGCAGCCCCCGTGCGATGAGGAGGAGGATTCCCAGCATGATCCCGTACTGGACGAGCGCCGCCACCGACGACGAATAGCGGTACGCAATGTCGTCCGGCGTCTCGGTGTCGGCGAGCCGAGCGGAATAGCTGACCAGCGCGAGGAGGCCGACGAACGCCAGCCAGGCGATGAGTCGTCCCCGTCCGTATGCGGGTGCGGCGCCCTCGTCCATCCCGGGATTCCAGCACGATCGAGATCCACGCCGCTTGAGGAGTGGACGAGCGGGCGCCGAACTCGGGCAAGACGGTGGCCAGTAGCATTCGCCCATGAGCCCGCCCCGTGGCAAGCGCGCTCCGCTCGATCCGGACACGCTGCGTCCACGAGGCCGCCATCAGCGAGCCGCGAGGCGCCGGCGAAGGCGGCGAGGCGCGGTCGCTGCTGTTGCGGCGATCCTGACGCTCGGGCTGGCGGCGGGCATCGGCGGCACCGCCGGTGTTCTCGCGTACGGCTCGTCGTGCGACCTCGACTCGCTGCGGTCGGTTCGGATCGGCCAGAACACGTTCTTGTACGCCGCCGACGGATCGCTCCTCGGATCGATCCCGGCCGAGCGCAATCGACAACCCGTCACGGCCGAGGGGATGTCTCTCTGGATCCGCAAGGCGACGATCGCGGTCGAGGACAGGCGGTTCTTCGCGCATGGCGGAGTCGACATCGAGGGGATCGCGCGTGCAGCCGTAGCGGACATTCGCGCCGGCGAGATCGTCGAGGGTGGGTCGACCATCACGCAGCAGCTCGTGCGCAACCTGTACATCTCGCGCGAGCGAACGGTGCAGCGGAAAGTCAAGGAGGCCTGCCTCGCGACCAAGCTCGACGGCGCCTGGACGAAGCAGCGCATTCTCACGACGTACCTCAACCAGGTCTACTACGGGAACCAGGCGTACGGCATCGAAGCAGCAGCACAGACGTACTACTCGAAGCCCGCGAAGGAGCTGAAGCTCGCCGAGGCCGCGCTCCTAGCCGGTCTCACCCAAGCGCCCTCGTCGTACGACCCTTTCACGAGGCCCGCGCGCGCTCTGGCGCGACGTGCCGACGTGCTCCGCGCCATGCTCGAGACCGGTGTGATAACGAAGCGGGAGCACGACCTCGCATCGGCAACCAAGCTCGTGTTCCGCCCGGGGCGCCTCTACAGTCGAATACGCGAGCCGTACTTCTTCGGTTACGTGAGAGACAAGCTCATCGAGGTGTACGGCGCCGAGACGGTGCGGTCGGGGGGTCTGCAGGTCTACACGACGATCATCCCGCGTTACCAGCGGCTTGCGGAGAAGGCCATCCGCGAGACCATGAACCAGCCGACCGACCCGGCTGCCGCGCTCATCTCCATCAGCCCTCGGACCGGTGCGATCCGTTCCATGACCGCCGTGATCCCGAACAGGCCGAAGAACGAGTTCAACCTGCTCTCACAGGCGCGCCGTCAGACGGGCTCCACGTTCAAGACGTTCGTGCTCGCCGCCGCCGTCGAGATGGGGATCAACCCCGACTCGACGTACTACGTCTCCGCGCCCTTCACGTACAAGGTCCACCCTGCCGGCAACTGCGACGACGGCAGTTGGTGGTGCGTGCACACCTACGCCAACGACTACTACGGCTGGAGCTCCATACGGAGTGCGACGATCCGCTCGGACAACGCGGTCTACGCGCAGCTGACGCTGGACGTCACTCCGGAGAGGGTTGCGGAAACCGCCCGCCGCATGGGCGTCCGCTCGCCTCTCGACGTGGGAGGGGCATACGTGCCCGCGATCGGGCTCGGCTCGATAGCGGTGTCGCCTCTCGACATCGCGTCGGGCTATGCGACGCTGGCCGCCGGCGGTGTCCACGCGGAACCGATGGCGATCCGGCGGGTCGTCCTCGCGGACGGTCGTGAGGACACGACCGCCGGCTGGGGCGTCCCGAAGCGGCGACGTGCCATCTCGGAGGGCGGTGCAGCGATGGTGACCCGGATTCTCGAGCAAAACGTCCAGTACGGGACCGGCACGCGCGCAGCGTTCGGCCGCCCGGCTGCCGGAAAGACCGGGACGAACGAGGAGCACGCGGACGCGTGGTTCGCGGGCTACACGCCCGACCTGGCGACGACCGTCTGGCTCGGCTACACGAAGGGCGAGATCCCGATGGAGAACGTGCACGGGATCGCTGTCAGCGGAGGCAGCTTCCCGGCCGAGATCTGGAGGCTCTTCATGGAGCCTGCGCTCGAGGGAACCGAACCGACTCCGTTCGCGGAGCCGGCGGTCTGGCCCGAATGGAAGCCGTTCACCCGTGGCGAGTATGCGCTCACCTACGATCCGAGCGCGACGGAGTCGGAGAGCACCGAGACCGAGACGACCACGCACGACGAGCCGCGGCAGAGGCCTCCGGCTCAGGCGCCTCGAGCCGGCGGGACGTAGCGTCGGGCTCCGTGGCAGAGCTCCTGACGATCGACGAGGCGCTCAGGCGTATCAAGGAGCACGCGCAGCTCCTTGCGGTGGAGACGGTCGCCGTGAGCGATGCGGCAGGCCGGGTGCTGCGTGAGCCGGCGCTGTCGCGGGTCGACCTTCCTCCGTTCGCGAGCTCCGCCATGGACGGGTTCGCGGTTCGTGCCGACGAGACTCCGGGGGAGCTGTCAGTCGCCTTCCGCGTTGCAGCCGGCAGCTCCGAGGCACAGTCGCTTCCCGTCGGCGTGGCGGCCGGCATCGCGACCGGGGCGGCGGTACCGGAGGGAGCCGACGCCGTGGTTCCCGTGGAGCGAACGGCCGATCACGGCCACCGCGTGGAGATCCCCGAGCCGGCCGCCAGCGGCCAGCACGTCCGGCCTCGTGGTGGGGACGTCCGGGTGGGTGACGTCGTGGCGGAGAGCGGCACAAGGCTCGGAGCGGCCCAGATCGGAGCGCTCTCAGCTGTCGGCGTCGCCGAGGTTCGGTGCTCGGTACGCCCGCGCGTGGCGGTGCTTGCCACCGGCAGCGAGCTCCAGCCGGCCGGCGAGTTGCTCGCGCACGGCCAGATCTACGAGTCGAACCGAGCCATGATCGCGGCCGCTCTCCGAACCGTCGGCGCCGATGTCGAGCTGCTGCCTGTTGTCGACGACGACGAGCCCGCGCACCGCGTCGCCTTGGAGCAGGGACTCGCTGCGGACGTCCTCGTCACCTCCGGTGGCGTCTCGATGGGGCCGCACGACCTCGTTCGCCGCGTTGCCGCCGGCCTCGGTGTCGAGGAGGTCTTCTGGGGAGTGGCAGTCAAGCCCGGGAAGCCGCTCTCCTTCGGCGTTCGCGGCGCGACGATGATCTTCGGTCTTCCCGGGAACCCGGTGTCGGCGCTCGTCGGTGCCCTCGTCTTCGTCAGGCCGGCTCTGCTCGCACGCCAGGGCGCGACGATCGTCGATCCTCAGTACGAGTACGGTCGGGTGGTCTCGACCCTGCGCCGGAATCCACAGCGAGACGAGTTCGTTCGCGCACGCAGGGTCGTGCGTGACGACGGTGTCATGCTGGACCCCGTCTCGGGCCAGGACTCGCACATGATCGTGCGCGCTGCGGCCGCAAGCGCTCTGATACACGTGCCTCGTGGTGACGGCGAGCTGACGGCAGCCACACCGGCCAGGTATCTCAGGCTCGAGTAGGACGTGAGCGGGCGCGGGCGACGCTGCGAATGGATTGTCGTACGACCCCTGCGGGCGGAGGCTCCAGGCCCTGTGCATAGGGCGCGTAGCGCCCGAACGTCAGCGCCGCCAACTGGGAGGCGACCGCGGCCCAGACGATGGCAGCGAGCGCCGTGCCGAGCGACACGTACCCGACGGTAAGGAGCCCGACGACGTACAGCTGCGCATCGACGGGCCCGAGGTCGAGCTGCCGCGACAGCAGGAGGAGGCCGAGCAGCGGGCCCGCGAGGCCCACGCCGAAGACGAGCGAGCGCTGCCATAGCCGACTTCGTAACGGCAGCCACATCCAGGCGTAGAGCGACGGCAGGACGAAGACGAGCCCGTACGGCTTTGCCAGCGCGAGCACGATCGCGAGGCTGCCCAGGCCGGCGAGAGCGGCGGTGAGCCCGGCGAGCTCCTCGTTCGTGTCGGGTGACCGCACGGGAATGAGGCGTCGCCGCCCGACCAGCCAGCCGAGGCCGAACACGATCGCGAGAAGGGCGAGACCGGCGACGGGGGCGTCGGTGACGAGCGTGGTGTACGGAGGGAGCGGAAGATCGGCGCCGGTCGGAAACACTCCAGCGAGCAGGCCCACGCCGACGAGGAGCCCTGCGAACACCCACAGCAGGAGCCGAGTGCGGAGCGCCCGAAACGCCGGCGCGAGTGGAAGCGCGCGCCGGCGGCAACGCACGAGGAGGTCGACGACACCAAGGGCAAACGGGACGACGCAGAGGACGAGCGTCAAACGCATGGCCCACCCACTCGCAGCGCGATCGCTGAAGAAGATGCTGTCGGGGGTTCGAAACGGCCCTCCCACGCTGGCGTCAAGCGAGCCGACCAGTGCCTCCGTCGCTCGGCCGAGCTGGCCGAGGCGTCGAACGGAGAGCGGCGCGTCCGGATCGCCGGCGGGGACTGCAGGATCGCCTTTCTCGGATGTCGTGAGCGTGATCGCCGCCACGCCCTGCTCGAGGAACGGGCCTTGCTCACCGGCTGCGAACGGCATGCCCAGGTCCACGAGCTGAGCGAGAACCGATGGCAACGACGGAGTGACTCCCACCCACTCACGTACTCGTGCCGACGCAGTGCTGACCAGTGCGCGTGCGGGAGAGGCGGCGCTGTCGCCGGCGATCGCGATCCGCGGGGGCCCTCTTCCTCCGAGCCCGTCGAGGACTACGACCGCGATCGCAGCGTCCGCGAGCGGCGACGTATCCGCGAAATGCGCCGCCCCTGCTCCGCCGTAGGCGCCGGCATCCGTCGACACGAGGACAAGCGTGCGCTGGGGTAAGGGGTCGGGCCCGACCTCCTGCGGCGCGAAGCCACGTGCGAGCTCGATGAGCGCGGCCGTGCCCGAGGCGTTGTCGCCGAGCGGTTGGTCCGCGCCAGCGTTGTCTCGATGTGCAACGAGTACGATCGTCTCCTGGGCTCGTCCAGGAACGACCGTCACGACATTCCGAAGCACGACGGAGCCGAGATCCGGAAGATCCTCCGTCCAGAGGTCCTCCTCGGGCGCAAGGCCGAGGGCCGCGATCGTCTCGCTGTACCAGCGCGTTGCGCTCTCGGCCTCGAGCGTGCCTGGAACGCGCGCGGGATACTCAGTCGAAAGTCGTTCGTGCAGGGACGCGGCGGCAGCCGGGTCGAAGAGAGGCTCGAGCGGGGTCCGCGGTAGCGTCCCCGTTGTCGCAATCGAGAACAGCAGTGCGAGAACAGCAGGAGCAACCACCACGAATCCGGCCCGCACGAGCCGGCCGTTGATCGGCTTGTCGGCGGTGCCACGACGCAGCCGGCGACGGCGCCTCCGGGGCCGAGCAGCTTCCATCGCCGGGCTATAGTAGGCGGGCCGGCAGCCGCGGGCCCGCGCGAACGCTCCGATGCCTAACTCTTCGACAATTCTCCTCGTCGATGACGAGGATTCGATCCAGACGCTCCTCACCTTCCCACTCGAGCGGGACGGCTACCGAGTCGTGCAAGCGCGCGACGGCGAGGACGCCCTTCGCCGCTTCGCAGACGAGCCTGTCGATTTGGTGGTGCTCGACGTGATGCTGCCCCGGCTCGACGGCCTCGAGGTGTGCAAGCGCCTGCGCAGCCAGAGTGACGTGCCGATCATCATGCTCACCGCTCGCGGAGAGGAGCTGGACAAGGTGCTCGGGCTCGAGCTCGGAGCTGACGACTACATCACCAAGCCGTTCTCGATCCGGGAGTTCCGCAGTCGTGTTCGCGCGTTGCTGCGGCGCGCTGCAGCGCCGAGGGCTACGGCAGAGCGTGAAGAGGTGATCGAGCGGGGCGAGCTCAGGATCGACCTGCCGCGGCGGACCGTCCAGATCCGAGGCGAGACCATCCAGCTGACCTTCATCGAGTTCGAGATGCTCGCGGTGCTTGCGTCGAGCCCTGGCGTCGTGTTCTCGCGCCGCGAGCTCCTCGAGCGACTCCGTGGGGGAGCCGACTACCGCGAGCCACGGACGATCGACGTCCACATTCGCCATCTTCGTGAGAAGATCGAGCGTGACCCGAGCAGTCCCGAGCTGATCCTCACGATCCGCGGCGCGGGCTATCGCTTCAGACCGGAGTAGGTATGTGGTCGCTCCGGGATGTACGCCACCGTGTCACGCGGCTGCAAACCCGCGCCCGGCGTCGTCCTCCGTCGGCCACATACCTCTCCGGTATGCGGCCTCCCTGCGTCCTAGCCGCGCTTGGTTTTCGCCGGTGACTCGGCCCCGTACATCCCGGAGAGACCACCACTCATGAGGCTGCCGGGCGGCATCCGGATCCGCATCGCGCTCGTGCTCGTCGGGATCGTTGCGCTTGCGCTCGGGACGGCGTACCTGATCGTGGTGCCGTCCCTCGAGCGTCGCCTCGTCGACGCTCGACTCGACCAACTCGAGCACCTGGCTGTTCCACTTGCGAGCGCCCTTCCCGAGGACACGCTCCTGTGGCAGGACCGCGTCGACGCGTATGCGGACGTCACGAACTCGCGCGTGGTCGCGTTCGACGTCCTCTCCAGGAGCAAGCCCGCGCTCCAGGCCGTGGCCGATTCACGTCCACGCAGCACACCGGGCATCGCTACCAACCCGATTGCGCTCGAAGCGCTCGCGAGCGGTGCAGTCGGGCGCGGACGCGAGGTTGCCGACGGTGAGGACAACGCCAGCGTCGCCGTCTCTTTGCGTGGGGATACCATCGTGCTCTTTCAGGCACCCCTCGCCGACTCGCTGGCAACGGTCCGCCTCGTCGAGCAGCGACTCCTGCTGGCGACGGCGTTCGCGCTCATCCTCGCACTCGTCCTCGGGCTGACAGCCGCGGGGATGTTCGCCAACAGGCTTCTTCGGCTCGAGACCGCTGCCGAGCGCATTGCCGACGGAGATTTCGGCGCCCCGATCGTCGATCGCGGCAACGACGAGATCGGCGAGCTCGCCGGCGCCTTCGATCGAATGCGCGTTCAGCTCGCAGAGCTCGACAACGCCCGGAAGGCGTTCGTCGCGAACGCGTCACACGAGCTTCGGACGCCCTTGTTCTCGATCGGCGGGTTTCTCGAGCTTCTCGTGGACGAGGAGCTCGACGAGGAGACGAGGCGTGGCTTCATCGAGACCATGCAAGGGCAGGTTCAGCGTCTGGCCAAGCTGTCGACGGATCTCCTGGACCTTTCGCGCGTCGACGCCGGCCAGATGCGCGTCCTCCGTGAACCGGTCGACCTTGCCGAGGTCGTAGAGCTGCTGGAGAGCGAGCTGGAGCATGTCGCCGCCGGAACCGGCCATGTGCTGGAGACGGAGATCGAGCCGGTGTGGTGCTCGGGCGACGAGGGACGTGTTCTACAGATCGGACGCGCGCTTACCACGAATGCGCTGGTCCATACGCCGGTCGGCACGCACGTCGTGATTCGCTGCCGGCGGCAGGGAGAGCGTGCCCACCTTTCCGTCGAGGACGACGGACCCGGTATCCCGACGCAGTACCGCGAGGCCGTCTTCGGCCGCTTCTATCGAGTCGACGGCAGCATGGCATCGGGGAGCGGGCTCGGGCTGTCCATCGCGCGTGAGCTCGCAAAACTGATGGGTGGTGCGGTCCGGCTGGTTGCGGACCGCGATCCCACGGTGTTCACGCTCGATCTCCCGTGGGTCGCCTCTCCCGAACGGAGCACCGACGCCGGCGAGCCGTTTCCACGTGAAAACGAGACACGCGAGACCGAGCGGGTCCCCGGTTCCTGATCCGTCGGGAACGGGCACGGCAAGATCTCGGACTACGATCACGGGGTGGCCGAAAGAGCGAGCGGGCTGAGTCACGTGAGCGAGACCGGCGACGTCCGCATGGTCGACGTCGGTACCAAGCCGCTGTCGAGGAGACGCGCCCGCGCCCGCGCACACGTCCACATGGCTTCGGCCACCGCCGCGATGCTCCGGTCGCTCCCGAAGGGTGATGCCCTGGTCACGGCGCAAGTGGCCGGAATCATGGCCGCCAAGCGAACGTCCGAGCTCATCCCGCTCTGCCACCCTCTCCCGTTGACGCACGTGGATGTGCAGCTCGTCGTCGTGGACGGCGCCGTCGAGATCGAGGCCGCGGCCGAGACGACCGCCCAGACAGGCGTCGAGATGGAGGCGCTCGTCGCCGTGACAGTGGCTGCGCTGACGGTCTACGACATGGCGAAGGCCGTCGACGCGGAGATGGTCATCGGCGAGGTCGCCCTCGTCGAGAAGACGAAGGAGATCGTGTGAGGGCGGGCGTGTTGACCGTCTCGGACGGAGTTCACGCCGGGACGCGCGAAGACCGGAGCGGCGACACCCTCGACGAGCTCCTACGCAAAGAGGGCTTCGACGTCGTCCGGGCCGTCGTCCCCGACGACGAGACCGCGATCGCGGCCGCGATCAGAGAGCTTGCCGACGACGACGCGTTGCTCATATTGACAACAGGAGGAACGGGATTCGCGCCCCGCGACGTGACGCCGGAGGCGACTCGAACGGTGCTCGAACGCGAGGCGCCGGGGATCGCCGAGGCGATCCGTGCGGATGCGATCGCGCGAACGCCGCATGCGTTGCTCTCGCGCGGTGTCGCAGGCTTGCGCGGTAGGGCGCTGGTCGTGAATTTCCCGGGCTCGCCAGGCGGTTGCAAGGACGGCTTCGCCGTCCTCCAGCCCGCGCTTCGCCACGGGCTCGAGCTCGCCGCGGGGGACGCATCGACACCCCACAGGCAGACGTGACCAACGCCGTCCACGAACGCACGCCGGGAACCGGCCGGTGACAGTTGCGACCGCACCGTTGCCACGACGCCTCGCGTCGCTGGTCCGGATCGAGCACACCGTGTTCGCTCTCCCGTTCGCGTATGTCGGCGCGTTTCTCGCAGTGGGAGGATGGCCCGGGCTCGCCGACGTCGTGTGGGTGACCGTTGCGATGGTGGGGGCGCGAACGCTGGCCATGGCGCTCAACCGGCTCGTCGACGCGGAGCTCGATGCACGGAACCCGCGTACGTCCACCCGCGAGCTGCCCAGCGGGACCCTCACACGAGTCCAGGTGCTCGCACTGTCGGGCGGCGCGCTGGCCGTCTTCCTCGTTGCGGTGTCACAGCTGGACCCCGTCGTCCGCTACCTGTGGCCCATTCCGGTGGCGATGTTCGCCGTGTACCCGTATCTGAAGCGGTTCACGTGGCTCTGCCATCTCTGGCTCGGAGCGTGCCTCGCTCTCGCGCCGATCGGTGCGTGGCTCGCTGTGTCGGGGGCATCCCCCTGGGAGGCATGGGCGATCGGAGCGGCGGTGCTTCTCTGGGTCGCGGGCTTCGACCTCTTCTACTCGCTCTTCGACCTCGAGCACGATCGGCGAGAGGGGCTCCACTCGTGGGCCGTGCGCTTCGGTGAGAAGGGAGTCTTTCGCGGCGCGCGAGCGTTTCACGGCGGAGCGGTTGTCCTGCTGGCAATCGCCGGCGCGGGGCTCGACGTCGGCATGTTCTACTGGCTCGGCGTGGTGGCGACGGCCCTCCTGCTGGCGTACGAGCACTCGATCGTTCGCCCGGGCGATCTACGCCGCCTCGATGCCGCCTTCTTCACCCTCAACGGGGTGATCAGCGTCGTCTTCTTCCTCTTCGTCGCGCTCGACGTGCTCCTTTGATGATCCGGGCGCGCGGTCTCGAGAAGCGGTACGGCCGACGCCGCGTACTGGCCGGAGTCGACATCGCTGTCCCCAGCGGTGGGTTCGCAGTCGTTACGGGACCCAATGGATCGGGGAAGACGACGCTCCTGCGTGTGATCGTGGGTCTCGCCGCGCCGTCGCGCGGCAGCCTGGAGGTCGACGCAGATCGTGCGCAGGTCGGGTACCTCGCGCATGAGCCGCTCGTGTACCGGGAGCTCACGGCTCTCGAGAACCTCGATCTCTTCGGACGCCTGTACCGCGTAACGCAGCGGCGCGAGCGCGCCGGCATGCTCCTGGAGCGTTTCGGATTGTGGGACGCTCGAAACGAGCGCGTGTCGACGTACTCGCGGGGCATGACGCAACGGCTCGCGCTCTGCCGGACGCTGCTCCACGACCCCGAGCTGGTCCTGCTCGACGAGCCGCACTCGGCCCTCGACGCGGAAGGTGCGGAGCTGCTCGACCGCGAGCTCGAAGCACTCGCCGGCTCGAGGACGGTCGTCGTGGCGACCCACGACCCGCAGCGCCTCGGATCCCTCGCGAGTGTCGGGATCGCTCTCGCATGACGTACCTTGCGGACGTCGCGGCGCTGACCCGAAAAGACCTGCGAGTCGAGCTTCGAGCGCGCGACACGTTGCCCGCGATGCTGCTGTTCGTCGTCTCGGTACTGGTCGTCTTCCACTTCGCGCTCCCGGAAGGCACGGGGGACGACGCCGCGTACGGGCTCCTCTGGGTCGCCATCGTGTTCACGGCGCTGCTGGGCCTCGCACGTGCGTGGGTACCCGAGCAGGAGCACGGCGTGCTCGACGGCCTCGTGCTGGCGCCGTCCGACCGAAGCGCGATCTGGCTCGGGAAGACCCTTGCGACGCTCGCGTTCCTTCTGACAGCTCAGGCCGTGGCACTCCCTGCGTTCGTTCTCTTCTTCGCCCCGCTCGACGCGACCGCCCTCGCGGGCGTTCTGCTCGCCGACATCGGCATCTGCGCCGTCGGCTCGCTGATGGCTGCGATGGCCGCCGCCAGCCGGTCGCGTGAGGTACTCCTTCCGCTCCTGGTGCTGCCGCTCGCCATCCCGCTCGTCGTCGGCGGTGTCGGCGCGGCCATTTCTCCCGACGGCCAGCGTTATCTCCTGCTTCTGGCCCTGTACGACGGAGTCTTCGCGGTACTCTCGTGGGCGTCTTTCGAGTACGTCGTCACCGAGTAGCCCTGTGAGCACCGCAACGATTCGCAGCCTCCCGGGTCTCGCCGCGCTCTCAGCGGTGCTGATGGGCAGCGCGATCGCGTTCGCCCTGATCGTCGCTCCCGAGGACGCCGACCAGGGGATATCGCAGCGGATCTTCTACATCCACGTGCCGATCGCGCTGACGTCGTACTTCTGCTTCGGGCTTGGCGCCTGGAAGGCGCTCAACCTGCTGTGGCGGGGCGACCAGCGGTACGACCTCGAGAGTTACGTGGCGATCCACCAGGGCACGATCTTCGGCGCGCTGACGTTGATCACGGGCTCGATCTGGGCCAGGGCGTCGTGGGGTGTGTGGTGGACGTGGAGCTCGAACCAACTCGTGCTCTTCCTCGTCCTGTTCCTCTTCTACTGCGCGTACTTCATGCTCCGGTTCTCGGTCGAGGAGGGCCCCCGGCGTGCGCGCTCGTCGGCCGTCTACGCACTCTTCGGCGTGGTGCTCATCCCGATCAGCTTTCTCGCCATCAGGCTCGCCGAGGACTTCATCCACCCGACGGTCTTCACGCGGGAAGGGCCGAACATGACAGCCACGATGTTCGCGACGTTCTGCGTCTCGTGGGCAGCTGTGACGCTTCTCGCGTATCTCCTCTACCGCGTCGAGCTCGCGGGAAAGCGGCTCGACGCGGACCTTCGAGAGCTTCGCGAGGCACTTCAATGAGCTGGAGCCAGGCCGAGCTCGTGGCTGCCGCCTACGGAGTCGTCTTCGTCTTCGTCCTGGCCTACGTCGCGATCATCGCGGCGAAGCTCGTCCGCCTCCAGCGCGAGACCTCCGAACTGCTCGAGCTCGTGCAGGCCCGCGAAGCTGCGGCGCGACTCGACCCGAAGCCGACGGTCGACGCTCCGAGCGGGGCATGACCGGCCGCAGGCCCGACTATGCTGCGCGCGTGCACGGGATGAGCCGACTGGATGCGGTCGAGTGACCAGGCCGAGGGTCGTCGGCCGGCCGCTCCCCCTCCAGACGCCGACCTCGTTCGTCCGGATCCGTCCGCATGGCCTGCGCCTGTGCGGAGAGACCCGCCGCGAGTGGTTCCGGCGGTGCCCGCCTGCGCGGCCGAAGCTGCGGCGTTAGTTCCCCTGCAGCATCTAGGCTCCGCGCGTGTTCATCACGTTCCTGAGCGACTTCGGGCTCAAGGACGATTTCGTGGGGACCTGCCACGGCGTCATGAAGCGCATTGCTCCGGAAGCGCAGATCATCGACATCACGCACGGCATCCCCGCGCAGGCGATCCTGCAGGGCGCGCTCGTCCTCGCCAACACCATCGGCTTCATGCCTGTCGGGATCCATCTCGCCATCGTCGACCCGGGAGTCGGCGGGCCCAGGCGGCCGCTCGTGCTGCAGGACGAGGAGGGACGCACGTACGTCGGGCCGGACAACGGCCTGCTGCTCCCGGCAGCACGTCGGGCGGGCATCACGGCGGCTCACGAGCTCGCGAACCCCGAGTATGCGCTCGAGACGATCTCGCGAACGTTCCATGGGCGCGACCTCTTCAGTCCTGCAGCCGCACACCTGGCGCGCGGAGTCACTCCGGGGGAGCTCGGCCCGCCGCTCGACCCGGATGCTCTCGTCAGCCTGGACGTGCCCGAGCTCGTCATCGGCGACGAGGCCATCGTCGCGACGCTCCTCTACGTCGACAGCTTCGGCAACATCGCGCTCAACTTCGCGCGGGACGACGTCGAGGATCTCGGGATCGTCTCGGGCGCACGGGTCGAGCTCGAGCTCGCCGGCGAGCGCTACTACGCGGTGATGGCCCGGACCTTCGCCGACGCGCGGCCCGGTGACGTGATCCTGTACGAGGACAGCTACAGGAACATGTCGCTCGCGATCTCCCGAGGGAGCGCTGCACGAATGCTCCACGCTGCGCCCGGGCAGGAGATCCGGATCACGCTTGCGCGGTGACTGCGGGGCTACGAGACGGACGGGCGGCGGTCCGCCCACGGACGCGCGGCTTCGAGCTGTGCTGCGAGGCTGAGCAGGAGCGCGTCGCCGGCAGGCGGGCCGATCGCGTGGACGCCGATCGGCAGGCCTGAGTCACTCCAATGCAGCGGGAGCGACACGGCGGGCAGGCCCGTGAGGTTCGCGACCGAGGTGAACGGAGTGAACTCTGTGTTCCGGCGCAGCTGCTCGATCGCGCCGTCGACTGCGTCCTGCCAGCCGATCGGCACCGGGGGCAGTGCGAGAGTCGGCGTCAGCACGATGTCGACGTCGCTCCAGAACGCGACGATCCGGCGGGCGAGCATCTGCAACGACGCGACCGCACGCGCGTAGTCGATCGCGGAGCTCATGCGCGCCGATTCGACGAGCTCACGGTTGAGGCGCGTCATGAGCGTCGTTTCGACGGGGTGGAGCCCTGGGCCGACCTGCCAGACGGCGATGAACGTGTCGAACAGGTCGGGCTGACGCCAGGGCGGCGTCTCGTCCCGCACGTCGTGGCCGAGCTCTGCGGCCAGCTCGGCCGCCGCCGAGAGCGCTGCGAGGCAGTCGGGGTCGATCGGCACGTCGATCGGCGGCGTGGACGTCACGGCGATGCGGAGGCGGGAAGGGGGATCGCCCGCGCTCTCCGCGAAAGGGCGGTCCGGAGGAGTCGCCCACCACGGGTCACCGGGCTCGTAGCCTGCGAGGACGTCGAGGAGGTTTGCGGCGTCCTCGACCGTTCGAGTCAGAGGTCCCGCGGTGGAGAGTCCCTCGAGCGAGCTGAAGGGCGCGCTCGACACACGCCCCCGCGAGGGCTTGAGCCCGAACAGCCCACAGCACGACGCAGGGATGCGGATCGACCCGCCTCCATCGGTGGCGTGGGCGATCGGGATCAGCCCGGCAGCAACTGCGGCGGCAGCTCCTCCGCTCGAGCCTCCGGGCGTCAGCTTCGTGTTCCACGGGTTTCGGGTCGCGCCGTTGAGCTCGGACTCGGTGAACGCCACGGTCCCGAACTCGGGCGTGTTCGTCTTGCCGACGATGACAAACCCAGCGTCGCGCACTCGACGGACGACCGCCGTGTCGAAATCCGGGACGTAGTCGGCGTACGCGTACGAGGAGTACGTCGTGCGGATGCCCGCCGTCGCGGCGAGGTCCTTCACGCCGATCGGAACGCCGCGGAACGGAGCGTCGCCCGGTGTCGAGTCGATCTCTGCGGCCACGGCGAGCGCCTTGTCGGGGCACACCGTGACGAAGGCGTTCAGGTCGGGGTCGATCCGCTCGATCCGCTCGAGGTAGGTCCGGACGAGGTCCGTGGAGGAGACCTCGCGGGCGCGAACGAGCCGCGCCTGCTCGACCGCCGAAAGGAATGCGAGCTCCATAGTGGGGCGAAGCTAGCACCGGGCGAGCACCCGGAGCTCTCGCGTGTGGGCACCGGCCAAGTGAAGGTGGCGAGGGCCGGAATCGAACCGGCGACACCACGGTTTTCAGCCGTGTGCTCTACCGACTGAGCTACCTCGCCGCGGCGCTCCAGTGTACCGGGGCTTCAACGAGGATCCGCACGACGGGGTCGGCGCAGCCGCATTTGGCGTTAGCGTTCCTGTGGTGACTCCGACTGCCCAGCGCGAGGTCGCGATCATCGGCGCAGCGCTGGACCTCGGACAGGGCCGCCGCGGAGTCGACATGGGCCCGTCCGCGATCCGCTACGCGGGGCTCGAGGAGCGGCTCCAGAGCCTGGGCTACCACGTTCGAGATCACGGGAACGTCGAGACGGCCGTTCCCGAGGCGACGGCACTCGACGACGAGCGTGCGCGGTTCCTGCCCGAGATCAAGGAGACCTGCGTGCGCATCGCTGCGAAGGTCGTCGAGGAGTCGAGCGCTGGGGCAATACCACTCGTGCTCGGTGGGGACCACTCGGTCGCGCTCGGTACGCTCGGAGGCCTGGCCTCGATGCACGGGCCCGGCGGTGTTCTCTGGATCGACGCACACTCGGACATCAACACACCCGAGACCAGTCCGAGCGGAAACGTTCACGGGATGCCGCTCGCGGCGGCTCTCGGGCTCGCCGGGCCTGAATTCGACAGCGCTGCGTGGCCGCTTCCGGCCGTTCGACCGCAGCGAGTCGTGCTCCTGGGTCTCCGCCAAACCGACGAAGGCGAGCGCCGACTGCTCCGCGAGGTGGGCGTGCGCGTCTTCACCATGAGCGAGCTCGACCGGATCGGTGTGGAACGGGCGATGCGCGAGGCCCTTGATCGTGTCGCTGGACCGGGATTCGTCCATCTCTCGCTCGACATGGACGCGCTCGACCCGGAGCTCGCCCCCGGAGTCGGCACGCCGGTGCGCGGAGGGCTCACCTACCGCGAGGCACACCTCGCACTCGAGCTGGTCGCGGAATCGGGGGTCGCAGGCTCGCTCGAGGTCGTCGAGGTGAACCCGATCCTCGATCGCGAGAACACGACTGCGCTGACTGCCGTGGAGCTCGTGGCGAGCGCTCTCGGGAAGACGATCATCTGAGGAAGGGGGACGGCAGGTGCCTGGCCGAAGCCAGGCACCCGGGCGGTGACTAGCTCGCGAACTGAGGGATGATGTCCCGTCCGTACGCGGCGAGGTCGTCCTCCTGGCCGTGCGTCATCAGGTAGATGTTGAACTGGTCGACGCCCACCGACTCGAGCTCCTGGAGCTTCGCCGTCGCCTGCTCCGCGTTGCCGAGCACGCAGAAGCGGTCGCAGATCTCGTCGGTGACGAACTCGCCGTGCTTCGCCCCGACGCGCGAGTGCTCGTCGTAGTCGTAGAACTTGCGCACACGCACGTACTCGGTCAGCTCGTGCGGGATCTCCGACTCGAACCCGTAGCGCTCGATCAGGTCCATGACGTGGTTCGAGACCATCGCAGGGAACCAGCGGACCTGATCGCGCGCGTCCGCGATGTCGTCGCTGATGTGGCTGGGCGCACTGACGATGCACTGGAGCGCTGAAGGGTCGCGCCCTGCTTCCTCGGCCGCCTTGCGAGCGGTGTCCATGATCCACTCGATGATTACCGGATCCGCGAGCTGGATGATCACGCCGTCGCCGACACGACCGGCGACTGCGAGCGCCTTCGGCCCGTAGCCCGCGACCCACATCGGGATCTCGGGCAACTCGGGCCGCACCCACTTGAGCTGGAGCTCCTTCTCGTTCCACTCGACCTCGCGCCCGTTCATGAACTCCTTGATCATCGAGAGCCTGCGCTCGAACTCGGCAACCCGAACCGGCTTGTCCCCGATGTAGCGGACAGCCGAATCGCCGCGTCCGATGCCCATCACCATGCGCCCGCCTGAGATGTCGTGCAGGGTGGCATACCCGCTCGCCAGGACCGTCGGTTCGCGCGTGCCGGGGTTCGTCACACAGTGGCCGAGCTTCATCGTCGTCGTCGCCTGAGCCGCAAGCGTGAGAAGCGGGAAGGACTCCTGCCAGAGGACGTGCGAGTCGTACGTCCATCCGTACTCGAAGCCGTGCGACTCGGCGAGTGTCATCAGCTCGACCAGGCGGCTCGAAGGCGGGTCGGGCAGAACGGTGACGCCGAAGCTCAGTGCCATGGGTGTCTCCCTTGCTGGGTGGAGGCCGGATTATCTCCCTACAGCCGCGCTCTGCGCAGTACGAGCGCGGCCACGGCCGAGAGCGACGCGATCGCTGCGAAGGCGACGCGCCCGTCACTCGGGAGCTCGAACGTGAGACCGGCGAGCGGCGTGCCGACGAGGATCGTGAGGACGGCGCACGCGTTCACGAGGGCGATTGCCGCAGCAGGGGCATCGGGTCGTGCGCGCTGCGCCGCGGCGAAGATGACAGCGAACGGGAGCCCGGCGGCGAGGCCGAGAACGAGCGCTCCGAGCGCCGAGAGCGCGAACGGGCCCGCCACGGCAAGGAGTGCAGCACCCGATGCGGTACCGGCGAGCGACAGAGCCGTGAGTCGAGCTCGTCGGCCATGCTGTGCGAGCACGCCTCCCAAAGGTCTCGTCAGGATCCCCATGAAGAGGATCAGCCCGCCGGCGATCCCGGCAGCCGCGGCGCTCGCACCCTGGCGCTCCAGAAGCGGAACGACCCAGTTTCCCGCGACGACGGCGAGCCCGAACGTCGCGGCCTGGAGCACGCCCAACGGGATCAAGTCGGGATCTCGAACTACCCACCTGCCCGCGTGGCCGATCCGTGGGAGGCCCCGTGCGACGAGCGCCGGGATGGCCGCAGCGGCCGCGAGGAGCGCAGCGCTCCAGTACGCGGCACGCCAGCTGGTCGCGTCCGTCAACGAAGGCACGACCATGAGCGCCAGCCCACCCCCGGCCATCGTCGCGCCGCCGTAGGTCCCCTGGAGGGCCGGGCCGCCTCCCCCGGCCCGCACGAAGTCGAGCCCGGCGACGAACCCGGCTCCGGAGCCGACACCCACGATCGCGCGACCGACGAGCGCCGGGCCGAACGAGTCGTCGATCAAGAGCACGCCGTTGCCGAAGATCACCGCTCCGATCGCAACGAGGGCTACGGCCCTCGCGCCGAAACGATCCGCGCCACGGCCGGCCGGCAATTGAGCAGCGAGGTGCGTGAGGAAGAGCGCCGTCGTCAGCAAGCCGATCGCCGCGATCGAAACGCCGTACTGGACTGACAGCGGATCTGCCACGGCGCCGACGTTCGAGACGTTCCAGGTGAGGCAACCGCCGACGGCGAGCCCGGCGACTACTGCGGCTGTTCGAGAGGGGTCAGACCCGCGCGGTCTGACCGCGATCAACGACCGCCGCCCTCGGCCACCCAGTCCACGGTCTTGCTCGTAAGGCGATCGAGCGCTGCGACGGATTGCTCGAGGTGGTCCTCGCGCGTGTCCTCGAGCTTCGTATGCGAGAGGCCGCGGAGGCTCTGGACGAACATCATCACCGTCGGCACCCCGGCTCGCGCAACTTCGGCGGCGTCGTGCAGGGGACCGGACGGGAGGCGATGCGACATGCCGACGACTTCCCGAATCGACTCCTCGCAGAGCCCGAGCAAGGTGTCGTCGAAGAGGATCGGCTCGATCGACCAGATCTTCTCCCACTCGACGTCGATCGACTCTTCGCCGGCGAACCGCTCGCTCGCCGCTTTCGCCTCCGCCAGCATCATCGCGAGCCGGTGCGCATTCAGATCCCGCTGGTCGAGCAGCTGCTCTGCGGTCTCGACGACCGAGGTGACGATCCCGGGATGGCAGACGACACCTCCCGACGTGCAGACGGCTCCGCCGCCGGTTCGGCGGGCGATCTCGCGGATCTCGAGCGCGAGCTTGGCGGCTCCGGCGAGCGCATCGCGACGCTTGTCCATCGGAGTCGAGCCCGCATGAGCAGCCTGGCCGCGCCAGGTGATCCGGTGGCGCTCGACTCCGAAGGTGCCCTGGACGACACCGAGTGGCAGACCCAGCGACTCGAGCACCGGGCCCTGCTCGATGTGCAGCTCCAGGTAGGCGGCCGCGCTCTCGAGCTCCTTCCGCGCGTCGAGCGCCTTGTCGAGATCCACGCCGTGCGCGACGAGCGCGTCCGGTAGAGCGAGACCCTCGCGATCGGTCAGCGCTCTCAGCTCGTCCTGGTCGGACATCGAACCCGCCGCGGCGCTCGATCCGAAGAGCGAGCGTCCGAACCGAGCGCCTTCCTCATCGGCCCAGTTGACGAGGCGAAGCGTGACGGGCGGCTTGCCATCGGACGCGATGCGCCGCAGTACCTCGACTCCGGCGACGACGTTCAGCGCCCCGTCGAGCCACCCTCCGTTCGGCACCGAGTCGATGTGCCCGCCGATGAGTACGGCTCGCTTACTCGCGCCCGGGAGCGTGAACCACTGGTTGCCGGCGGCGTCGATCGACTCCTTCGCTCCGGTGTCGGCCACGAGCTCGCGGAGCCACCCACGCGCTTGCTCCCACGTCTCCGTCCAGGCGAGTCGCTGCGCACCGTTCTCGTCACCGGTGAGCTCGCGAAGATCTTTCAGCTCGGCGACGGTGCGCGACGGGTCGAGTGCCACGAGGGGAGACTAATCCGCCTGCAGAGGTCGCGTGTCTGTGACAGATTGCGCCGGTGGCCGCCCGAGTCGGCAAGCGTGTCGTCACGTTCCTGCTCGTCCTCGGCGGGCTGTGGGCGTTGTGGGAGGGGTACAAGTGGCTTTGGGAGCGCACGGCTTGGAGCAAGCCGTTTCGCGTCGACGATCTGACGCTCCCGCACGCGCACGCGATCCTGCTCCAGCTCGGTGAGTCGACCTCCACGGGCGACGACCTGTGGCTGTTTCTCATCCGGGCCGCGCTCTTCACAGCGAAGTCCGCTGCGGTCGGCTTCGCGTTCGGCGCCGTCGTCGGATTCTTCCTCGGCGTCGTGCTGGTGCAGTTCGACGTGCTTCGGCGGGGGATCATGCCCTACGTCGTCGCCTCGCAGACGATCCCGATCCTCGCGCTCGCCCCGATCGTAGTTCGTGGACTGGGCAGCGTCTCGATCGGGGGCTCGCCACCTCCGGACTGGGTTCGCGTGTCGGTGATCGCCTCGTACCTGACGTTCTTCCCGGTCACTGTCAACACGATCCGGGGCCTGCGCTCGGCCGACCCCTGGGCGCTCGAGCTCATGCACTCCTACGCTGCGCGCGGCTGGACGGTCCTCTGGAAGCTACGGGTGCCGTCGGCCCTTCCGTACATCTTCACGGCGCTGAAGATCGCCGCCACCGCGAGCGTCGTGGGGGCGATCATCGGCGAGCAGACCGCCTCGATCTCGAACGGTCTCGGCGGAGCGATCCTCAACTTCAACCAGTACTACGTTCTCGAGCCGAAGAATCTCTGGGCGACGAACTTCTACGCTGCTCTCCTCGGGATCGGGTTCTTCCTCGTCGTGCTCCTCGCGGAGAAGGTCGTCGTGCATCGTGCTCCGGAGAGACTGGTGTGAGCGTCAGCACGTCCGTCGTCTCGATCAACGGCCTCTCGAAGGTCTTCGGAAAGGGTGGCGTGACAGCGCTTCAGGGCATCGACCTCGAGGTCGAGCGCGGGGAGTTCGTCTCGCTGATCGGCCCGTCGGGCTGCGGCAAGTCCACGCTGCTGCGCATCGTCGGCGACATCATCGCGCCGACCGAGGGCGAGGTCGCCGTCAACGGGAAGCCGGCCCGCAAGGCGAGGCTGGACCGCGACTACGGGATCGTGTTCCAGGCCCCCGTCCTGTACGACTGGCGCACGGTCGCCAAGAACATCGCGCTGCCGCTGGAGATGCTCGGCTGGAATCGAGCGAAGCGCGCGGCGCGCGTCAGGGACATGGTCGAGCTCGTCGAGCTCGGCGGGTTCGAGAAGCACCACCCCTGGCAGCTCTCCGGAGGCATGCAGCAGCGCGTCTCGATCGCGCGGGCGCTCTCGTTCTCGCCCGCGCTCCTGCTCATGGACGAGCCGTTCGGCGCGCTCGACGAGATGACGCGCGAGCGGCTCAACCTGGAGTTGCTTCGCATCTGGGCGGAGACCGGCTCGACCGTGATCTTCGTGACCCACTCGATCTCCGAGGCGGTGTTCCTGTCCACACGGGTCGTCGTCATGTCCCCACGGCCCGGGCGCGTCGCGAGCATCGTCCCCGTGGACCTGCCGCAACCGCGCACTGCCGCGACGCGGGAGCAGCCGCGGTTCTTCGAGCTCGTGACCCGGGTCCGGGAGTCGCTGCACGCCGTCGGCGCGGACGAGGTCGAGGAGACGCTGGCGACCGAGGACGAGCTCGCGTGAGCACGGTCGAGCCCACACCGACGGCGACCCAGCGACTCGGCGAGCAGATCCGCTACTGGCTGCCCGCGGTCGTGGTCTTCGGCCTCGGTCTTGCGGCCTGGGAGTGGCTACTGCCCGACGTGCTCGGGGTCGAGGAGTTCCTGCTGCCGAGGTTCTCGGACGTCGTGCAGGCACTCGTCGAGGAGCGCGACGAGCTCCTTCGCGGAGCCTGGATCACCTTCAAGGAGGCGTTCGGCGGGTTCGTCCTCGGAAGCGGGGTAGCGATCGCAGCCGCGCTCGTCCTCGCGCGCTGGCGCCCGTTCGGCAACGCGCTGATGCCGTACATGATCGCCGCCAACGCGATTCCGATCATCGCGTTCGCACCGATCACGAACGCGTGGTTCGGGCTCCTGAGCCCGTGGTCGAAGGTGACGATCGCCGCGGTTCTCTGCTTCTTCCCGGTGCTCGTCAACACGCTGCGGGGTCTCACGTCGGTCGATCCCGAATCGGTCGAGCTCATGCGCTCGTACGCCGCGTCCGAGCGCGACGTGTTCCGTCGCGTCCGGATTCCGAGCTCACTTCCTTACGTGTTCTCCGCCTTGAAG
This sequence comes from Actinomycetota bacterium, assembly GCA_020029615.1. Taxonomy (GTDB): domain Bacteria; phylum Actinomycetota; class Thermoleophilia; order Gaiellales; family Gaiellaceae; genus GMQP-bins7. Next base: position 26,551 of record JAIBJO010000008.1, read on the forward strand.
GTGGCGAGCGTCCTTGCGATGATCGGTGCCGTGGTGGGCGACTACTTCGGAGGATCCCTCGAGGCGCTGGGAATCGTCGTCCTGAGCGCCGTCAACCTCTCGCGGTACTCGACGTCGTGGGCGGCGATCCTCGTCGCGAGCATCATGGGCATCGCGTTTTACGGGGCGGTTGCCCTCGTCGAGCGATACGCCCTGAGGTGGCATCCCTCCGTGCAGCGGAGGACGTAACTTTCATCGAAACCGGGGGTTGGGCCCCCAGAGGAGGTCACGTGAAGAAGCGTAGGTGGTATCTCGCAGGGACCGCGCTCGTGGTGGGCGTCGCACTCTCGGCGACCGGCTTCGCCGTCGCCGGCCTGTCCAGTCCCGCGCTCACGAAGGTCAACGTCCAGCTGAAGTGGGTGACCCAGTCGCAGTTCGCCGGCTACTACGCGGCGAAGGCGAAGGGCTACTACACGGCGGCCGGTCTCGACGTGAACCTCAAAGTCGGCGGTCCCACGATCGTCAACGAGCAGACCGTCCTGTCCAAGCAGGCGGAGTTCGGCGTCAACTGGTTCCCGAGCCTGCTCGCGAATCGCGACCAGGGCAACAACCTCGTGAACATCGCCCAGGTGTTCGCTCGCTCGGGGACGACCGAGGTCACGTTCAAGAAGAGCGGGATCGACACGTTCGCGAAGATGCGGGGCAAGAAGTTCGGCGTCTGGATCTTCGGGAACGAGTTCGAGCAGCGCGCGGCCCTCGTCAAGTACGGGATGAACCCCGACAAGGACGTCAACCTCGTGCAGCAGCAGTTCGACATGGTTGCGTTCCTGCAAGGCGAGATCGACGCAGCCTCGGCGATGACCTACAACGAGCTCGCCCAGGTGCTGGAGACCAAGAACCCGGCCACGGGGCAGCTCTACAAGCTGTCCGATCTGAACGTCTTCAAGTACTCGACGCTAGGCACCGCGATGCTGCAGGACGGGATCTTCGTGCGTGGCGACTGGATCGCCGACAAGAAGAACCAGGCGCTCGCCGTGAAGTTCCTCGAGGCGACGTTCAAGGGCTGGATCTACTGCCGTGACCACTACAAGGAGTGCGTGAACATCGTCGTCAAGCAGGGTACCGCGCTCCCGAAGGGTCACCAGACCTGGCAGATGAACGAGATCAATGCGCTCATCTGGCCGAACACGCTCGGCATCGGCGTCATGAACCCCGTCGACTACGCGAAGACGGCTGCCATCTCGTACAAGTTCGATGTGATCAAGGAGCCGGCGACACAGGCGTCGTATCGCACGGATCTGGCGAAGAAGGCCGTTGCGAACCTGCGGAAGCAGGGGTTCGACGTCAACGGCAAGAAGTTCAAGAAAGCCACCGTGGTCTTGACCGAAGGCGGCAAGTAACCGCGAGGCGTGGGTCCCGGATCGGCTGCGGCCGGTCCGGGACTCTCCCCGAGAGGAGGTGAGGTGACGTGTCTGTACTGATCAAGGGCGGTCGGATCATCACCGCCGCCGACGACTACGTCGGCGACGTCTTCGTCGACGGCGAGCGAATCGCGATGATCGGTGAGTCCCTCGACGTGGAGGCAGATCGCGTCATCGACGCCTCGGGGAAGTACGTGTTTCCCGGCTGCGTCGACCCGCACACCCACCTCGACATGCCCTTCGGCGGCACCGTTACGATCGACGACGTCACGTCGGGCCAGACCGCTGCCGCGTTCGGCGGCACGACCTGTCACGTCGACTTCGTGATCCAGCCGCCGGGCTCGACCTTCGCGGACGCGCTCGAGGAATGGCGCGGCAAGGCCGACGGCAAGCAGGTCATCGACATGGGCTACCACATGGCGGTGACCGACCTGCGGGAGGGCGGCTCCCTGGAGGAGCTCGCGCGTCTCCCCGAGCAGGGCGTCACCTCGTACAAGCTCTTCATGGCGTACAAGGGCGCGCTCATGGTCGACGACGAGACGCTCTTCCGAACCATGGAGGTGGCGGCCGAGACGGGCGCGCTCGTGATGGTGCACGCCGAGAACGGCGATGCAATCGACGTTCTCGTCAAGCAGGCGCTCGCGGCGGGCAACACCGCTCCGCACTACCACGCGCTCACGCGTCCGCCGGAGACCGAGGGCGAGGCGACCAACCGGGCGATCATGCTCGCACGCGTCGCCGGCGCACCGCTGTACGTGGTCCACGTCTCCTGTCGCGAGGCGGTCGAGCCCATCGCCCGAGCGCGCGAGCAGGGCTGGGACGTCTGGGGCGAGACGTGCACGCAGTACTTCTTCATCGACTACACGTATCTCGAGCGGCCGGACTTCGAGGGCGCGAAGTACGTCTACACGCCGCCACCGCGCTCGATCGAGAACCAGGAGGTCCTCTGGCACGCGGTGCGCTCGGACGTCCTCTCGGTGATCTCGACCGATCACTGCGCGTTTTTGTGGGACGGGCAGAAGACGATGGGCAAGGACGACTTCTCGAAGATTCCGAACGGAGGGCCGGGGCTCGAGAATCGGCTGCACATGATCCACGAGTTCGGCGTACGCGCCGGACGGATCTCGCTCAACCGGATGGTCGAGCTCCTCTCGACGAACCCCGCCAAGCTCTTCGGCCTCTATCCGCGGAAGGGGACGATTGCGCCCGGCTCGGATGCCGACATCGTCGTCTTCGATCCGGAGCGGAGGCATCTGATCACGGCTGTCGACCAGCATTCGAAGACCGACTACAACCTCTACGAGGGGACCGAGGTCACCGGGTCTCCGGAGATCGTGCTGCTACGCGGAAACGTGCTCGTCGAGAACGGCGATTTCGTTGCCGAGCCCGGCGTCGGGCAATTCGTCGAGCGAGCTGCGTTCGGACAGGAGCTCCTGCCCGCTGCGGCGCGCTGACACGGATGTGCGCGGAGGCGCGTCGGACATCTTCCCCCTTGTCCGGCGCCCACCGCGCACTGCCGTCGCCGCAAGACTCGATGTGAAAGACGACTTCAGGGATCTTTGCGCGACCGGAATCCGCGCGAGCAAATTCCGGTATTGGGCGAGCTCGGCTAGAGCTAGAAGGGGCTGTCGTATCGGTGGCAGGCGAAGTACGGGAGCCCGAGGATCGGGCGCAGGTCGGTGTACTCCTGGCTCGGCGGGTCGGTCGGGCAGGGCTCGCCCTTGAAAACATCCACGTGCACGAGCATCTCCGTTCCGAGGAACTCGCCGGTCACGACGTGGAACACGCGAAACGTGACTCGCGGTGCCGTGCCGAGCTCCTCGATCGCCTTTGTGCAGTGGACGTTGTCGCCGGGCGGTGTGACGCACTCCCATCCGGCATTCATGAGCTGCTCGGCAGTGTGGCCGCTGGATGACGCCGTGGTCGCGAAGGCAGCCGCAGCGGCTGCGATCAGGGATACGGCCAGAGTTGCGATCAGTGCGCGATGCATGTCTCCTCTCCTCACGGTTCGGCTCAGGCTTTCTTGTCGAAGAGCTTGAGCAGCGGGTTGGTGCCGGCGAAGAGGCCGTCCGGGTTCGGGTACCAGACCCACATGTGCAGGGTCACCAGCAGTGGATGCCAGAAGCCGAAGTTGGCTCCGGTCTCCGGGCTCGTGACGGCGCAGTCGGCCTCGGCGTCGGCGAACGCGAAGGTGCCGTCGATGTAGTGGCAGGCGGCCGGGAACGAGCCGTAGGTCGCCCCTGGCACCGGCGTCTTGGCGGGCTTCTCGGGGAACACCCACTCGACCGCTCCGAGCTGCCACCTCGAGCCTCGCTTGATGTAGACGAGGATCTGCGGTCTGCTCGGGTTGAAATCCGGTGCCTTCGGGTTCAGGAAGTGCCAGCCCATCGACGGGATGTGGCGTGTGATGACGACGTACCCGTCCTTCTTCGCGCGGGCGAGGTCGTCGACGTACTTGGCGGTCCCGAAGCGGGCGTCGGCGACGGCGAGCGCGAGCTTTGCCTGCGCGGTGCTGTCGCCGACCGCGGCGACGAGCGCCGCGGGAATGCCGACGGCCACGAGCAGCGCGGCGGTAAGAGCGATTCTGATGCGCATCTCTTCCGTCTTTCCGCTAGACGGTTGCCGGCTCGGGATCGGGGCGGACAAGCACGGTCTCGGCGACCTTGACGATCTCGTCCACTGGGAGGTCGGCGGCGGTGGCGTGGCGGCGGATGGCCTCGGGGCTCGAGGCCTGGTAGACGCAGACCGTCCCTACGGTGCCGTCGCGCTCGGAGAGGACGTAGCTGCGGATCCAGGCGACGTCGTCAGGTATCCGCTCGCTCTCGGCGGTGGACCGGCCAGCCGCTGCCTGGAGGCCGTCCGCCGTTCGCCACCCGCCTCGCCGCAGGATCACATAGGTCTCCATCGGACCTCCTTCCTCCGGATCCGTGTGCCTACGACTGCACGGAAGCGATCGCGAAACGGGAATCCGGCACGGGCACGTCCTACTGCGGGCGCATTCGCTCGTCGTGCGACCTCGAGCAGCTCCCTCTGGCGCTCGACGCCGAGCATCCTGTAAGTCTCGAACATGACGCCATCACGCTAGGCGGCGGCGACAGCGCGGACATCGGAAGAGCTGCCCAGTTCGGGCGGGCCGATTACCTATCTTGCCGGTCGAGCCCGAGGCGGTGGAACTCGGCACTCGCATCGCCGCGAGTGCGCACGCTGAGCTTGCGCAGGATCGCCGAGACGTGGTGGTCGACTGTCCGTCGCGAGAGGAAGAGCCGATCCCCGATCTCTGCGTTGCGCAGTCCGTCTGCGACGAGCTCCAGGACCTCGATCTCCCGCGCGGTGAGCTGCGCTGGGTTCTCGCGCGTCGACGGCTGCGGGCCTCTGGGCACGGATGCGCCGACCGCGCGGAGTGAGCGGGCCACCTGCTTTGCGGCGGGCACAGCGCCGAGCCGCCGGAACTCCTCGTATGCGCGCTGTTGAGCCTCCTCGTTGCCTTCCGCGAGCGCGAGTGCGGCCTCGTACGGGCAGCCGCAAGCGCGCCACGAATCTGCAGCCCGTTGCCACTCGCCCGCGATCTGCAGCGCATAGGGCTCGGCGATCCAGCCCGGTGCTGCGTCGAGCCCGCTGCACTTCCACTGCCAGTAGGCGAGCTCGCCCGCGAACCAGAGGTGCCGCTTGTCGAGTGCGAGGTCGTAGGCGGCGCGTGCTTCGTCGAGCGCTCGCTCCCCATCGCCTGCGAGCCATCCCGCCTCGGCTCTTGCTGCAGCGACCAGTGCCAGGCGCTGGAGCTCTCCGCTCGGCTCGGCCATCTCAAGCGCTCGATCGAGCGGGGCCCACACGTCAGGATCGCCGCGCCTGGCTCGGACTTGCCCCAGGACGGTTAAAGCGACGAAGGGTGCCATCCCAGTGGTTCGAGCGGTGCTGAGGACGAGATTCGCGGCGTCGGTGGCCAGTGTCCACTCCCCACTGTCGAGTAGCCGACGGGCTCGCTCGGCACCCAGGCCCTGCCGGAAGTTTCCGAGATCCCTCTCGCGGCAGTACTCGAAGCCGGAGTCCAGGTAGCGATCGACAACAACGTAATCGCGCTGGCGCGCTGCGGCCCTGACGAGAACGTTGAACGCAACGGCGGCGATCTCCTCGAGTCCTGCCGAGAGGGCGAAGTCGAGCTCTTGTTCGAGCTTCTCTCGGCCCCCAGGTGTTCCGGCCATGTACTCAGTTGCGCCGAGGTTCACGCGCGCCGAGGCCAGAATCTCACGATCGCCGAGTTGCTCCGCAAGTCTGGCGGCGCGCATACCCCAGACGACAACCCCTTCGGAGTCGCCCGTGCTCATTGAGAGCGCTGCGAGCTGGGCGTACGCCATCGCCAGCTCGTGTCCAGGAGTGAGCGACTCGAGCAGTGCTACCGCCTGGCGACACATGTCGCTCGCCTCTGGGGTTCGACCGATCGACCAGAGCAGCCGCGACAACGCACGCAGGCACTCCCCCTCCTTGAGGGCGTCGGCAAGTCTGTGGTACCGCTCGAGCGCTTGCGTAGATGCGGCGATCGCGTCGGCGAACTCGCCGGTGAGGTAGCACTCGTATGACAGGCTCTTGTAGAGCTCTGCCTGTGTCTCGAGCGATAGCGAATCCGAGAACCGAAGGGCGCGTGCGTACTGCGCGGCCGCCTCACGGTGCGCTCCGAGCTGGGCTGCGCGCTCGGCCGCCGCGGGGGCAAAGCGGAGCACTGCGCTAGCGTCACCGGCTGCGTCCGCATGGTGTGCGAGCGCCGCAAGATCGGGCTCGCCGCTAGGCGGATCCGCAATTGCCCGAAATGCAGCTTCGTTCAGCTTGATCCTGCGATCTGGCGCGAGCGACTCCTCGACCGCCAGTCGGGCGAGCTCGTGGCGAAACTCCACGCCTCCCGGGTCAGCCCGCAGCACTCCCGATGCTAGGCACTCGTCGAGGTGCGGCATCTCGGCCGGTGCGAGCTGCTCCAGAAGCCAGATCTCCGCGCGTCCTGGAATGATCGCGACAGCCTCGAGCAGTCGGCTGCCCGGCAGGCTGAGACGACCCGCGCGTGCCAGCACGGCGTCCCGAACGGTCTCGGGGATGCTGCTCCCGCCCGCTGCGAGCACCTCGGTCACGAAGAACGGGTTGCCGCCTCGCCGGTGGCGGCGTGGAGACCGCGAGGCGATCGGTCCGCCTTGCGTGCGAGCTCGGCCACCCCCTCCTCGGAGAGAGGGTCGAGCGATACTCGAACTGTCAACCTGCTCGGGAGCTCGCCGACCACGAGACGCACCGGGTGCTGTGGCCCTAGCTCGTCGTCCCGGTAGGTAACGACGAGGAGGCACGACGCCGTGTCGAGCCTGCGGCCGAGGTAGGCGATCGCATCGAGCGTTGCCTCGTCGGCCCAGTGCACGTCCTCAAACACGACGAGACTGAGCGCTGAGCGCAGCTCATCGAGGAGTGCAAAGAGAAGCATCGCGCGATCCGCGCCGCCGCTGAGAAGCTCGAGCAGTGGGCCGCCGACCTCGTGCGCGATGTCGTGCACGGGCCCGAGCGGCCGCGGCGTGAAGAGTGCCTCGCAGGCGGCCCACAGCACGCGAACGCGGTCAGCCTGCTCGTCGGCGAACTGCCGGACGAGGCTCGTCTTGCCGATACCCGCCTCGCCCGCTACGAGCGCGATCCTCCCGCTTCCCAGCTCGACGTCTGCGAGCGCGTTCCGGAGGATTGCGAGTGAGTCCTCGCGCTCGAGGAGCGTCGCCTCGAGCTGATCCGCACTCACCTCGCCAGCAGTCCGAGCGCTGCCGCTTTGGCGACGGCCTCGCCGCGGGTGCGTGCCCCTAGCTTGCGAAGGATCGTCGAGATGTGGTGGTCGACCGTCCTCCGCGAGAGGAAGAGGCGCTCGGCGATCTCGGCGTTGTGAAGCCCGGCCGCAACGAGTTGCAGCACCTCGAGCTCCCGTGCTGTCAGCTGCGCGGGATTCTCGCGGGTCGATGCGCGCGGCCCGCGTGGAACGCCACGAACGCCGCGCTCGCGCATTCTGCGCGCCACGATCGCAGCGGCCGGCCGAGCACCAAGGCGGGTCAGCTCGTCGAGTGCCACGCGAAGCGCATCCTCGGTTCCCACTTCGGCGAGTGCGAGCGCAGACTCGTATACGCATCCGAGCTCGGCCCAGCGGGCTGCAGCTTTCGGGAACTCTCCCGCGAGCTCGAGCGAGTACGGCTCGGCAGCAGCCGGATCTGCGACCTCCTCGATGCCTGCACGGCGTCGCCAGAGCAGGAGCTCGCCGAGCGCGCGAGAGGACCTGGTTCGCACTGCGAGCTCGAGCGCACCGGCTGTTGCCTCCGCAACCGCTCCGGGATCCGCTCGTAGCCACCCTGCCTCCGCGGCGGCGATTGCGACAGGAGCGATGCGCGGGAGCTCACCCGTCGGCTCCGCGAGCGCGCGCGCCTCGGCGAGAAGCGGCAGGACATCGGGATCGCCGCGACGTGCTCGTGCGAGCGCAAGGACTGCGAGGGCGCACGTTCGCGGGAACGTCGAGACTGCTGGCTCACGCACAACCGATGCCGCGGACTCGGCGGCCTGCGTCCAGAGTCCTCGCTCGAGCTCGGCCTGGCTGCGGACGGCAAGGAGGTAGAGGTGCGTCAACTCGATGCCGTGCTCGCTGCAGTACGCCAACCCTCGCTCGAGGTACGCGTCGGCGAGCTCGTACCGTCGCCAGATCGTGGCTCCTGCGGCGAGGCTGTGGAGGGCGTTCGCCGCATGCGCCTCGAGACCGTTCGCCTCGGCGAGCGACAATGCGCGTTCGAGCGTGTGCCTTCCCTCGTCGAAGTCGGCTTCGACTCGTTGCCCTCCCACGGCGAGGAACGCGCCGCAAAGGGCATCGGCATCGTCCAGGGTCTCTGCGAGCTCCAGGGCACGACGGCCCCAGTCGAATGCGCCTTCGGCGTCTGCGGCTCTTCGGTGCAGGAAGGCGAGGTTCGTGTATGCCCAGGCAAGCTCGCGTCCGGGTGGAAGCTGCTCGAGCAGGGCCGTTGCCTCCAGGCCCATACGCCGCGCTTCTTGCGATCGACCCGGGCACCACATGATGTTCGAGAGCCGAGCCAGCGCCTCGCCCTCTCTGTCTCGCTCGTCGAGCTCGTGATAGCAGGCCGCTGCCCGCTGCAGGGCATCGATCGCCTCGTCTGCCTGGTCCGTCAGGTAGCACTCGCGTGACAGGCGCTCGAGGAGCGCCGCGAGCTCTCCGAGTGGAAGGCCATCGGAGAAGCGGAGCGCGCGCGTGTATTGGTCTGCGGCCTCGCGATGCGCCCCCATGGAGGAGGCCTGGTCTCCCGCTGCCGGCGCGAACCGAAGCACGGCGTCGTGATCCACGGCCACCTCGGCGTGGTGTGCGAGACGCGCCAGATCGGACGCAGACGTGGGCTCGGCGAGGAGCGCACGGAGCGCTGCCCGATGCAGCGCGAGTTTCTTGCTCGGAGCCAGCGACTGCTCGATCGCGAGACGCGCGAGCTCGTGTCGGAACGAGACCGTCGCTGCTCTCTCGTACAGCATGCCCGACTCGAGACATTCGTCGAGCCGGCCGTCCACCGGACCCGAGAGGTTCTCTACCAGCCACAGCTCGGCCCCTGTCGGGGCAATCGCGACAGCTTCGAGCACGGTCCTTGCCTCGGGCGTCAGGCGAGCAGCACGTGCCAGGACGGCGTCGCGGACCGTCTCGGGCATTTCAACCCTTCTCGACGCGAGCACCTCGGTCACGAAGAACGGGTTACCCGCGGTGACGCGGTGGAGCTCCTCGGGGTCGACCGAGTGCGGATCCGCAAGCTCGGCCACACCAGTGAGTGTGAGCGGTGGCAAGTGGAGGCGCTCCGCGCCCACCGACGTAGTCGTTTCACCAAGGACCACTCTGAGCGGGTGCGAGGGAGCCAGGCCCTCCTCCCGATAGCTCACTATGAGCAGGACGGGCACGGGCTCGATTCGGCGGACGAGGAGCCCCAGGACGTCAAGCGTCGCCTCGTCCGCCCAGTGCACGTCCTCGAGCACGAGAACGGTCGGACCGTTCTCACGCAGCTCTCGAATCAAAGCGGTGGCGACCCGATAGGGGATCCCATCTCCCCGGACGAGCTGGGCAAGCTCCGGACCGGTGCTCTCGGCGAAATCGAGAATCGGCCCGAGTGGCCTCGGCGTGAAGAGCGCGTCGCATGCTCCCCAGAGAAGCCGCGAGCGGCGGACGCGCTCCGTGCAGAAGTGCCTGATGAGCGCGGTCTTGCCGCCTCCGGCTTCACCGGAGACGAGGACGAGCCGGCCGTGTCCGGCACCCGCCTGCGCATGCGCCGCCTCGAGCGCATCGATGAACTCCTCTCGCTCGATGAGGGCGGCGAGCGCCTGGGTCGTCACGACTACATCGTGCGCCCGTCACCATCCGTTCTCAAGCACTGGCGCTAGGATCGCGGCGAGCGAATCGAAGGAGCGAGCGATGGCCGTGATCGAAGCGAACCCCAACCTCGGAGCCCAGATCGTCGAGGACGCGAAGGAGTACGTCCTCTACTCCTGGTCGACCCAGGACGCCATCAACCCGGTCCCGGTGGCGGGCGCCGAGGGGCGCTACTTCTGGGACTACGAGGGCAAGCGGTACCTCGACTTCGCATCCCAGCTCGTCAACGTCAACATCGGGCACCAGCACCCGAGGATCGTCGCGGCGATCAAGGAGCAGGCGGACCGGCTGTGCACGATCGGCCCCCCCATGGCTTCGGAGTCGCGCTCACGGCTCGGGCGACTGCTCGAAGAGGTCACGCCGGGCGACCTCTGCATGTCGTTCTTCACGAACTCGGGCGCCGAGGCCAACGAGAACGCGATCAAGCTGGCGCGACTCTCGACCGGGCGCCACAAGATCATCGCGCGCTATCGCTCGTACCACGGGGCCACCCACGGCGGGATCTCGCTGACGGGCGACCCGCGACGCTGGCCCACCGAGCCCGGCATGCCCGGTGTCGTGCGGATGTTCGACCCGTACACGTATCGCTGCCCTGCCGGTCATCCCGATCCGTGCCCGGTCTGCACGGGGGCACCGCACCTCGAGGAGATCCTCGAGTACGAAGGCGCGCACACCGTCGCGGCGGTGATCCTCGAGACGGTGACCGGGACGAACGGCGTCATCCCGCCCCCGGACGGCTATCTGCAAGCGGTACGCGAGGTCTGCGACCGGCACGGGATCCTCCTGATCCTCGACGAGGTGATGGCCGGATTCGGGCGAACGGGGCGGTGGTTCGCCTGTGACAACTGGGACGTCGTCCCGGACATCCTCACCGTCGCGAAGGGGATCAACTCGGGCTATGTCCCGCTCGGTGCGATGATCATC
>JAIBJO010000141.1 GCA_020029615.1 Actinomycetota bacterium
GGGCGACATGCGGGAATGGAGTCAGCCGCCGCCGACCCGAGTCTCTGCCGATCGCCGGACGCCACCACCCGCCGAGGATGACATTGAGTGCGGGAATGTCTCTTTAGCAGCCTGTGGTCGTGCCACGAGCGGATAGCTAATCCGCCGAGGCGAAGGACGGGCGGACGAGGCCGCAGCGGGGCCTCTGCCGGACCGTGCGGTGATCGCTAGTGTCATGCATCGCCACGGTCTCAGTCCCGCCCAAAGCGGCTGCGAATTGCGCTCGAAGGAGGCCTCATGAGTCCCAAGACCACCATCAAGCCGTATCGCGTCGCCGCCGGTGAAGGTCTCGCGAACGTCTGGTTCAAGACCGGTCGCCTGGCCGTCAAGACCGGTCGCGCCGAGACGGGAGGCGGCTTTTCCCAGTTCGAGACCGACGACCCGCGTGGGACGGCGACGGCCCTGCACGTCCACCGCAACGAGGACGAGACCTTCTACATCCTCGACGGGGACGTCACCGTCCAGATCGGCGATCAACGAGTCGACCTCGCCGCCGGCGACTACGCGTTCGCACCGCGGGACGTCCCGCACGCCTACGCCGTTCGCTCGGAGCGCGCGCGGATGCTCGTCACCCTCTGCCCCGGCGGACTCGAAGAACTGTTCGTGACCGGCGGAATCCCGGTCACGGGGGACATACCTCCCGCAGAGAACGTCCTGCCCCCGCCGGAGGAGATCGCCCGACTCTTGGCCGAGCATGGGGTCGAGGTCGTGGGCCCACCGCTAGTCGTCGACGAGCTCTGACGCGCGCTCGACACGGCCCTCGGACGTCGTCGGGCTCGGCTCCGCGGATCGTCGGCCGCGCTCCGCCGTCGACGAGCGCGTCTATCGGAATGATGGTGGCTGTGCGAGGGGGTTGGGTGCCGAGTGACCTCTACGCCGGCGAGGTTTCGCCATGGACCGTGACAGCGCGATCGACCACGGTTAGGGTTCCCACATGTCGCATCCCGATCCGAACGGTCCGCCAGACCTCACACCGATCCAGGTCGGCGAGCTCTGGGAGAACCCCGTCACCCGTGAGCGCGCCACGATCCTCGAGCTTCCCTTCAAGAATCCCGAGGGTCGCGTGACCGCCGAGCTGACCGCGCTCGCCGGGGCGCGCGTTATGGGCGAGCACCGCCACCCGGCCCTTGTCGAGCGCTTCACCGTGCTTGAGGGCGAACTGACCTTGAAGCTTGACGGGCAGACGAGCATCCTGCGCGAGGGCGAGTCGGCCGTCATCGAGGCAGGCGCGTGGCACGACTGGTGGAACGCGAGCGACCTCGACACGCGGGCGCGCGTGGAGATCACCCCGGGCGAGCGCTTCGCGTACATGATCGAGACCATGTTCGGGCTCGCCCGCCTCGGAAACACCAACGCCAAGGGCATGCCGGATCCGCTGCAGCTCGCGCTGACCGCGCGGGAGTTCAGCGACGTCGTCGTGTTCCGTAAGCCGCCCGCGGCAGTGCAGCGCGCAGTCTTCGGCGTCCTCGCACCGATCGCGCGCTGGCGCGGCTATCGCGCGACCTACCCACAGCTCTCACGCACGGTGCTGGCGCCGCGGACATAGAAGTTGGGGCCTGCGGTGACGCGGCCTTCCGGCCTGCGGAAACCATAGAGACTCGTCAGACGCCTGATTTGGGCCGGCATCGCATCCGTCAAGGCAAAAGTTGGGCAAAAGTTCTGCCGGCTGATCGCCGTCGTGAGAACGAAAAAGCCCCGTTTCCGGGGCTTTTCCAGTAGCGGGGGCAGGATTTGAACCTGCGACCTCCGGGTTATGAGCCCGGCGAGCTACCAGACTGCTCCACCCCGCGTCGCTCGCCCGAGTATAGCCGCTCAGGTGAGAATGGCCATGTGCGACTGGATGTCGAGGCTGCACTCGTCGGAGGTGAACTCGTCCGTGGCGATGTGGAGATCGTCGACGGCCGCGTGGCCGGCTTCGGCCTCGCTTCTGCGTCTGGGCGCGGCATTGCGACTCCCGGCTTCGTCGACCTCCAGGTGAACGGATTCGCAGGCGTCGACTTCCTCGACGCAGCCGCCGACGACTACCGCCACGCAGGACGGGCTCTCGCGCAGACCGGCGTCACGGCATTTCTGCCGACGTTCATCACGTCGCGGAAAGAGCAACTGATCGTGGCACTCGGCGAGGTGGCACGGGCAGACGCGACGGGGATCCTCGGCGCACACCTCGAGGGGCCGTTCATCTCGGCAGCGCGGCTCGGGGCACATCCGGCCGACGCTCGTCGCGATCCGGACCTTCAACTGCTCAAACGCCTTCTCGTTGCCGGCCCCGTCCGCCTCGTCACGCTCGCACCCGAGCTCCCGGGCGCGCTCGAGCTGATCCGTGCACTCCTCGAGCGCGATCTCACGGTCTCGCTCGGCCACTCGAACGCGACCGCCGCGGAGGCCGAGGCAGCATTCGATCTCGGCGCTCACACCGTCACACACCTCTTCAACGCGATGCGCCCGTTCCATCATCGGGATCCGGGGATCGTGGGCGCTTCGCTGGCGCGCGACGACGTGATCGTCCAGGCGATCTTCGACGGCGTTCATCTCGCCGCCGAAACCGAGGCGTTCCTCTGGCGGGCGACGCGTGGTCGCCTCGCACTCGTCACGGATCACACGGTGCCAGGCGGCTGGAGAGCGGACGGCACGCTCGCCGGGAGCACGACGACGATGATCGAGGCCGTGCGCCGGCTTCAAGCTCTGGGAGCGTCGCTCGAGGAGTCGGTGAACGCCGCGTCGCTCGTTCCGGCGCGGATCCTCGGCGACCCGGTCGTCGGGCGCCTTGAGCCCGGAGTACCCGCTGACGTCGTCGTGCTGACAGACGAGCTCGAGATCGAGCGCGTGCTCGTCGGCGGGCGGGACGTCCTCTAGCCGCGCACGCCGCTCGCTTCTCGTGCCTGCGCGGCTACCTTGTCGAGAATCGCCTCGAGCAGGCGGCCCGACGAGAGCACGTGCTCCCGGGCGAGTACCCGCGCACCTTCCGGGCTGCGGGCCGCCATCGCCTCGCGGATCGCCCGGTGCTGGCCGTCGTTCACGTGGAAGAGCTCGTCGAGGTCCGCTCCGGTCGCCCAGAACGGCTTGACGAGGAACGTCCTCCTCGCTGCCTTCGCCATCCGCTCGATGAGGGGCACCTGCGCGGCCGCGTAGATCACGTCGTGGAAGGAGTGGTTCGCGAGCAGCCAGGCCCGTGCGAGCTCCAGGTCCTGACGCCCGGCGTGGCTCGCCTCGACGAGGTCTCGCGTGAGCTCGCTGAAACGAAGCTCCGCCGTCTCGAGCGCCGACAGGTCGGCAGCGGTCATCTTCGGGGTCGCGATCTGGGTGGCGAGGCTCTCGAGCTCCGAGCGGGCCAGGAAGGCCTCGCGGATCTCGTCGCGCGAGAGCATCCGAACACGCACGCCCCGGTTCGGCTCGAAGCTCACAAGGCCGAGCGCGGCCAGCCGCCTCAAGGCTTCGCGCACAGGGGTCCGGCTGACCCGGAACTGGTCGGAGAGGTGCTCCTGACGGAGCACGCTGCCCGGCGGGATCTCGCCCGAGACGATCGCCTCCTCGAGGGCGAGCGCGATGTCGTCGGCCTTCGTTCCGTCGGACATCAGCCCTCGTCTCGGATCAGCTGGGCGTACGCGGTGAGCGTGAGGAAGTCGACGAAGACCTCGTGCAGCGCGACCTTCTCGAAAACCTCGCGCGCCTCGCGGTACACGCGCTCGTCGGGAAGCTCGGCCATCACCTCGCCGATGATCCGCTCGACGTCCGCACGCTCGACGCGCCCGTGGTAGAGCCACTGCCAGATCTGCGAGCGGGAGATCTCGGCGGTCGCGGCGTCCTCCATGAGGTTGTCGATCGCAGCGGCGCCGACTCCCTGGAGCCAGGCGGCGATGTAGCGGATACCGACCGAGACGTTCGCGCGCACACCGGTCTCGGTGATCTCGCCCGGCGTCGCGGCGACGTTCAGGAGATCCGCTGCCCGCGAGGTCACGTCCTCGCGCAGCCGCTCGAGCTGGTGCGGGCGGTCGCCGAGCACGGCGTCGAACTCGGCCATCGCGACCGGGACGAGGTCGGGATGCGCAACCCACGTGCCGTCGAAGCCGTCTGCCGACTCTCGCGCCTTGTCGTCGCGGACGCGGGCCAGCGCGAACTCCGTCACTTCGGGATCCCGCCGGTTGGGGATGAACGCGGCCATGCCGCCGATCGCATGCGCTCCGCGTTTGTGGCACGTGCGGACGAGGAGCTCCGTGTACGCCCGCATGAAGGGCACGGTCATCGTCACCTGAACGCGGTCCGGGAGGACGAACTCGGGGCGCCCTCTGAACTTCTTGATCACGGAGAAGATGTAGTCCCAGCGTCCCGCGTTGAGGCCGGCCGAGTGCTCACGCAGCTCGTACAGGATCTCCTCCATCTCGAAGGCCGCGAGGATCGTCTCGATGAGGACGGTCGCCTTGATCGTCCCGCGCGGGATCCCCAGCCGGTCCTGCGCAAAGCAGAAGACGTCGTTCCAGAGGCGCACCTCGAGGTGGTTCTCGAGCTTGGGGAGGTAGAAGTACGGCCCGCTACCCCGCTCGCGCAGGCGCTCGGCGTTGCGGTGGAGGTAGACGCCGAAGTCGAAGAGACCGGCGGACACGTGCTTGCCGTCGACCTCGACGTGCCGCTCCTGCAGGTGCCAACCGCGTGGGCGCACGAGGAGAACGGCGACCTCCTCGTTCAGGGAGTAGCGCTTCTCGCCTTGCTCGAGCGAGATCGTCCTCTCGATCGCGTCTCCGCGGGAATCGGCGCCACGCGCCACTCGCCCTCGCGAACCGAGCGGGTGGCCTCGAGGAAGCCGGGGAGCTCGCCCGCCTCGATCCGCACCTGGCGTTCCGCTCGCGCGAGCAGGAGCTCCTCCCGCCGCGAGGCGAACTCGCGCTGCAGCGCGACGACGAGGTCGAGCGCCCCGGGGGTGAGGACGCCCGCCTCGTCGGGTGAGGAGACCGACGCAGCTTCGATGGTGCTCAAACTACAGGCGCTGCCTCGAACTGCGCCTCCTCCGTGGAGCCCTTCAGCGCGAGCGTCGAGCTCTCGCCGCCGGTGACGGCCTCGAGTACCGCGTCGAAGTAGCCCGCCCCGACCTCTCGCTGATGCCGGGTCGCCGTGTAGCCGTGCTCCTCGTTTGCGAACTCGGCCTCCTGCAGCCGCACGTACGCGCTCATGCCCTCGGCGCCGTAGCCGCGCGCGAGGTCGAACATCGAGTTGCAGACCGCGTGAAACCCGGCGAGCGTCACGAACTGGAACCTGTAGCCCATCGCAGCGAGCTCGCCCTGGAACGACGCGATCGTCCTGTCGTCCAGATGCTTGCGCCAGTTGAACGACGGCGAGCAGTTGTACGCGAGGAGCTTCCCGGGGAACTGCGCGTGGACGGCTTCCGCGAACTGGGCGGCCTCGTCGAGGTCGGGCGTCGAGGTCTCGCACCAGAGGACATCTGCGTAAGGT
>JAIBJO010000053.1 GCA_020029615.1 Actinomycetota bacterium
GACGACGCCGAGAACGAGGAAGGTGATCGTCTCGTCGCTCATGTGCGCCCGGGGCCCGACACCATTTGCGCCACCCGCTGGACACGCATAGGCGACCGCCTCCCTCTCGTGCCTGTCGGGACCGAGAGCTCGTCGCTAGTCGAGGTGCACGGACGACCCTGGGCCAAGCGGTATCCCGATCAGGTACCAGGCGACGAAGAAAAGCGTCCAGATGATCGACAGGACGACGACGTACGGGAGCATCATCGCGACCACGGTGCCGATGCCGGCGTCCTTACGGTAGCGCTGCGCGAAGATGATGATCAGCGGGAAGTAGGCCATCAGCGGCGTGACCACGTTGAACGGCGAGTCGCCGACACGGTACGCGGCGAGCACCGTCTGGGGCGCGACATCGAGACGCAGGAAGAGCGGGATGAAGATCGGCGCGAGGATCGCCCACTTGGCGATCGCCGCCGGCATGATGAGGTCGACCAGCATCGTCACGAGCACGAAGCCGATCAGCAGCCATACCACCCCGATGTTCGCCTCCTCGAGCCAGTCGCCGAGCTTCACGGCCGCCACCTGCGCCATGTTCGAGTAGTTGAAGTACGCGATGAACTGCGCGATCAGGAGGAACAGGAACAGCAGGCTCGCCAGGCCGGCCCACGACTTCGTGATCGATGCGAGCACCTCGTCGCTCGTCCGGATCGTCCCGGCTCCACGACCGTAGGCGAGCCCTGCCGCGAAGAAGATGATCGTGATGATCACGATCAGGCTGTCCATGAACGGCGAGTCTCCGATGACATCTCCCGTGACCGGGTCGCGCAGTGGTGCATCGGGGAACACGGTGAGAAGCGTGATCACGCCGAGCACCGCCAGGGTCGCGAAGAGGGCGTAGCGAAGCCCTCTCGCGTCTGCCTCCGGGGACACCTCGGGGCCCTTGTCGGCGTCGAGCGACTCGTCGTCCGACTCGAGCGCGGGGTCGTGCTTGCCGAGGCTTCGCTCGACGATGTACACGGAGACGAGCGTCAGGACGATCGTGACCAGGATCGTCGAGGCGACGCCGAAGTACAGGTTCGCCGCCAGGTCGATCGAGCGGTCAGGGTCGACGAGCGCGCTCGCGTCGTTCGTGATCTCGGTCAGGACGCCGTCGAGCGGCGTGATCAGGAAGTTGACACCGAATCCCGCGGCGACCCCGGCGAATGCAGCCGCCATCCCGGCGAGGGGGTTGCGCCCGACGCTCTTGAACGCTGCGGCGCCCAGGGGTATCAGCACGAGATACCCCGCGTCCGAGGCGACGCTCGAGAGGACGCCGATGAAGATGATGATCGGCGTCAGCATCGCTTCCGACGAGACGCTGACGAGCTTGCGGATGAGCGACCCGATCAGCCCTGCAGCCTCGGCGAGGCCGACGCCGATCATCACCACGAGGATGATCGCGACGGCCGCGAAGTTGCGGAAGTTGGCGACGAACGAGGTGAAGAGGAACCGGACTCCGTCAGCGGACAGGAGGCTCTGAATGGCCGCCGTCTCCTCTCGAACGGCGTACTCGCCCTCCTGGACTGACGCGTCCGGCAGGCCGCCCGAGGGCTGTGTGGAACCGCCCTGAACGACCTCCTCGACCGGGACCGGCGGAGGCTCGACGACCTGGTATGTGACCTTGATGTCCGCCCAGGCGAGCAGGGCGGAGAGGATGATCACGGCCACGCACAGCCAGACGAACAGGATGGCGGGGTTCGGCATCTTGTTCCCGCCGCGCTCGATCGCGCCGAGGATGCGCTGCATCATCGGCGTGCCTGCAGTGGCTTCCGGTGCGCTCGTCACGGTCTCTCCTCCCGGGTCTCGAAGGACGCCGCATAGCGACCGAAGAACTCGGCCTCGGCGAGGACGGCCTTCTCGAACTCGTCGAGGATCACGCGCTCGTTCGGCGCGTGGATGTTGGCGAAGCCGTCGGTCGTACCGAGGAGCAGGATCTCCGCGTCGGGAGCGGCCTCGCTGAGGGCGCTGACGAGCGGGATCGAGCCGCCGGTCGCCACGAAGACGGTGTCGGCGCCCCACGCGCTCGCGAGCGCGTCGCGTGCGGCGTCATACGCGGCCCCCGACGTCTCCGCGAAGAACCCCTTGCCGGTTTCGGCCGCCTCCACCTCGAGCGGGATACCGAAGGGCCGCAGGCCCTCGAAGTGCTGCACCAGCGCGGCCTGCGCCTCTGTCGGGTCTTGCTCCGGATGGACGCGCATGCTGATCTTGGCGCGTGCCGTGGGTACGACGGCGTTGACCGCTCCGTCGACGGGGAGCACGTCGATGCCGGTCACGGTCAGAGCGGGGCCGGACCAGAGGCGCTCGCCGAGCCCTCCCGTGCCGAAGAACGGCATCCCGGGCTCGATCTCCGCCAGCTCGCGGAACTCCTCGTCCGAGAACGATGCACCGGTCCACTCCACACGGCGCAGTCCGGGGACGACGACGTCGCCGTGCTCGTCGTGGAGCGACGCGAGCGCGTGGATCAGTATCAGGAGCGCATCGGGAGCAGCTCCGCCGAACTGCCCCGAGTGCTTGGGTCCGGCGAGCGTCCTCACCTGAACGGTGACGACGCCCATACCGCGGAGCCCGATGGTGAGCGTCGGCACTCCCGGACGGATGCTTCCCATGTCCCCGACCACCATCGCATCGCAGTCGAACAGCTCCGGCCTTGTCGGTGGGAACGTGGAGAACGCGCTGCCCGTCTCCTCCTGACCCTCGATGACGATCTTGATCCCCACCGGCGGCGTCCCGCCCCACGCGCGCAGCGCGCCGACGTGCATGAGGATGTTCGATTTCGAGTCGGCTGCGCCCCGTCCGTAGATCGCGCCGTCGCGCTCCGTCGCCTCGAACGGCGGGGACTCCCACTTCGACTCGTCGCCGACCGGCACGACGTCGTAGTGGCCGTAGAGGAGGACGGTGGGCGCCCCCTCTGGCGCGGGTATCTCCCCGAGGATGACGGGCGCGGTGTCAGGAAGCTCGAGCGTGTCCAGCTCGACGCCCAGATCGCGCAGGTGCTCGACGACGACGTCATGGGCCTCGATGAGCGCCGGCCGCGTGTGCTCCGGGTACCCGAGTACCGAGATCGACGGGATCGCCACCAGCCGAGCAAGATCCGCCTTCAGCTGTGGCAGCAGCGTTGCGACGTCCTCGCGCGTTGGGATGTTCATCGGCACGACCTCGCTCGTCTCGCTGGGAACTGGGGCGAGAACCCTAGACCACGCACGGCTGTGGGGTGCAGCCATCCGATCGCGCGACAGCGTACGATTGGGCGCCGTGATCGCGACCGTTCCCGATCGAGACGAGCTCGTCCAGCACGGGATCTCCGTGCGCGGGCGCGTCTACTGGCACCCGACGACCGCGCAGCTCTACGAGCACGCGCTCGGGTGCGGCGACGCGAGACTCGCCGAGGGCGGCCCGCTCGTCGTCGGTACGGGGAAGCACACCGGGCGCTCGCCACAGGACAAGTTCGTGGTTCGCGAGCCCGGCTCGGAGTCACGGATCTGGTGGGGCGACGTCAATGCCGAGATCTCCGAAGACGCCTTCGACCGCCTTCGCGACAAGGTCACGTCTCGCCTGAGCGAGAGCGACATCTACGTGGTCGATGCATTTGCCGGGTCTGATCCCGAACATCGCATCGGCGTGCGGGTGATCACCGAGAGCCCGTGGCATGCGCTCTTCGCGAAGACGCTCTTCATCGATCCGACCCCGGAGGAGCTCGAGGAGATGGAGCCGCAGGCCCTCGTCCTGCACGCGCCCTCCGTCCTCGCCGTACCCGAGGAGGACGGCACTCGTTCGGAGACGTTTGTCTGTCTGCACCCTTCGCGGACCGAGGTCGTCATCGGAGGCACGTACTACGCGGGTGAGATCAAGAAGTCGATCTTCACCGTGATGAACGACCGTCTCCCGCTCGAGGGCGTCTTCCCGATGCACTGCTCTGCGAACGTCGACGACGACGGGCGGGTCACCGTGTTCTTCGGCCTCTCCGGCACGGGGAAGACGACGCTTTCGGCCGATCCCGAACGGCGCCTCGTCGGCGACGACGAGCACGGCTGGTCGAACGACGGAGTCTTCAACGTCGAAGGTGGCTGCTACGCAAAGGTGATCCGGCTCTCTGCCGTGGCCGAGCCGCAGATCTACGCAACGACGCGTGCATTCGGGACCGTGCTCGAGAACGTGGTAATCGACGAGCGGGGGGTCCTCGACCTCGACGACGACTCCAAGACCGAGAACACCCGCGCCGCGTACAAGCTCGAGCAGATCGCCAACGCGCTTCCGGCCAAGCGAGCCGGTCAGCCGAGCTCCGTGGTCTTCTTGACGGCGGATGCTTTCGGGATCCTGCCGCCGATCGCGCGGCTGACCCGGGACCAGGCGCTCTACTGGTTCCTGTCCGGCTTCACCGCGAAGCTGGCCGGGACCGAGATCGGTGTGAAGGAGCCGCAGCCGACGTTCTCGGCGTGTTTCGGCGCGCCCTTCCTGCCGCAGCCCCCGTCGGTCTACGCCCGGATGCTCGGCGAGAAGCTCGACAGACACCCACACGTCGGCGTGTGGCTCGTGAACACGGGGTGGACCGGAGGGCCGTTCGGGGAAGGTCGTCGGATGCCGATCAAGGCGACGCGGACGCTGCTCGATGCCGCGCTCTCGGGCGACCTGGAGGGTGTCGAGTACCGGATCGACGAGACCTTCGGGCTGGAGGTGCCAGTCGACGTGCCCGGTGTCGACTCGTCACTGCTCGATCCACGCTCGACGTGGACCGACGCGGCTGCGTACGACGCGAAGGCTCGCGAGCTGGCCCGCATGTTCCGTGCGAACTTCGAGAAGTTCGACGGCGTCGAGCCCGCCGTGGCCGCCGCCGGCCCCCGCGCGTAGTCTTCGTCGGCTCTTCGGCCACTCCCGGTGGCGAGGCTTCGTTCGGAATCCGGCTCGGCTCGAACTCAGGCGAGGACGAGGTCCGTGCGCGCGAAGTCGTCGCCGAGGCAGAGCAGCGGCTCGTCGGCGACCCTGGCCACCGCATACGTCAAGCAGTCGCCGAAGTTGAGGTCGGCGGGGTGCCTTCCTCGTCCGAAGCGTGCGAACGCCGACAGCGCGACCGGCCAGTGCCGGTCGCCGAATGCGATCGGTTCCGCACCGACGTCGTCGAGGAGTCGTTTCAGCAGCGTGCGCGACAGAGCTCCGACGCGCGCGTGCAGCACGATCGCAGTCTCGACGAGTGTCGGTGCGCCGACTCCGACTCGTGCCGCCTCCCCGAGAACCCGTTCGAGCGGCTCGTAGCCCTGTTCGCGGAGCACGATCGCCAGCAAGGCCGAGCTGTCGACGATCACACGCCCTCCGGGCCATAGCCGAGGATCTCGTCGCGCTCGTCCTTGCTCAGCGGCTGTCGGTCGAGGAGCTCCGGGGGTATCAATGGCCAGATCTCGTCCTCGAGCACCTGCCGGATCCTGGCCGCGCGCTCCCCGGCTGCTCGCTCCGCGAGGAGACGCTCGCGTCGTTCGGCGAGCGCGACGCGGATGGCACCGGTCTTCGTCTCTCCGGCCAGCGCGGCGACTTCGGCCGCGAGCCCCTCCGCGACGGGGTCCTTGATGTTGAGCGCCATGATGGTGTAAGAATATCCCAGAATCTACCGCTCTACCATACGACCGAAGCGAAGCTGCCCGGAACGTGTCTCACATGTGTCCGGAACGATCTGTCTCAGATCTCTCCGGAATGCAGATCGGTACTGAACGTTCCGCCTTGAGCGGATCTTGAGCCCAAAGGCGGAGCATTGCGTGTGATCACCGGTAGCGGTTCTGCAACGGAGGGAAAGATGCGAAGCACGAGGTTCCTCACCATCGCGCTGGCCTCTTTGGCGGTGACATGCCTTGCGATGCCATCCAGCGGGTTCGGCCTGGCGCCGTCAAACGACAACCTCGTCGACGCAGGGACGATCACGAGCCTGCCATTCGCTCATACGGTCGAAATCACCGAGGCGACGATCGAGCCGGAGGAGCCGATCGCCAACCCGGGCGAAATCGGTAGGACGGTCTGGTACTCGTTCAGACCGACGGCTGACGCCGTGGCGCAGATAGGGCCACCGTTCAGCGCTCCTGGCCCCGGCCCTCCCACTCTTTGCGACCTCCGCTCGGACAGGTTCCTGGTCGTCTACCGGGCGGACGCAGCCGGGTTCGCGGGGCTCGTCCCAGTCGCGGGCGACCAGTGGAGCACAGCCACGGTTCACACGCTCCGGGTGGAGACCGGCACGACCTACTACATCCAGGGAGGGCAGCGTGGGGCCCTGAGCTGCGGCCAGAACACGTTCAGCTTGAGCGTGAGCGTCGTTCTGCCACCCCCGAACGACAACTTCGCCAATGCGATCGCCGTCGCGTCGGTTCCGTTCTCGGATAGTCGTAACTTGACGGGGGCGACCGTCGAGTCGGACGAGCCGATGGCATGCGGTTCGAGCTTCGACAAGTCGGCCTGGTACGCCTTCATGCCGACGACGAGCGGAGCGTACGGCGCATTCGGCGCTTCGAACGTGAACGTCCACACGGGGCCCTCGCTCAACAACCTCACGAACGTCGCCTGCGCAGATTGGCCAGGGCTCTACTTCCATGCCGATGCGGGTACGACCTACTATCTGCAGATCTATGGCGACGGGACGCGAGGGCTAAGCGTCGATGTCGTCCCTCCGCCGCAGGTCGGATTCATCTATTCGCCGGATGCCCCGTCGATCCTCGATGACGTTTCGTTCACATACTGGATCGGCGGCTACTGGGATCCGACCGTGACTGGGTACGCATGGGACTTCGGCGATGGGACAACGGCAGCCGGAAGCCCGACGTCGCACCAGTTCGCAGAGTCCGGCGACTACCCCGTCACGCTTACTGTCTCGGCGCGGGGCGGTCGCACGGCAAGCCAGACGCAGACTATCCACGTTCGGTCGAACGACACGACTCCGCCTGCCATCACAGTTCCGTCCGATCTGACGGTCGACGCCACCATCCCGGCTGGAGCGAGCGTCGACTACACGGTCACGGCGACCGACGAGAACCCCACGAACCCGGTCGTGACCTGCACGCCGCCCTCCGGCAGCACCTTCCCGATCGGTGAGAACACGGTCACCTGCTCGGCCACCGACGCGGCCGGAAACACGGCCACGGAGAGCTTCACCGTCCAGGTGAAGAGCGCGTCCGAGCAGCTCGTCGACCTGATCGCGCGCGTCGACCGCTACAACCTCGGCCAACTCGGCACGGCGCTGCACGAGAAGCTCGTCAGGGCACAGGGGTTCCTCGGCGCCAACAAGCCGAAGCGGGCGTGCGAGGTGCTCGACAGGTTCCTCGCTCAGGTGAAGGAGCAGAGAGGGAAGAGGATCTCGGTCGAGCGGGCAGACGGGCTGACGGCGGACGCGCGGCGGATCAAGGCGGTGATCGGCTGCTGAGCAGCGGCTACGGCGTGTGGGCCTGGCGAGTCCCGAAGAACGCTCGCGGCAAGCTCGCGCGCGGGAGCGTCTCCGTGACGTTCCAGGACGTTACGGCGAAGCGCTCGTTCGCCGTCCGGGTGCGGTAACGGCCGAAACCCGAGCGCGCTACGCGCGCAGGTACGCGAGCACCGCCAGCACGCGGCGGTGCTCGTCCTGCGCCGGCAGGAGGCCGAGCTTCCCGAAGATCGAGTTCACGTGCGTCTCGACGGTCTTCGGGCTGACGAAGAGCTTCTCGCAGATTCCACGGTTCGAGAGGCCCTGAGCCATGAGCTCGAGCACCTCCCGCTCGCGTGGCGTGAGCTCGTCGAGCGGGCCCTCCTCGCGCTTGCGGCCGAGGAGCTGAGAGATCACCTGCGGGTCGATCGCGGTGCCTCCGCGACCCACGCGCCGTACCGCGTCGAGGAAGTCGTCGATCTCGAGCACGCGGTCCTTCAGCAGGTAGCCGAACCCCTCGGCCGACTCGCTCACGAGTGTGAGCGCATGCGTCGCCTCGATCACCTGCGAGAGGAGGAGCACTGCCACCTCCGGGCTCTCGGCGCGGATCTCGACTGCAGCGCGCGCGCCCTCGTCGGTCTGGGTCGGCGGCATGCGCACGTCGACGATTGCGACATCCGGCTTGAAACGCCGCACGGCCTTCGTCAGCTCGTCTGCGTTTGCCGTTTGCGCGACGACCTCGAAATCACCGTCCGTCAACACGCGGGCGAGCCCCTCGCGCAGGAGCACGGAGTCCTCGGCGATCACGACGCGCACGGAATCTCCCCGAGAACGCGCGTCCCCGAGCCTGGAGAGCTCTCGATGCGAAAGTGCCCCCCGTGGGCTTCGACGCGGTCTGCCAGCCCTCGCAGGCCGGAGCCGTCACGGGTCGAGGCGCCGCCTACGCCGTTGTCCTCGACCTCGATCACGAGCATCCCGTCGTCGCGGATGGCGCGAATCGATGCCCTTGAGGCCCGCGAATGCTTCACGACGTTCGTGAGCGCTTCGCAGGCGACGAAGTATGCGACCCCCTCGACGTCAGGAGGGAGCCGCTCCGGCGTTGCGAAGACCGATACGGCGAGCGGGGCTCTCGCGGCGAGCGACTCGAGTGCCGGTGCGAGACCTCCCTGAGTGAGGATCCCGGGATGAATCCCCTGCGCGAGCTCACGCAGCTCCTGAACGGCGACCTGAAGCTCGTCCGCGGTCGACTCCAGTAGCCGGTCGATCTCGGGGTCCTTCTCGTCGCCGAGCTGCCGTTGTGCGTTTCGGAGCTCGAGTGCGAGTGCGACGAGCCGCTGCTGCGCGCCGTCGTGCAGGTCGCGCTCGATGCGCCGACGCTCCTCGTCGGCCGCAGTCGCGATCCGAGTGCGCGACTCCTGGACCAGCTCGAGCTGAGCTCGAACCTCGGCATGCAGCCGCGCGTTGACCAGGGTGAGGCGAGCCGCGGCCGCGACCGCCTCGACGAGCCTGGGCTCGTCGCGAAGCGTCGGGTCGTGAACGAGAACCGCAAGCGGGGCACCGTCGTGCTCGATTCGGGTGACCGCTCGCTCTGGCCCGTCGATCGGCACTGGGAGCGAGTTGCCTGCGGGGTCCACGTACCCGCCTTGCTCGGGGAGCCAAAGACCGATCTCGAGCGTTGGATCAGCGAGCGCCTGGGCGAGCTCGGTTCGGAGGCCGTCGACCGGGGTCTCGTCGAGATGCACGACCAGATCGCCGACGTGCACCCGCGCGAGCCGCGCTCGTAGGAGCCCCCAGAGGAGTGCGAGCGGCAACGCGATCAGACCGACGATCTGCCACCAGAAGAGGTCGTAGACGATGTCCGGCGGCAGCGTCGCGAACGTGAGGATGCTGTTGAGCACCGCCCACAGGGCAGCGACGACCGCCGCGAGCAGAAGAGGCGCGAGGATGCGCCGCCCGCGGTGAGATGCGAGGGCGAGCTTCCGGGCAATCAGGACGATGAAGATCACGGCCAGCACGCCGTAGGCGGTGACCGCGAACGCCTTCTGCAGTGCGTCGACAGCGCCAGGATTGCCCGAGACGAGGAGCACGCTCTCGCGTCGCGAGGGATCGAAATACCGGAGCCGGTGGCTCGAGTCGTAGAGGAGCAGGATCGCGAGCGGGAAGATCAGCGCGACGGCGTAGACGACCTTCAGGAACCGACGCTCGATCCGGTCCGTCACGTGACCGCTCGGATACGCGAGCACGACATGCGTGTACAGGGCATAGCCGAGCTCGCCGAGCAAGAAGCAGACGGTGAAGAGGACGTCGTCGTGGCTGTATCGCAGCTGACGCGCGAGCAGCGCGAAGCAGACGGCGACCATGAGCGGCCCGAGCCGGTTCGCCGGACGTCGTGCCCATGCGACGAGGCCGGCACCGAGGAACGCCCAGGCGGCGGCGACGGTGCCCAGGGATCGCATTGTCGTCGTGCCCGGGAGGTTGTCGATTTGCACCCAGTAGGCGGCGACTCCGAGGGCAACTCCCGCGATCGCGAGCGTGATCTCGATCCAGCGTGCGCGCGTCATGCGCGCATCGTCACACGGTCGCGCGCTCGAGTCCACGGGGCTTGCATCGGCAGCGAGTCCAGGGAAAACCCCGAGGCGAGTCCAAAGCGTGCCCCGTTACCGCGCGACGGCGCGCCGCGCACGATGGCCGCATGACCAGAACGCCCATCGACATCGCCCTCAGTGCCGGCGACCTCGAGGCTCTCTTCGACGAGATTCGCCGCTACCTCGAAGCGGTCGACCTGTTCCGCTGCGAGGGGCACGAGCCGCGCTGGCGCCTCGAGGGCTCGACGACGGAGGTGACGCAATGACCGTTTCACAGCACATCGAGCTCGCGACGGGCTCCGGCCACAAGACTCGCCGGATCGTCGAAAGGCTCCCGCAGGCGGCCCTGGCCGCCGTGATGTTCGCGCTCGTCATGGGCGCGTGGCTCGCGTTCTTCGTGTTCGTCCCGATCGACTTCCGAGTTCGATGAACGTCGTGAACGACATTCACTCGCGGCTGAACGAGACGACGGTGGACGAGATCGTGCCGGTCGACTCGCTCGAGTCGATCGGCTCGGCGCTCGCGCGGGCTCACGCGACTGGGCGGCCCGTGTCGATTGCGGGCGGCCGGCACGCAATGGGCGGTCAGCAGTTCTGCTCGGGCGGCGTCGTGCTCGACACGCGGGGGATGTCCCGCGTGCTCGCGCTGGACGAGGTACGCGGCCTCGTCGAGGTCGAAGCCGGCATCCAATGGCCTGCACTCGTCGATGCGCTCGCCGACACGCCGTGGGCGATCCGTCAGAAGCAGACGGGCGCGGACGATCTCTGCATCGGCGGTGCCGTGTCCGCGAACGTCCACGGTCGCGGCCTTGCCTACGGCCCGTTCGTCTCGGACGTCGAGAGCCTCGTCGTCGTCGGGCTGGACGGCGTCGCTCGTACCTGCTCGCGCGACGAGAACAGAGACCTCTTCCGCCTGGTCTGCGGCGGCTACGGCCTTTTCGGCGCGGTCTACTCGGCGACGCTTCGTCTCGGTCGGCGGCGCAAGCTCGAGCGCGTCGTGCGGCTGGCGCATGCCAGCGAGATCGAGGAGCTCTTCGCGGAGCGAGTCGAGGGCGGCTACCTCTACGGCGACTTCCAGTTCGAGATCGATCCGGCATCGCCCGGCTTTCTCCAGCACGGGATCTGCTCGTGCTACCGGCCGGTCCCAGACGACGTGCCGCTCGGCGCCGTCACGAGGTTGTCGGCTGCCGACTGGAGCCGGTTGCTGCAGCTCGCACACTGGGACAAGACGCGCGCGTACGAGGTGTATGCAGCCCACTATTTGGCGACCTCCGGGCAGACGTACCTCTCCGACCGGCACCAGCTTGCGACGTACGTGCCCGGCTACCACTGGTCGGGGTCGAGCGAGATGATCAGCGAGCTTTACGTACCGCGGCCGCTGCTCGCAGACTTCCTCGCGGCGGCCGCACGCGACCTGCGCGCGCTCGAGGCGGACGTCGTCTACGGCACCGTCCGCTTGATCGAGCGCGACGACGAGACCGTCCTCGCCTGGGCGCTCGAGCCCTGGGCGTGCACGGTGCTGAACCTCCACGTGGAGCACACGCCTGCGGGGATCGAGCGCGCGGCGGGTGCCTTCCGGCGGCTCATCGACCTCGCGCTCGAACGCGGCGGGAGCTTCTACCTCACCTACCACCGATGGGCGACGCGGGGGCAGCTCCTCGCCGCGTATCCGCAGCTGCCAGCGTTCCTCGCCGCGAAGCGCGCGAACGACCCCGGCGAGCTCCTCCAGAGCGACTGGTACCGCTGGCTGCGGTCGACCGTCGAGCTGGAGGCGGCCGCGTGATCCGCAGCCTCACGGTTCTCGTCGCAGCCCTCCATGGTGGCGGTGAATCTTGCGAGCACTTTCGGATCGCCGGCGTCGACGCTCTCGTTGCGCGGCCTCGTGCCGGCTCGGGGCCAGTGGTCGTGTACGCGAACGCCGCTACACCGCGTGGCATTGACGAGCCGGCGGTCGGCCGCCTCCTCGGTGGGCTTGCGACAGCCGGCTTCGTCGCGATCGCTCCCGAGCTCCCGTGCGTGAGGCGCGGCGAGGTGACGCCTGCGACGGTGGACGCTCTCGTCTCCGTAGCGACCGCCTCGGGGAATCGAATCGCGCTCATCGGAGCCTCGACCGGCGCAGGCCTGGTGATCCTCGCGGCGAGCGATCCGCGCATCGCGCAGCGCGTGACAGCCGTCGCGTCGATCGCGCCGTTTGCGAGCCTGCGCGAGATCCTCCGGCTCGGGACGACCGGGTACTACGGCGACCGGCCGTTCGACGCCGCGCCACTCGTGGCAACCGCGGCCGCGAGCTCGCTGACTGCGTCGGCGCCGGACGACGCGGCTGTGGGTGCACTACTCGCGAATCGCGATGCGGATCGTTTCGACTCCCTGTACGCAGCGCTCGAACCTTCGACCCGCGCGCTCGTCGAAGGGCTCTCGCCGGTACGGCGGGTCGGCGACGTTCTCGCGCCCATCGAGCTCGCGTCCGCTCCGAACGACCCGTTCTTCCCCGTCGAGGAGTCGCGCGCACTCGCGTGCGCAGGGCGCGACGTGCGCCTCACCGTGACGCCCGCGCTCGTGCACGTTTGCCCGCGCGTTCGGCCGGGTCTCGTCCGCGTCGCCGCGGTGCTCGACCGGACGCTACGGCGGGCGATCGAGGCCGATCGGCCTGCTCCGGCGCTTCGACCCTTCCCGGCGACATGAGCGGACGACGTTCCCAGCCGGCCAGGTTCGTGCTCGTCGGGATCGGCGGTTTCATCCTGAACGTCCTCGCGTTCTCCGCCCTGTTCCACCTTGGCGCCTGGTACGTCGCCGCCTCGGTCGTCGCCTACCTGGTCTCGAACGCGACGATGTACGTCGGCAACCGCTACTTCACGTTCGGGCTCTCCCACGACGGCCTTCTCGCCGCCTACCTCCGCTACCTCGTCGTCGGATGTGTCGTCGCGGTGCTCACCGCGCTGCTTCTCGTAGCCCTCGTCGAAGGGATCGGCCTCGATCCGCTGCTCGGGCAAGCACTCGCCCTGAGCGCTCTCGTACCGCTGTCGTTCCTGCTGAGCAAGCGCTTCGCATTCCGGCTAGGCCCGGACGCGGCGTAGGGGATTTCATTACTCGCGGGCGCGCCAAGATCGGCATTTCTCTGACGGAAAATCGGATCTATTCCGAGGTCGCATAACTTGTGAAGTTGGAGCATCCGGTGCATGGAAATCAAGCGCCGGAATTGCACGGTAATTAGCGGATCGTTAGCCGCTCGTGGTTCAGCGGTTAGGGGTCGGATCGAGCGTGACCGGCGCACACACGAATCCCGAGAGGAGGGAACCATGCGCCAGGTCGCTTCACTGCATCGCACGCTCGTCGTGCTCGCAGTCGGTCTGCTCGCGCTCGCGGCACCGCTCGTCGCCTATGCCGGCAACGGTGGCCCTGGGACGGGCTAGCCACCTTGAGCTCGGACACGAAGGGCCCGCGCAAGCGGGCTCTTCGTCGTCTCTCACACGAGGGCGGCATCGTCCATGAGGGCTCGGACTCGGCCAGCTCCGACGAGGTTGCCCTTTCGCTCGAAGAGCTCGACGGCCAGGGCGAACGAGGTGGCCGCATCATCCAGGCGGCGTGCACGCTGCAGGACATCGCCGAGATCGCGGTACGCCTCGGCGCGGCGATTGAGGTCGTCGGTCCCGTTCGCGATCTCGACCCCCTGGCGGGCGAGCGTCTCTGCGCGGGCGAAGTCTCCCCGGCGAGCGAGTACCGTCGCCCGAGCCGAGCGCCACATCATCTGGGCGTTCACGTCGTCGCTTGCCGCATGCCGCTCCGCGATCTCCGTCTGCTCGTGCGCTTCGTCCAGACGATTCTGCAAGACGAGCGCCTCAGCCAGGTCGCTCGAACGACTCGCGAGCTGGGTGTGGTCCATAGCCGATTCAAGGCCTTCGCAGATGGTCCGAAAGATCGGCTCGGCCGCATCCCCGTCACCGACCATGAGCTCGATCTCGCCTCGCACCGTCGAGCAGTAGGTACGTGCCGTGGCACGGTGACCCAGCTCTGCAAGCGTTGCGTGCGCGGCCTCGACGAGTGCGCGCCCACGGTCCAGGTCACCGCGCTGCGCCAGGAGGCCTCCGCGCATGGTCTCGACGTAGGCGGCGCCCACGATGTCCGTGGACGGATCCTCGAGAAGCTGCTCGAAGTGCCCGATCGCTTCGTCGACGGGCGTCGCGCCCCAGTAGTGGGCGGCGGCGAGCTCGCCCAAGCACGTCGAGGTCGGCCACGGCGCGGCTCGATAGTGGGCGAGGGCGCGCTCAGCGCCGTCTGCCCAGGCGGCGTGGTTCGCCCACTGTCCACCGTGCATCCAGCCGATGAACAGCCACGCACGACCGAGTGCACGGTGGTCTCCTGCGCGCTCGAAGATCGGGATTCCGCGTGTGGCCGCCTCGAGGAGGTCGTCTCCGGCCTTGCTGTCACGGCGCAACGCGATGTACTCGAGCTCCATTCGCGCCCAGGCCTCGATTCTCGCGTCTCCGGCATCAGCCGAGTCCGAAACGAGGTCGGACAGAAGAGCAAGTGCCCCGGCGGAGTCTCCAACTCCGTTCAAGATGATTCCGAGGTTGCACCTGAGCTCGCGGTTGCGTTGGTCCTCGATCGTCAGAAGCGACGTCGCACGCTCGTGAAGACCCTTAGCCGCGGGGATGTCACCGCGTTGGAATGCGCGCGTCCCGGCTGCCCCCAACCGACGTCCGCCGTCCTCCGCCAGCCGCTCGGTTCGCCGATCCGACTCGTGCAGATCCGCCCGCAGCCGCTTCGGAGCTGCACGGTAGACCGCCTCCTGAACGAGGACGTGCCGGAAGCTGAAGGCGCCGTCCCCGCGTGGACGAACGAATCCGCGGTCGGAGAGGGTGCGAAGATGGGAGTCCGCGGTCGGTGCCGCTTCGGGGGCGAGGAGAGACGTCAACTCGCCGGCGGTGAAGTCCCTACCGATCACGGCACCGCGCTCGAGCACAGCCCGCTCGCCGGGGCCGAGGCGATCGACACGAGCCGCGAGCAGCGCCTGCACCGTCGGCGGGAGCGTTCCCTCCACGAGGCCGCCCTCGACTGCGAGCGCGAGCAGTTGCTCGACGAAGAACGGATTGCCCTCGGCGGTCTCGGCGATACGGGAGCGCTGATCGGACTCGAGGACGGTGCCGCCGAGCCCGTCGAGTAGCGCTTCCGCCTCGAGCGCCGAGAGTGCTTCCAGGTCGATCTGCTCGCAGTTTTCCCGGCCCGCGAGGAACCCGGGCTGATCGTCGAGCAGCTCGTCACGAGCCAGGGTGACGACCAGCAGTGGCCCTTCGCCATGATCCGCGATCTGCTCGATCAGCTCGAGGAGCGTCGGCTCGGCCCACTGGACGTCGTCGAGGACGAGGACGAGCGGCTTGTCCTGCGCCAGAGCGGCGCAGAACTGCCGGAACAGCAATGCGACCTCGGGTGCGGGCGGAGGCCGGTCTGCCTCCAGCGCCGCGATGACGGCGTCGCGCTCGTCGCACGAGGGCGCCTGCTCCAGGATCTCACGGAGCGGCCAATACGTGATGCCGTCGCCGTAGGAGAGGCAGCGACCCCAGAGCGTCCGGGCCCCCCTGGCGCGGCGCGTGAGCTCGGCGGCGAGCCGGGACTTCCCGACGCCGGGAGATCCGACGACGACGCGGAGTTGCGGCGAGCCAGCCGCGACCGCGCGCTTCAATGCGCTTCGCAGCGCCGCGAGCTCGCGTTTCCGCCCGATGAGCGGGGCGTCGAGCCGCCGCTCGAAGGCAGGCGCGGCGGGCGTGAGCTCGACGAGCCGGAACATCTCGATCGGCGCCTTTCGGCTCTCGACTTCGAGCGATCCGAGCCGCTCGAGCCTCGCGGCGTGATCGATCAAGCGGGCGACGATCTCCCCGACCACGATCTGTCCGGGCTCCGCCGCTTGCTCCAACCGAGCGGCGACCCCGACAGCGTCGCCTGCGACGAAACGCTGTCGCGAGTCCGTGGCTGTGAGGATCACCTCCCCTGCGGCGAGACCGATCCGCACTTCCAGGCCGACGCCGTGGGCGCGGACGAGCCCGGCCGAGAGCGCGTCGACCGACGTCAGGATGTCGAAAGCGGCTCGTGCTGCGCGGAGGGCGTCGTCCTCGTGCGAGACCGGAATCCCGAAGGCAGCCATGACGGCATCGCCCGCGTACTTCTCGACCGTCCCACCATGCCGCGCGATCGCCGCTGCAACGGTCTCGAAGTAGCGGCGCTGAACGCTACCGAGCGCTTCGGCGTCGAGCATCTCGCCCACGCCCATCGCGTTGACAACGTCGACGAACAGGATCGTCGCGAGCCGGCGAAACTGCATCTCCCGCATGGCGAGCGGGGCGTCGTCGAGTAGAAGCGATTCGTCCTGACGCAGGATCGAGGCTTCGAGCTCACGGAGCTCCGGCCCCGGCTCGATTCCCAGCTCGTCGACGAGCGTCGTGCGCGTATCTCGATACGCCGCCAGTGCGTCGGCCTGCCGCCCCGAACGGTAGAGGGCGAGCATGAGCTGGGCGCGCGGTCGCTCTCGGAGCGGCTGCGCCTGAACCAGCCCCTCGAGCTCGGACAGGAGCTCGACGTGGCGCCCGAGTGCGAGGTCCGCCTCGATGCGCTCCTCGAGCACGACCGTGCGGAGTTCTTCGAGCCGGCCGATGTCGCTCTGAGCGAACGGCTCGTAGACGAAGTCGGCGAGAGCGGGGCCGTGCCAGAGCGCGAGCGCCTCGCGGAGGACGGTTGCCGACGACGCCGGGTCGCCCGCGGCGAGCGTCTCGCGACCCTCGCTCGCCAGCCGCATGAAGCGGTGCAGGTCGATGCGCTCTGGCTCGAGCTCGAGCCAGTATCCGGGCGCTCGTCGGGGGATCAAATCGGTGCCGAGCGCTTTCCGGAGCTGCGAAACGTAGACCTGGACGGCATGCGCCGCGGTGTCGGGCATCTCACCCGGCCACAGGGCCTCGACGAGGCGGTCGACGGAGACGACGTGGCCGGGCTCGAGTGCGAGCATCGCCAAGAGCGCGCGGGGCTTCGGCCCTCCCAGGACGACGGGACGGCTGCCTCTCGTCGCCTCGAAAGGCCCGAGGAGCCGTAGCTCGACCGCTGCGTTGCCTGCCCGGCGCGCTCCGCCCATCACAACTCCTTGCCGTCCGGCGGGTCCTAGCTTCTCACGGTCACACCGTCGACGCCATAGCGGCTTGAGCCTTCTTTGAGTGGCCGGAGCGACCCTTCGGACATGCGAACCCCAACGAAGGAGACCGTCATGGCTGCACTCGTCGTCGTCAGTGTCCCGCGAGCCAACGGCCGTTCGAGCGCAGCCGGGCGGATAGGCATCTTCCCCGGAGGCGCCACGCCTTCGATCTATCCCGCGGATACACCCTTCTGGATCGGCTACGGGTTCGCTCCGGACGTCGGAGACACGGCTGGGTCGACGCAGGAGCTCGGCGACAAGACCCGCTTCGAGCTCGACGTCGACGGCGGTTCGGTCGAAATGCGAACCGACCTGGAGCTGGAGTGCGCTGCTCCGCGCAAGACCGATTTCGCCGACTTCCCCTTGGGCTTGCCCGCCGGATGGCATGAATTCGTGGGGCGCTGGTACGACGAGGGAAAGCTGATCCTCTCGAGCCGCACGTCGATCGAGTTCGTGGATCGATAACACGCGGGCGAGGCGCTTCAGCGTCTCGCCCTGCCGTTCCGTGCGCCCCGGACGGCGGGGGTGCGCAGTTGAAGCCACGCACCACCCCATGACCGGCGAGGCGCTTCAGCGTCTCGCCCTACCGTTCGGGCTCGTACAGCACCTGCAGCTCCGGCTCTTGCATCGACATTGAAGCGCCCTGGGTTTCTTGGAGGCTCGGTTACCTGGCTGACACCCTTCCTCCGAGGCCGGCCAGCGCGCCCCACTGTAGCGCTGGCTGGCCGGCCTCGACCGGCGCGAAGCGCCGGTTCGCGTGGTCGAAGTTCGATTCGTACTCGGCAGGCGGGACGTCGCCGAGCTCCTCGTGGAGGCGCTCCTCGTTGTAGAAGCCGATCCAATGGAGCGTCTCGTGTTCGGCGTGCTCGAAACCTCCGAAGCGGCACCCGTCCACGAGCTCGCTCTTGAAGCTCGCGACCCACGCCTCGGCCATCGCGTTGTCCAGGGCATCCCCCTTCGACCCGACCGAGGGCGCGATCCCGAGCTCGTCGAGGCGGTCGGTGTAGGCGAGGCTCGTGTACTGGGAGCCGCGATCTGAGTGCGCGATCAGCGCGTCGGACGGGTGGCGGAGCCCGTTCGCCATCTCGAGCGCGTCCATCGCGAGCTCCGTTCGCAGATGCGTGGCCAGCTGCCAACCGACGATCATCCGGCTGAAGCAGTCGAGGATGAAGGCGAGGTAGCAGAAGCCCTGCCAGGTCCTGAGATAGGTCACGTCGGCGACCCACTTCTCGTTCGGTCGGGTGGCTGTGAAGTCGCGCTGGAGCAGGTCGCGCGTCCGCTCGAGCGCGGCCTCGTCTGGGATCGTGGTGCGTTTCCTCTTGCCGCGCCGGAGGCCTTCGAGCCCTTCGGCGCGCATGAGCCGTGCGACATGGTCGCGGCCGACGTCGACGCCGCGCCGGCGCAGCTCCTTCCAGGTCTTGCGCACCCCGTACACGCGCCGGTAGCCCTCACGGGCAGTGTGGATCTCGGCGATGAGCACGCGATCGGCAAGCTCGCGGCGGGACGGCTTCCGGGATCTGCGCGCGTAGTACGTGCTCACCGGCACGCCGACCGCACGGCAGATCGGCTCGACCCCGAAGGCGTCCCGCCGCTCGTCCACGTAGCGGGTCACCGTCGCCGGGTCGGGTCGAGCTCCTGCGCGAAATAGACGCTCGCGTCCTTCAGGATCGCGTTCGCCCGCTTGAGCTCGGCGTTCTCCTTGCGGAGTCGGTCGAGCTCCTCCTGCACCTCGCTCGGGAGCACGCGAGCGGCGCGCGGGGTCGCGTCCGCCTCCGCCTGGCGCACCCACTGACGCAGGGCCTCCCGGTGGATGCCGAGATCACGGGCGACATGCGCGATCGGCCGGCTCGACTCGAAGTAGAGCCGCACCGCCCGCTCGCGCAACTCCTCTGAGTACTTCCTCATTGTTGCCATGAGCGGAGCATCTCCTTCCCCCAGGACAGAGCCTGGTTCGGGAGCCTCCAGAAAACTCAGGGTCCTTCA
>JAIBJO010000054.1 GCA_020029615.1 Actinomycetota bacterium
ACCTTCGTGATCGCGGCTGTGAGCGTCGTCTTGCCGTGGTCGATGTGGCCGATCGTGCCGACGTTGACGTGCGGCTTGGTGCGCTCGAACTTCTGCTTGGCCATCTGCTCCTATCCCTCCGAGCTCGTCTGCTCTCGATTTACGCTGTCTTGTCGCCGGCCACGAGCGCTTCGGCGATCGTGGTCGGTACTTCCTCGTAGCGGTCGAACTGCATCGTGAACGTCGCGCGGCCCTGGCTCATCGAGCGCAGGTCGGTCGCGTAGCCGAACATCTCCGCAAGCGGAACGCTCGCGCGGATCGACTGCGACCCACCGACCGGCTCGAGCTGCTCGACCCGGCCACGACGGCCACTCAGGTTACCAATGACGTCGCCGAGGTACTCGTCGGGTGTGACGACCTCGACGGCCATCACCGGCTCGAGCAGCTTCGGCCTCGCGCGCTTCATGCCCTCCTTGAACGCCATCGAGCCCGCAATCTTGAAGGCCCGCTCGCTCGAGTCGACCTCGTGGTAGGAGCCGTCGACGAGCTCGATCTTGACGTCGACGACAGGGTAACCGGCAAGGACACCCGAGCTCATCGCCTCCTCGATCCCCTGATCGACCGCCGGGATGTACTCCTTCGGGATCTTCCCGCCGACGATACGGTCGACGAACTCGTAGCCCTCGCCCGGATTCGGGTAGAGATGGATGAGGACGTCGCCGTACTGACCCGAGCCGCCCGTCTGACGCACGAAGCGACCCTGGATCTTTTCGGCCGGCTTCGTGATCGTCTCGCGATAGGCCACCTGCGGGCGCCCGACGTTCCCCTCCACGCGGAACTCGCGCAGCAGGCGGTCGACGATGATCTCGAGGTGCAGCTCGCCCATGCCTGCGATGAGCGTCTGCCCCGTCTCCTCGTCGCTCGACACGCGGAAGGTCGGGTCCTCTTCGGCGAGCCGCTGCAGCGCCTGGCTGAGCTTGTCCTGGTCGGCCTTGGTCTTCGGCTCGATGGCGACCGAGATCACCGGGTCGGGGAACGACATCGACTCGAGCACGATCGGAGCGGAGTCGACGGCGATCGTGTCGCCCGTCGTCGTGAACTTGAGGCCGACGGCCGCCGCGATCTCACCCGCGCCGATCTCCTCGCGCTCCTCGCGGTGGTTGGCGTGCATCTGCAGGATGCGCCCGATGCGCTCGGTCTTGCCGTTCGTCGTGTTGAGGACGCGGTCGCCCGCCTTGACCTGCCCCGAGTAGACGCGGAAGTAGGTGAGCTTGCCGACGAACGGATCGGTCATCACCTTGAAGGCGAGGGCTGCGAAGGGGGCGTCGAGATCGGCAGGTCGCGTCTTCTCCTCGTGGCTCTTCGGGTCTAGCCCCAGCACCGGAGGAACGTCGAGCGGGCTCGGGAGGTAGTCGACGATCGCGTCGAGCAGCGCCTGCACGCCCTTGTTCTTGAACGCCGAGCCGGCCAGGACCGGAGTGATCCTGCCCGCGAGCGTCCCTGCGCGGAGCGCGCGACGGATCATCTCGGGCGTGACCGAGCCCTCATCCTCGAGGTACGTCTCCATCAGCTCGTCGTCGAACTCCGCGATCCCGTCGATGAGCGCGTGATGCCCTGCATGGGCGGCGGTTTCGAGCCCTGCCGGAACGTCGTCCACGACGAGGTCCGTGCCGAGCGCGTTCGTATAGGTGATCGCCTTCATGTCGACCAGGTCGACGATCCCGGCGAACGCCTCCTCGGCGCCGATCGGAAGATGGATGAGCACAGGGTTCGCGCCGAGCCGGTCGCGCATCGACTGCACTGCAGCCTCGAAGTCTGCGCCGGTTCGGTCCATCTTGTTGATGAACGCGATGCGCGGCACGCGGTAGCGGTCGGCCTGGCGCCAGACCGTCTCCGACTGCGGCTGCACGCCGGCGACGGAGTCGAAGACGGCGACCGCGCCGTCGAGCACGCGCAGGCTCCGCTCGACCTCGACGGTAAAGTCCACGTGCCCGGGCGTATCGATAATGTTGATCCGATGGTCACGCCACTCGGCGGTCGTCGCTGCCGACGTGATGGTGATCCCGCGCTCCTGTTCCTGGGCCATCCAGTCCATCGTCGCCGCGCCCTCGTGCACCTCGCCCATCTTGTGGGTGCGCCCCGTGTAGTAGAGGATCCGCTCGGTCGTCGTCGTCTTGCCCGCGTCGATGTGCGCCATGATCCCGATGTTCCGGACGCGGTCCAGCCCCACGGGTGTCGCTACGGCGCTCATCTCCCGATCTCTCCGGCTACCAGCGGTAGTGCGCGAAGGCCTTGTTGGCCTGCGCCATCCGGTAGATGTCGTCCTTCTTCTTGTACGCGCCGCCCTGCTGGTTCAGTGCGTCCATGAGCTCGCCGGCGAGCTTCGCCGGCATGCCCTTCTCGCGCCGGTCCCGGGCGTT
This sequence comes from Actinomycetota bacterium, assembly GCA_020029615.1. Classification (GTDB taxonomy): domain Bacteria; phylum Actinomycetota; class Thermoleophilia; order Gaiellales; family Gaiellaceae; genus GMQP-bins7. The sequence goes on from JAIBJO010000054.1 coordinate 2,400, forward strand.
CTGGACCAGCCAGCGGAGCGCAAGCGTTCGCGCGCGGCGCTGGGGAACCTCCACCGGGACCTGGTAGTTGGCGCCACCGACTCGGCGTGACCGCACCTCGAGCACCGGCGTCACGCTCTTGACCGACTGCTCGAGCACCTCGAGCTGCGGCTTTCCGGTCTTCTCCGAGGCGATCGCGAGTGCGTCATACACGATCTGCTCCGACACGGACTTCTTGCCGTCGAGCATCAGCCGGTTGACGAGCTGCGTGACGAGCACCGAGCCGTGAACGGCGTCGGGCTCGAGCTGACGAGGCTGGATCTCGGTACGGCGGGTCATCGTCGACGGCTCCTTACGCCCTCTTCGCTCCGTACTTCGAACGAGCCTGGCGGCGCTCGGTGACCCCGGCCGAGTCGAGCCCACCCCGAATCACCTTGTAGCGAAAGCCCGGGAGGTCCCTGACGCGACCGCCGCGCACGAGCACGACCGAATGCTCCTGCAGGTTGTGCCCCTCGCCCGGAATGTACGCCCCGACCTCCACGCCGTTCGTCAGACGTACGCGCGCAACCTTGCGGAGCGCCGAGTTCGGCTTCTTCGGCGTGGTCGTGTAGACGCGCGTACAGACTCCACGTTTTTGGGGCGCTCCCCGGAGAGCCGGGGTCTTCGTCTTCGCCTTGGGGGTCCTTCTCCCCTTGCGGACGAGCTGGTTGACTGTGGGCACGCGCGGCTCCTACGACTGGTTGAAGGCTTTCCTCAGGCAGAGAGGAAGGCGGGCACGAAGTACCCGCCATCCGGGCCGCGAGATGGTAGCAGACAGGCTACGCCCAGGCGTGCGCTCGGGCCCGTGAATGCAGCGTTTGACAGGCCCATAGCCAACAGCCTCCTCCCCGAATACAGTGAGCTCCAAGGGGAGTGGTTGGATTGAGATGGTGACTGCGGTAGGCGCTGCGACTGCGGTCGTGGCAGTGCTCGTCGTGGCGGTCGTTTTGAGCCGCTGGGCCGGTGCGCGCTCGCAGCGCCGGTTCGAGGCCGTCGTCGGCCAGCTCGACCAGCATATGGAAGCGATCTCGCTGAACCTGCAGCGCGCCGTCGAGCGATCGGACGATGCTCGTGGACGAGGCATCGGCGAACTCGGTCTCACGCTGGACCTGGGCGAGCTCCTCCAACGCCTCGCCGAGGAGGCTGCCGTCAGGACTGGGGCACACGCCGCAACCGTGCGAGTCCGAGGCCCAGGAGACATGCCCGCCGTCGCGTCGTTCGGCACGGGTGACGGCGCGGCGCTGCTCGAAGCAAGTCTCGTCCCACCGGATTCGAGGACGTTTCGGGCGGTGACCCTCAACTGGACCTACCCCCCGACGTTCGAGGGAGAGGAGGAGGCGTATCGGTCCGGCTTGGTCGTACCGATAGTCGAGGACGGCGTCGAGACGGGAGCGCTCGCCGCCTACGCGCGTGGCGCAGCAGCGTTCCGGCCGGAGCACGCCCGTGTGCTGCAGGCCCTCGCCGACGATGCCGCCCAGGGGATCGCGAACGCGCGTCGCTTCGCCGAAGCCGAGCATCGAGCCATCACGGACGGGCTCACAGGGGTTCGAAACCGCCGAGGTTACGACGAGGAGCTGGATCGCGAGCTCGCCCGTGCGCGCCGGACCGGCCGGCCTCTGTCACTTCTCCTCCTCGATCTCGACGACTTCGCCGAGGTCAATTCCCGCTTCGACTACCCCGGAGGCGACCTCGTGCTGCAGGAGTTCGCCGACCTCCTCGAGCGGGCAGCACGCGCGACGGACACCGTCTGTCGTCGCGGCGGCGAGGAGTTCGCGATTCTCCTCTCCGAGACGACGGGGGACGAGGCACGCCTGTTCTACGTCCGTCTTCGCGACGAAACGGCAGCCACCGGCTTCTCGAACGTCGGCCGCCTCACGTTCTCGGCAGGGCTCGTCGAGTGGCGTCCGAACGAGACGATCGACTCGCTCGACGCGCGGGCCTCGGCCGCTGTCAACAGAGCGAAACGCGCCGGCAAGGATCGCCTCGAAGCAGACTGGCCATAGCCAAAAACGACCTTCGGTCGTTTCTGGCTAGGTGAGCAACTCAGCGGCCGCCGCGCGGGAAGCCTCTAGCGCCGCCGACTCGCGGCCCAGCGTGCAGCTTCGGCCTCGTCCAGCGACAGGAACGGCGCGTACCCGGAGAGCGTGACGACCCCGAGCTCGGGCAACCGGTCTCGTTCGCACACGAGGCGGCTCGCAGCGGCCTTTTGCATGCGGAGCGTCCACGCGGCATACGCGTCCGCACGTCGCTCGTTCCGCAAGGCGTGGACGACGGCCGGTCGGGCCACATCGTATGGGTACGCGCCGAGCGCCTGGGGATCGTCGAGCGCCTTGACTGACAAGACGCCCTCGGCCGTTCGGACCGTGACCTGCTGCCCCGTCGCGACGCGAAACACGCTCTCGGGAGCCGACGTCGCGAGGGCGAGACCGCTTCCCCCGGGCAGCCAGCGGGGCGCGGGCGTGACCACGACCCTGCGCGCGAGGACGTGTGCATACGTCGTGCGAAAGCGCGCGATGTCCGCCGCGGACGGGCCGGAGATCGCAAGCTGATCCTGCATCTCCCAGGCCCGCAGCTCGTCGCCGATGATCCCACGCGCGACCGAGAGGTTCGCACGCGACTCGGCGAGCGCCACGCGATACGCTGCCGCGCTTCCACCGAACCGGGTGCTCACGATCCTTCTCTCTGCCGCGAGCACCTCGGTGGGAGAGACACGCGCGCGCTCACGCTCGATCGCGCGCACCACCAGCGCCGTAAGCGCGAGCTCTCGGTCGCCCGTCACCTTCGCGAGCGCCGCGACACCGGACGCCGTCAGTGGGCTCGAGCCGTACATGCACCGCGTTCCCGAAGGAAGGTCGAGCTGGCCGACCTTCCGGTCGGCATCGAACTCGCGTCGCAGGATGCCCGGGGCGTCGCAGAGTGCCGGATCGCGCGCCCACAGCCAGACACACGCGGCATACGTCTTGTCCGGATCGTTGGACCGCACGTCGCGCTGTGCCCAGCCCCACGACCACAGGTGGGCGAGGCGAAGCTCCCGCGCCACCTGTTGCACGGCCAACCCCTGCCACTTCGCGACGCTGAACCATCGCGAGCGCGGCGCGAGCCCTTCGCGGCCGCCCGTTCCCGGCCCCGTCTGGAACCCGACCATGATCCCGATGCGCGACGGCGGAACGCCGAGCGCTAGGAGCTTCGCCGCGGACTGCCGGTAGCGAACGCGGAGACGCCGCGAGCCGTCGACGGCGCCGTCGCGCCAGATCAGGTTGGCGTTTGCGTAGTTCTCGAGGACGAGGTCGGACACGGCCGCTATCGACTTCCACCACGCTGCTGCCTCCCCGCCGGTGAACGGCTCACTGGAGACGAGAAGAGCGGGCCGGCCGCCGCGGGCGGCGAGGCGGCTCACAAAACGTAGGACGTTCGCGCGATACCGCTCCGCAGTCGGAGTCAGGGGAGTCGGGAGCGACGCCCCCCAGAGCTCGTTGAGCGCGATGAGCGGTTGCTCGCAACCGCTGACGGTCACGGCGTAGTCGAAGAGCTTGTCCGCGCGGGCGTCCATCAGCGCGGGATCGGCCGGATCCGACGGCGTGCCGACCCGCTTGCGCAGGTACATGTCCCAGTGAACCGTGCCGGCTCCGGCCGAGCGGGCCTCGGCGGCGAGATCCTGACCACCCGTCGCGACGACGACTCCGGCGCGCGCGAAGCGCTCGCGCCAGAAGGACACGGACGAGTCCGCGAAGTCGATCCAGACCGGCTGTGTCTCAGGCAGACCGCACGACAAGGCGGCCGAGCCGGTCGCCGGCCAGGCGAGAAAGGCCAGCACGGCGGCGGCGGCCGCGATGAAACCCCTGCACATGGGCATCACAGGTAGCAGAAAGTCGTAAGGGACGTGTGGAGTCCGGGATCCGTCGGGGCATCGGCACGGGTGGAGGGGCCGGGCACGCCCGGCCCCTCCGGGTGACCGTTACTCCTCTTCCGCGGGCGGCTCGAGCTCGGCCGCCTCACTGTCGAGATCGAGCGCAGGCCCGTCGTCGAAGGGGAGGTCGAGCGAGTCGAGGTCGAAGCCGTCGCCCTCGCCGATCTCCTCGAGCGCCGCGAGCAGCTCCGCCTCGGCCTCGGGATGAGCGAACGTCACAGGGAGCGGCTCGGTCGGCTCGATCGTGATTTGCCGGTATTGCTTCAGGCCGGTCGCGGCCGGTATCAGCTTCCCGATGATCACGTTCTCCTTCAGGCCGTTCAGGCGATCGACCTTGCCTTCGATCGCCGCGTCCGTGAGCACCTTCGTGGTCTCCTGGAACGAAGCGGCGGAGAGGAACGACTCCGTTGCGAGCGATGCCTTCGTGATCCCGAGGATGATCGGCTCGAAGGTCGCCTGCTCCTTCTTCTCCTTCTTCACGCGGGCATTCTCGCGTTCGAGAACGACACGGTCCACGAGCTGCCCGGGGAGGAGCGCCGTGTCTCCGGCGCTCTCGACACGGACCTTCTTCAGCATCTGCCGCACGATCAGCTCGATGTGCTTGTCGTGGATCTCGACGCCCTGCGACTTGTAGACCTTCTGGACCTCGCCGACGAGGTACAGCTCAGTCGCGGTCGCGCCGGTGAGCAGCAGCAGGTCCGCCGGGTTGAGCGATCCTTCGTTGAGCGGCTGGCCGGCTTCGACCACCTGTCCGCGCACGACGTTGAAGCGTGTCCGGCGAGGGAAGCTGTACTCCTTCGGGTCGGGGAGCTCACCACTCGCGTCGAGCGCCGACGGTGTGACCGTCACCTTGATCGTGCGATCTGCCTCTTCGATGTCGACCTTGCCGGCCACCTCCGCCAGCGTTGCGGCCCCCTTCGGGTTCCGGGCCTCGAAGATCTCGACGACGCGCGGGAGACCGTGCGTGATGTCCGCTCCGGCGACGCCGCCCGTGTGGAACGTGCGCATGGTCAGCTGCGTTCCGGGCTCTCCGATCGACTGGGCGGCGATGATCCCGACCGCATCGCCGATCTCGGTGATGCCTCCGGTCGCCAGGAACGCTCCGTAGCAGAGCCGGCAGAGACCGTACTCGCTCCGGCACTTGAGCACCGAGCGAACGGGCACGGTCGCCGTCTCCGCGTACTCGCCGAACTCCTCGACCAGCCGGCGAAGGGCGCCCATGGTGATCTCGGCGCCTTTCTCGACGATCACGGTCTTGCCGGGCTTGCCGTCCTTGATCGGCTTGGCGATGTCGCGGGCTGCCACACGCCCCGCGACGCTCTTGTTCGGCGCGTCGTCGAGGATGAGCGCGAGCTCGATGTGGTCCTCGGTCCCGCAGTCCTCCTCTCGGACGATGACGTCCTGTGAGACGTCGACGAGACGGCGCGTGAGGTAGCCCGAGTCGGCGGTGCGAAGCGCGGTGTCCGCAAGACCCTTGCGCGCGCCGTGCGTCGAGATGAAGTACTCGAGGACGGTGAGCCCTTCCATGAAGTTGGCCTTGATCGGGCGCGAGATGATCGCGCCCTTCGGATCGGCCATCAGGCCGCGCATGCCGGCGAGCTGGCGGATCTGGTTGAACGATCCGCGGGCCCCGGAGTTGGCCATCATGTAGATCGGGTTCGTCTCCTCGAGGTTCGCCATCATCCTGGCTGCAACCTCGTCGGTGGCCTCCGTCCAGATGACGATGATGCGCTCGTCGCGCTCCTCTTCGGTCATCAGGCCGCGGTCGTACTCGCGACCGACCTTCGCAACTTCCTCCTCGTAACGAGCGAGGATCTCCTCCTTGTCGCCCGGGATGACGATGTCGTTCTTCGAGATCGTGATGCCCGCGCGCGTGGCGAAGCGGAACGTGAGCGACTTGATCGCGTCGAGGGCCGACGCGATGGTATTGGGCCCATAGAGCTCCACGAGCTCGCCGATGAAGGAGTCGAGCTCGCGCTTCGTGAGTGTCTTGTTCAGGAACGGGTGATCCTGGAAGTTGCCACCCGTGGCGTCGTCCAGCGCCCGCTCGACCTCGGCATTGAAGATCACGCGCCCGGGGGTCGTGAGCAACCGCTCCCCACTCCACTCGTACTCGATCGGATCGTGGTATCGGACCGACAGGCCGTCGATCGCGAACTCGACGTCCTCCTCCGTGCGGAAGCGCGGAAGTCCCTTCTTGCCGAGTGCCTTGGCGATGCTCGCCGAGGTCGTCGAGACCAGGTCGTGCTCGCAGTACGTGAGGAAGTACGCGCCGAGCACCATGTCCTGGTTCGGGGTGGCGAGCGGCCGGCCGCTGGCCGGCGACAGGATGTTGTTCGACGAGAGCATCAGCACACGGGCCTCCGCTTGTGCCTCGGCGGAGAGCGGCAGGTGCACTGCCATCTGGTCGCCGTCAAAGTCGGCGTTGAACGCCTGGCAGACCATCGGATGGACCTGGATGGCCTTGCCCTCGACGAGCACGGGCTCGAACGCCTGAATCCCGAGCCTGTGCAGGGTCGGAGCACGGTTCAAGAGCACCGGATGCTCGGCGATGACCTCCTCGAGGACGTCCCAGACCTCGGGGATCATCGACTCGACCATCTTCTTGGCGGCCTTGATGTTCTGTACCGCCTTGCGCTCGACGAGCCGGCTCATGATGAACGGCTTGAACAGCTCGAGGGCCATGAGCTTCGGTAGCCCGCACTGGTGGAGCTTCAGGTTCGGGCCGGCAACGATCACGGAGCGCCCCGAATAGTCGACGCGCTTCCCGAGCAGGTTCTGGCGGAACCGCCCCTGCTTGCCCTTCAGCATGTCCGAGAGCGACTTCAGCGGCCGGTTGCCCGGCCCGGTCACGGCACGGCCACGGCGTCCGTTGTCGAACAGCGCGTCGACCGCCTCCTGCAGCATCCGCTTCTCGTTGTTCACGATGATCTCGGGAGCGCCCAGGTCCAGCAGCCGCTTCAGGCGGTTGTTCCTGTTGATGACGCGCCGATAGAGGTCGTTGAGGTCGCTCGTGGCGAAGCGTCCGCCGTCGAGCTGGACCATCGGGCGTAGCTCCGGCGGGATGACGGGCACGGCCTCGAGGATCATCCACTCGGGCTTGTTCCCCGACTTGATGAACGCCTCCACGACCTTGAGCCGCTTGATCGCGCGCTGCTGCTTCTGCCCCTTCGACGTCTTGATGGTGTCGCGAAGCGAGAGCGACTCCTCGTCGAGGTCGAGGTCGCGGAGCAGGTCGCGCACCGCCTCGGCGCCCATGCCGCCCCGGAAGTACACCCCGAAGCCATAGGGAGAGCCGAACCGGTCCTTGAGCTCGCGGAAGATCTGCTCGTCGCCGACGATCATCTTCGGCTCGAGCTCCTTGAAGAGGAGCCACGTCTGCTCCAGCCGGCGCACGGCGTCGACCGCGGCCTCCCGTGTGTCCTCACGGCGCAGGTCGATGTCCGCGACCATCTCGCGGACCTTCAGGGCCCACTGCCCGACGGCGTCGAGGTCTTCCTTGCGCGTGCCTTCGACGAGACAGAGGTCGTACGCGAGCTCGCGCACGGCCGCCGCATCCGCGTCGGGATCGATGGCCGCCAAGAGGTCTCCCAGCAGCCCGTTGCCGATCTCGCGCGCCCGATCGAGATTCTTGCGCTCGACCTCCGCCACCCGCGCGGCATCCTCCTCGGTCAGCTCTGCGCCCGAAAGCAAGCCCTCCTGGAGCCGCTTCACGTGCTTGGTGATCGCACCCTTCTTCGAGCCTGTCGACTTCTCCAGCTCGGCGCGCAACGGAGCGAGCGCGGCCTCGATCTGCACCGCAGCTGCGGCGACCGACTCGACCTCGCGGGGGGCAAGGCGCCGGTCGTCGCGAGTGGCTGTCTGGCGGACGAGCTCGCGGACCTTGCGCGGATCCTCGTTCGTGATCTTCTTGGCGAGCTCGACGAACACGCCGCTGCCGAGCGTTCGAATCTCCTCGAGTGTCGGAAGTGCCGACTCCTCGGCCCAGTTGTTGAGCCCGCGGACCCAGAAGTCGTCGTCCTCGTCGAAGTTGCGCTCCTTCCCGGCGGCGAAGAAGTCTCGCCGGCGAGAGAAGCGGTCGTCGAGCCCGGAGAGCGCCTCGTCTCGATCGAGGTAGATACGCTCGCTCTCGCCCGCGACCTTGTCCTCGAGGTCGGCGATGTCCTCCTGGCGCTTCTCGCGGTCGACTGCAGTCACGATCGAGGCGGCGAAGTAGAGAACCTTCTCCAGCTCGCGCGGCGCGATGTCGAGCAGGTAGCCGATACGGCTCGGCACGCCCTTGAAGAACCAGATGTGCGAGACCGGGGCGGCGAGGTCGATGTGCCCCATGCGCTCCCGGCGCACTTTCTGGCGCGTCACCTCGACGCCGCAGCGCTCGCAGATAATGCCCTTGTAGCGGACGCGCTTGTACTTGCCGCAGTAGCACTCCCAGTCCTTCGTCGGACCGAATATGCGCTCGCAGAAGAGACCGTCACGCTCAGGCTTGAGCGTGCGGTAGTTGATCGTCTCCGGCTTCGTCACCTCTCCGGAGGACCAGTCGCGGATCTGCTTCGACGATGCCAGACCGATCCGGATCGAGTCGAAGTCGTTGATGTCGGGACCGCGTCTACTGGATTCCATCTAGCGCCTCGAACCTCTCTCTCCTGTTCTTGGTTCTTCTAACCACTTGCGAAGCAAGTGGCCTCATTCCTCGATCTCGACGTCTGCGAGGTCGACCTCGAGGACAGGCTCCTCGCCCTCGACATTGCCGAGCTCCTCGTCGGCCGCAAGCACCAGCTCGCCGCCGCCGTCGGCGTGCTCCTCGCCCTCCTCGACCTCCTCGGCTGTCGGCTGGCGCACCGCCGCGCGGAGCGAGCCGGGCGAAAGGTCGATCCCGAGCTCCTCGGCAGCGCGAAGCAGCTCGTCGTCCTCCTCGCGCACTTCGACCTCGCGACCCTCGTCCGACAGCACCTGGACGTCGAGCGCGAGTGACTGCATCTCCTTGAGCAGCACCTTGAACGACTCCGGGATCGACGGCTCGGCGATGTTCTCGCCCTTGACGATCGCCTCGTAGGCCTTCACGCGTCCGATCGTGTCGTCGGACTTGATCGTGAGCATCTCCTGGAGCGTGTACGCGGAGCCGTACGCCTCGAGCGCCCACACCTCCATCTCGCCGAAGCGCTGGCCTCCGAACTGCGCCTTGCCGCCGAGCGGCTGCTGGGTGACGAGCGAGTACGGGCCGGTCGAGCGCGCATGGATCTTGTCGTCCACGAGATGGAGGAGCTTCAGGATGTACATGAAGCCGACCGTCACCTCCTGCGCGAAGCGCTCGCCGCTCTTGCCGTCGTAGAGGTCGACCTTGCCCGAGCAGCGGTTGCCGCGTGCGGCGGACTCGTCGACCACCATGGAGAACGCGCTCGGGCCCGCCATCCGTGCGAGCTCGACGAGAGCGTCGTCGACGTCCTCCTCAGTCGCACCGTCGAAGACCGCGGTGGCGACGCAGCGCGGATCGGGCGCGTTGATCGGAGCCCGCGGGCTCACCGGACCACCCTCCGGGAAGACACCGTGCGCTGCCGCCCACCCGAGGTGGGTCTCGAGGATCTGGCCGATGTTCATCCGGCTGGGGACTCCGAGCGGGTTGAGCACGACGTCCACCGCACGGCCGTCCTCCAGGAACGGCATGTCCTCTTCGGGGACGATCTTCGAGATGACGCCCTTGTTGCCGTGCCGACCGGCGAGCTTGTCGCCCTCGGCGATCTTGCGCTTCTTGGCGACGTACACCCGGACGAGCTCGTTGACGCCCGGCGGAAGGTCGTCACCCGCGTCCCGCGAGAACGTCTTGACGCCGATGACCTTGCCGCCCTCGCCGTGCGGGACCTTGAGCGACGTGTCGCGCACCTCGCGCGCCTTCTCCTTGAAGATGGCGCGGATCAGCTTCTCCTCCGCGGTCAGCTCGGTCTCGCCCTTCGGCGTCACCTTGCCCACGAGCAGCTCGCCCGAGGTGACCTCGGCGCCGATGCGGACGACACCGCGCTCGTCGAGGTTCGCAAGCGACTCCTCCGAGCGGTTCGGGATGTCGCGGGTGATCTCCTCTTCTCCGAGCTTCGTGGAGCGCGCGTCGATCTCGTACTCGTGGATGTGGATCGAGCTGAGCACGTCGTCCTTCACGAGCCGCTCCGAGATGACGACGGCGTCCTCGAAGTTGAAGCCCTCCCACGGCATGAAGGCGACCAGCAGGTTGGCGCCCAGCGCGAGCTCGCCGCCGTCCGTCGAGCTGCCGTCGGCGAGCACCTCGCCCTTCTTCACCTTGTCGCCGAGTGTGACCACCGGCTTCTGGTGGATGAGCGTGCCCTGGTTCGAGCGCATGAACTTCGTGAGCGGGTACTCGTCGCGCGTGCCCCTGCCCTCGACGACGATCCGCTCGGCGTCAACGTCGACGACAGCTCCGTCGTTGTGCGCGAGGACGACGTCGCCCGTGTCGACGGCCGCACGGAACTCGAGCCCCGTGCCGACGAGCGGCGCCTGCGGGATCATCAGCGGCACCGCCTGGCGCTGCATGTTCGCGCCCATGAGCGCCCGGTTCGCGTCGTTGTGCTCGAGGAACGGGATGAGTGCCGTACCCACCGAGACGATCTGCGCCGGCGAGACGTCCATGTACTCGACGTCCTTCGGCTGGACCATCACGGCCTCGCCTTCGCGCGAGCGGCAGAGCACCTGATCGTTGAGGAACTTGCCCGTCTTCGGGTCGACGGGCTCCGACGCCTGCGCGATCGTGAACTGGCGCTCCTCGGCGGCGTCGAGGTAGATGATCTCATCGGTCACCTTGCCGCCCTTGGCGACCCGGTACGGCGTCTGGATGAAGCCGAACTCCGAGACGGTGGCGAACGAGGCGAGCGAGCCGATCAGGCCGATGTTCGGGCCCTCAGGCGTCTCGATCGGGCACATGCGCCCGTAGTGCGTCGGGTGCACGTCACGCACCTCGATGGGCGCCCGCTCGCGCGTCAGGCCGCCGGCTCCGAGTGCCGACAAGCGGCGGCGGTGCGTGAGCCCTGCGAGCGAGTTCGTCTGATCCATGAACTGCGACAGCTGAGAGGAGCCGAAGAACTCCTTGAGCGCAGCGACCACCGGTCGGATGTTGATGATCGTCTGTGGCGTGATCGTGTCGACGTCCTCGGTCGTCATCCGCTCGCGGACGACCCGCTCCATGCGATACAGACCCACCCGGAACGCCTCCTGGATCAGCTCACCCGTCGTGCGGAGCCGCCGGTTGCCGAAATCCTCGTACTCGTCGAGCTCGCCACGGATCGGGTCGCGCGACAGCTGGACCGCGTCGGCTGCGAAGTCTTTCGAATCCTCGGGCACACCCAGCTTCGTCGGGAGGTCCACGAGCCGCCGGACGAGCGCGAGGATGTCCTCCGTCGTCAGGACCCTTGTGCCCTCGGGCACCTGTACGTTCAGGCGCTGGTTCAGCTTGTAGCGCCCTACCTTCGTCAGGTCGTAGCGCTTTGGATCGAAGAAGAGCGAGCGGAGCAGGTTCCGCGCGTTGTCGAGCGTCGGGGGCTCACCCGGGCGCTGCTTCTTGAACACCTCGATGAGAGCCTCTTCCTCGCGAGTCGTCGTGTCCTTGTCGAGCGTGTTCGCGATGTACGTCGAGCCGCCGAAGAGGTCGAGGATCTTCTCGTTCGAGCTCGTGTCGAGCTGAAACCCGGTGGTGGGATCCTCGGCCGGGAGCGCTCGCAGGAGCGTGGTGATCGGGAGCTTGCGCTTGCGGTCGATGCGTGCGTAGACGATGCCCTTCTTGTCGATCTCGACCTCGAGCCACGAGCCGCGGGACGGCATCAGGTTCGCCATGAAGACCTGCTTCGTGGCGTCCTTCGGCTCCATCAGATACGCGCCCGGGCTGCGGACGAGCTGCGTGACGATCACGCGCTCGGTCCCGTTGATGATGAACGTGCCCCACGGCGTCATCATCGGAAAGTCGCCCATGAAGACCCGCTGCTCGCGGATCTCGCCGGTCTCCTTGTTGACGAACCGGACCGTGATGGACAGGGGGACCTGGTACGTCAGGTCCTTCTCACGGCACTCCTGGATTGTGAACTGCGGCTCCCCGAACTCGTACTCGCCGAAGTCGACGGCGAGCGTCCCCGTGTAGTCCTCGATAGGCGAGATGTCGTCGATCGTCTCGCGAAGGCCATCCTGGACGAACCAGCTGAAGGACACCTTCTGGATGTCGATGAGGTTGGGGAGGTCGAGGACATGCTTCAGGCGCGAAAAGCTCTTACGCGCGCGCGGCGCGACAGC
>JAIBJO010000055.1 GCA_020029615.1 Actinomycetota bacterium
GAGAGCCAACGCGATCGCCCGTCGCACTCGTGGATCCTTGAACGGATCACGGTCCACTCGCAGGCCGAACATCGTGTGGTGCGACGACGGCGAGGTGTAGACCTTGTACCGGCTGCTGTTCCTGAAGGGTCGGCCCTCTTGCGGGGACAGCTGTTGGCAGAGGTCGATCTGGCCCGCCCGGAGTGCGAGGACCATGGGGGCCGAGCCCTCGTAGAAGGTGAGCAGCGCCCCGTCGAGCGGCGGTCGACCGCCCCAGTAGCGCGGGAAGCGGACGAGCTCGGCTCGCCGGTTCTGCGTGTAGCTCTTGAGTCGGAACGCTCCGGTACCGATCATGCCGCTCGCAACCCAGGTGCCCGGCTTCGCGGCGATCGCTGCCGGCTGGATGATCGCCTGGTACGTCGTCTGGCTGACGAGCCACGGGAGCGCCGCGTTCGGCGACTTCAGTCGGAACTGCACCGTGTACGGGCCTGTCTTGACCACGCCCTCCGGCCCGAGGAGGTTCGGGGGAATCGAGGCGAGGATCTGCGACGTGGTCTGCGACAGGTACTGCTTGAAGCTCGCGACCACGTCGTCTGCCGTCATCGTCTTGCCGTTGTGGAACTTGACGCCTTTGCGGAGCTGGAACGTCCAGACCGTCCCGTCCGCGTTCGGCTTCCAGCTCGTTGCAAGCCACGGCTTCACCTGCAGCGCCGGGTTCGAGAACGTCAGGTACTCGCCCGGGATGCCAGCCAGGCCAAGCGAGCCGGCCTCCCTGAGCTGATACGGCTCGAGGCTCGAGACGAAGCTCAGCATGCCGACCCGTAGCGTCCCACCAGCCTTCGCTGCGACGGGTGCACCAAACGCGAGATCCGCGTCGCCGATGTAGCGAAGCAACAGCCCGATAGTCCCAGCACCCAGGCCGAAGACGGACGCGCGGCGAAGGAACTCTTGGCGATCGAGCTCGCCTCCGACGAGCTCGTCGATGAGGTTGTTCTCGATCGGGCCGGCTTCTGTGTGGCGGTACTCCTCAACTTGCCTTCTCGTCTCGCGATCCATCCCCGAGTCTCCCTTCGGTCGCGTTACGGCGGGCGCCGCTTCGCGTTCTCTCTCACGATCGACGTCATCGAGTGTCGGCTCGTTTATGACAGCCGGGTGCCCCTCACGTCAAGCGGTGGTGATCGGTCGACGCTCTCGTGCGATCACGACTCGGGTGGCGCCCCGCCTTCGGCCGTGCGTCGCGCGACGAACTCCTGCAGCTCGGCGGCGACCGCGTCGTCGAGCGGCGGCGGCTCGAACTCGGACAGCACGCGCTTCCAGACCTCGTTCGCCCGCTGCGTGGCGTCGCGCGACCCTGCCTCCGTCCACTGTCCGAAGTTCGACCAGTCGGACACGAGCGGCTCGTAGAACGCGGTCCGGTAGCGCTGCAAGGTGTGCTCTCCGCCGAAGAAGTGGCCGCCGGGAGGGGTCTCCCCGATCGCATCCAGTCCGATCTCCTCGTCGTCGACGACCAGAGGCTCGAACGTCTCCGCGAGCATCTGCAGCACCTCGACGTCCAGGACGAACTTCTCCTTCGACGCGGTCAGCCCACCTTCGAGCCAGCCCGCGGCGTGAATCAGCAGGTTGCAGCCACCCAGCACGGCGCCGAAGAGGCTCATCATCGTCTCGTACATGGCCTGGCTGTCGACAGCATTCGAGGCGTTCGGTGCCGACGACCGGTAGGGCAGCCCGACATGCCTTGCCAGCTGGCCGCTGGCGAGCGCGGCCTTGAAGTACTCGGGCGTCCCGAACGCAGGCGCACCGGACTTCATGTCGACGTTGGAGGTGAACGCCCCGTAGACGACCGGGGCCCCCGGCCGCACGCTCTGTGTCAGGGTGATGCCGGCCAGGGCCTCGGCATGTTGAAGGGTGAGCGCGCCGGCAAGTGTGACCGGTGCCATCGCGCCGGCAAGAGTGAACGGCGTCACGACGGAGAGCTGCCCGGCGGCGGCGAAGTCGATCAGGCCCATGCACAAGTGTCGGAACGGCAGGTCGACGTCCTGGGGCTCGACGCAGGGTCCGGTCACGTGCAGCACATCGAAGTGCTGGGTCAGCCGCACCAGGTCGCGGAAGTCGGCGAGGTTGCCGACTCGCTTTCCTCCGTCGAGATCGCTGACTGCCGGCGGGCTTGAGACCGGGACCGTCGCCAGGTGCCGTCCGCCCAGCGTGACGGTGCGTTCCGGCGAGCGGCCGATCAGCTCGAACGAGCTCGGTGCGGTCGCGGTCGCCCGCAAAACCAGTTCCGGCTCGAAGCGAACGAGCTCGGTCGCCTCGTCGACACTCGCGCCTGCAGTCCGCAGGATCTCGCGGGCCTCGGGGAGCAGCACGCGAATCCCGTGGCGTCGGAGGAGCTCGAGCGCCGAGAGATGCAGGTGCTCGACCTCGTCGGCGCTCAGGGGCTCGATCGGCGCGAACGGATTTGCCAACGAGCGATAGCGGAGCGACCGTCGCTCGGGCCGCGCAACGGCCGGACGGCCGCGGCGTCGTTCGCGCGTCCTCATCGAGCCGGAGCCTAGTGGTCGCCGTGTGCGAGCGGTAGGTGTCGTCAGGCGGCGCCGAGCAGCTCTTCCGCGTACGTCATCCCAACGCGCCGCATGCCGCGCGGGCCGGGCTCGTAGTGGCCCATGCGCCACAGCGCCGGCGAGTATGCGTGGACGGACGTCGCCGGTGGGGCGCCCGGCCCGGGATGACGGACGCCGTGGATGTCGGACGCGTCGAAGTCGAACCGGCCGCCGGCGGTGTGCTCGGTGGTGCGCTCGCGGACCCAGCCGTCCTCTTCGACTCTGAACCAGTCCTCGAAGACCGTGCCCTCGCACACGCAGACCGCTCCCGACGAGCGGTCGTGGTCGTGGTAGCCGGTGTTCTGACCGTCGACCCAGCAGATGAGCCAGATGTCGAGATTGGGGTCGCGGTACAGCTGCTGGTAGAAGCGCGCTTCGGCGTCGTGTCGGACGTACGGCCTCCAGAGCTCCTCGGCCTGGGCGAGCTCGGCGACGAGCGTGGACATGGTCGGGCGATCGAGGTCGGTGTCGGCCGGAACACGCTCGCGTAGCCAGACGGCGAGATCACTCATGCCAGCAGTCGAGTGGGTGTGTCCGTCTGGAGAACATGAGTCACAGCATCGCCGAATCCGCGGACGGCGTCGAGGGTGGGGCGAGGGTCGACGACCGGCGTGTCGCTCCCGTAGGCCAGCTGGCCGACGCCGAACGTCTCGATGCAGAGCTCGATCGCCCGTCGCCCGTGGGTCGAGACCTCGAAGAACGTGTTCGGATCGAGCACGGAGCGGACGTCGATGCCGCGTCGCGCGAGGCGCTCGAGCTGGAACGGGCCGCCGCCGCCGAGCATGGCGAAGAGAACGCGCAGTGTCGGCCAGCGCTCCCGGCCGAACGCGAGCCAGGCCAGATATGCGGACTGCATCCGCGCCGGATAGCCGTTGACCCACTCCCACCAGGCCGGCCGAGTGGTATCGGCCGGACCGTCGATGTCCGGGTGCACGAAGATCGGAGAGCCCGCCGCTGCGGCAGCGTCGAGCAGTGGAGCGGACAGGTCGAAGTCGGCGAAGCTCGACGACCCGAGCGAGACTCCTGTGAAGCCCGCCCGTACATGTGTCGGCGAGAGCGCGAGGAAGCGCCCGGTGCTCGCCTCGACGAGCTCGTGCACCGAATCGACCCAGACCCCCTCGAGCGCATCGCGCTCCCCGTCCGGAAGGCCGTCGAGCCCGAGACTCGGCTGCAGCGACAGGACTGCGACATCGACTCCGTCGCGGTCGAGTGCCTGCACCCGGCTTTCGGGGTCGTGATCGTGGAGGTCGATCCGGAATCGCCCCTCGACCGTGACGAGCTCGTCTTGCACGAGCCGAGGTGGATCCGTGCGCTGTGCAAGTGCGGCGACGAAGGGTGCAGGCCAGAGGTGTTGGTGCAGGTCGTAGGTGGTCATGGCTCCTCGCCTCGTCGATCGTGTCGATCCTATGTGGACGCTGTTGTCCGTCTCCACGCGGAGCGATCGAACGCACCTAGAGTTGTGCGGATGCTCGATGCCCGCACCGACGTCGTCGGCAGCCTGCTCCGTCCTCCGGAGTTGCTCGAGGCGCGCGAGCGGCGACACAACGGCGAGCTCGCGCCCTCGGACTTCAAGCGGGTGGAGGATGGGGCTGTGAACGAGGCGCTCCGCCTACAGGAGGAGGCGGGGCTGGACGTCGTCACGGACGGCGAGATGCGGCGCCTCTCGTTCCAGAGCCAGATGACCGAGGCGGTCGAGGGCTTCGGCGACTGGGACCTCGATGCGTTCCTGTGGGGTGAGTGGCACTCCGACGAGCTCGGCGAGATGAGTGTCGACCGACCGCCGCTGGCGGTCGAGTCTCCGCTGCGACGCAGACGCTTCCTCTCCGCCGAGGAGTTCACGTACGCGCGAGGGCGAACCGATCGTGTGCTCAAGGTGACGCTCCCGAGCCCCAGCCTGTTCGCCAACTTCTGGGATCCTCACCGCTCCGGGGCCGCGTACACCAGTCTCGAGGACTTCCTCGGGGCGGTCGCCGAGATCCTTCGTGAAGAGGTCGACGAGCTCGTGCGGCTCGGTGCGACCTACATTCAGCTCGACGCCCCGCACTACCCGCTACTCGTCGACCCGACCTACCGCGAGTTCTACGCGAGCCGCGGCTGGCCGGCCGAGCGCTGGCTCGACCTCGGTCTCGAGCTCGACAACCACGTCATCGGCCGGCACGAGGGCGTCACGTTCTCGATGCACCTCTGCCGCGGGAACCAGGCGAGCCGCTGGCTCGTCGAAGGCGGTTACGACTGGCTCGCGGGGCGCCTCTTCTCGCGGGTGCGCGCCGAGCGCCTCCTCCTCGAGTACGACGACGAGCGGTCCGGCACGTTCGAGCCGCTGCGGTCGGTGCCCGACGACAAGATCGCCGTGCTGGGCCTCGTCACGACGAAGACCGGTCGCCGCGAGTCGGTCGAAGCGCTCGAGGAGCGGATCCTGGCGGCCAGTGCCCACTGCCCGCTCGAGCAGCTCGCGCTGTCACCTCAGTGCGGCTTCGCCACGTCCGTCCTCGGCAACGCTCTGACGATCGAGGATCAGGCGGCGAAGCTCAGGACGATCGCCGAGACGGCCGCTCGGGTGTGGGGATGACGGTCGTCCTGACGGGGACGACGCTCGCGCTCGAAGACGTCGTCCGGGTTGCGCGCGAGGGCGAGCGGGTCGAGCTGGACGCAGGCGCGCTCGAGCGCATGCGTTCCTCGCGCGACCTGGTCGAGGCTGCGTTGGGGAGAGGCGAGCAGGTGTACGGGTTCTCGACGGGAGTCGGCATGCGCAAGCTCTTCGCGATCGAGGAGGACCAGGCTCGGTTCAACCGGCTGCTCGTCCGAGGTCATCTCGTGGCGCAGGGACCGACGGCGCGGGACGACGTCGTTCGAGCGACGCTGTTGAAGCTCGCAAACATGCTCGCTCGAGGAATGAGCGGCGCGAGGGCCGTGCTTGCCGAGCGCCTTGTTGATGCCCTCAACGAAGGTGTCACGCCGCCCGTGCGAACGCTCGGCTCCGTCGGCCAGGCCGACCTCGGCGCGAACGCAGATCTCGCGCACGGGATCCTGGACGGGTTCGAGCTGGCTGCTGGCGAAGCTCTCGTGCTCGTGGACAACAACGCATTCTCGACGGCGCTCGCATCCCTCGCCGTCGCGGACTGCGAGACGCTGCTGGACGGCCTCGAGGTTGCCGGAGCGCTCGACCTCGAGGCGTTCGCCGCCAATCTCAGCCTCGTCGACCCGGCTATCGCCGACGCACGTCCGTACCCGGGTCTTGCGACCGCGATCTCTCGACTCGGGGCGTTACTCGAGGGAAGCTCGTTGTGGAACGAGCGGCCACGGAACCTCCAGGATCCCCTCACCTTCCGCACGCTGCCGCACGTGCTGGCCGCCACACGAGACGCGCTCGACTACACGAAGGGGGTCGTCGCAGTCGAGTTGAACGCGCATCAGGGGAATCCCGTCGTGTCGCCGGCAGCAGGCCGGGTTGTGCCGGCCGGGAACTTCGACGTCGTGCCGCTCGCGGCTGCGCTCGATTTCCTTCGTATCGCGCTCGCACCAGCGCTGACGAGCGCGGGTGAACGGGCGCTCAAGCTCCTGCAGTCATCGCTCACCGGGCTCCCAGAGGGTCTTGCGGCGCGAGCACACCTCGCCGAGCCGGCGCTCAGCGAGCTCGGGGCAGCGGTTCAGGGGATCGTCGCCGAGGCGCGCCTCCTCGCGCAGCCGGTGTCGTTCGAGCTGGCGTCGACAACGCAGCACGAGGGGATCGAGGACCGGACGACGATGGCGCCCCTCGCCGCCCGTCGGCTCGCCGAGATGGTCGACCTCGGTGCGCGCGTGGCCGCGATCGAGCTGGTCATCGCCGCTCAGGCAATCGACCTGCGAGGGCGGCCGGTACTTGGTGCAGGCACGGGCCGCGCCTACGCGCTCGTCCGCGAGCGCGTTCCGTTCACCGGCGCAGGCGAGGCGCTCCCCCCGGACCTCGAGCCCGTCGCCGACCTCGTCCGGTCCGGTGGCCTGGGCTAGGGCTCGTGCGCGAGAGCGTCCGACAGCCCTGGGCTCGGCGGGGAGGCCTCGTCCGGCCGGCCCGCCCGTCGATGCAGCTCACCGTTGACGACGTCGTAGTGCCCGATCTCCCGAAGGGGCGGCGCGTACACGTGGATCGTCACGGCTCCCTGCTCGTGGCCCATGCGGTGGATGCCCGTCGCGGGTGCGGCGAACGACCCTCCTGCCTCGTACTCGCGCAGCTGAGGCGGTGCGCCGACGACGAGCGCCTCGCTGCAGACTCGACCCTCGAGCACGTGGACGCCGACGCACGAGCCGCCATGGTCGTGGAAGCCCGTGTCCCGGGGCTCGGACCAGTGATTGAGCCAGGCCTCCGAGTGCTCGTCGCGCCAGAGGAGCTCGAACGCTTCGTCGCCCTCCCGCTCGAGCCCGTCGAGCTCGACCAGCTCGGCGGCCGACCGGGCGAGCTCCATGCACTCCGCGGGAGTCAGATCGTGGTCACGCAGCGCCAGGGCCTGGAAGCGTCCGCGATCCTTCACGGCAGCATTCTGCCCGGCTGCGAAGCCTCCCGAAGCGAAGGACGATGAGTCGGATCGCTCGTATCGAGGCATGGCCGGCGAACGCACCGCTCGAGGCGACGTACCTGATGGCGACGGGGACCGTCCCGGGAATCAGTCGCACGATCGTTCGCGTAACGACCGAGGACGGGGTGGTCGGGCTCGGAGAGAGCGCGTCGCCCGCCGACGCCGCGGAGCTCTTCGGTGGGCTCGGAGAGGACTTCGTCGGACGGGACGCTGACGTCGTGCGCGACGAGCTGTCCCGGCTCCCGCTCCCCACGCCGGTGCACCGAACGGACGGCCAGGTGGTGATCCGACGACCGGAGACGGGAGTCGAGATCGCCCTCTGGGACATTGCCGCCCGCGAGGCCGGCGTTCCTCTCCACGAGGTCCTCGGCGACACCTGTCGGAGCGCAGTCGCATTCTCCGAGTACTTCGCCTACCGGGGGGGCCGTGAGGAGACTCCGGCTGCCGTCGCCGCGTACTGCGCGCGCATGGTCGAGGAGCACGACTCGCAGGTCTTCGAGGGCAAGGTCGCAGTCTCGCCACCCGAAGAGGACATCCGGATGGTGTCCGAGATACGAGCCGCGATCGGGCCGGAGCGCGAGCTTCGGCTGGACGCGAACATGGGCTGGGCTCCCGAGACGGCCCGGCGAGCCCTCGAGCTCCTCGAGCCATTTTCCATCGCGAACGTCGAGGAGCCCGTCGCCGCATTTGCGGACATGGCCGATCTGCGGCGGACGACGACGGTCCCCTTCTCGGCGCACACGCCCGACGTGGATGCGGCCGCGCGGCTCGGCACGCCGGATACCCTCGTCGTGGGGCTTGGGCCGTTCGGCGGGATAGCGGGCACGCGGCGCTTCATCGACGCGTGCGAGAAGGCCGGGGTCGGCTTCTGGTTCTACAGCGGCGACTTCGGGATCGCCACCGCCGCATACCTCCAGATCGCGGCGGCGACGCCCCACGTGAAAGGCTCCAGCCAGTCGCTGCTCAGATGGACGACGGACGACGTCATCGAGGGTGGCCCTTTCTCGCCCGAGGCCGGCCTCGTCGACGTCCCGACGGGCCCGGGTCTCGGCGTCGAGCTCGACGAAGCCGCTCTCCGGCGCTGTGTCGCGCGGTACGCGCAGGAAGGCGCGTACCACTTCTATACGGGGGGTCCGGTTCCCCGGTACTGAGCCCTACGAAGGGGCTGGATCGCCCATGCCGGGCACGGCCTCCGGGTCGATCTCAGGGGCCGCCTGCACGGGGAGCCCGGCTGACTGCCAGGCAGCGAACCCACCGACGACGTCCGTCGCGTGCACGAAGCCGAGCTCCTGAAGCGTCGAGGCAGCGAGGCTCGTCGACTCGCCGTGTGCGCAGACGAGGATCAGCTCCTGCTCGAGCCCGACGACGTGAGGATTGTGGAACGAGGGATCGGCCCCGGGATCGAGGCGCCACTCGAGGACGGTGCGTGGGATGTGAAGTGATCTCGGGATGACACCCGTTCGTCGACGCTCGTCGCTCGAGCGCGTGTCGATCAGGAGCGCGCCTCTCGATTGAGCCTCCAATGCGGCCCGCGGCTCGAGCCGATCCAGCTTGCTCCGCGCCTCGGAGAGGAGGTCGGCGAGCGTCTTCCGCGGGGTCGCGTCAGTCACGGTGCTGGCGGCAATCCTCGCACGCGCCGCGGAGAACGACGTCGTGTGCGGCCACCGAGTATCCGCGACCGCCCGCGACCCGCTCGATCGCCGACTCGAGACCGGGGTCCTCGAATGGCTCGACCTTTCCGCAGTCGTCGCAGACGAGATGGTGGTGGTGGTGGCCCTCGTCGTGGACCGGCTCGTACCGCGCGACCCCGTCGCCGAGGTCGACTCGCTGGACGAGACCGAGCTCGTCCATCCCGTCGAGGGCTCGGTAGACGCTCGCGGTGCCGACCCGACCACCGGCATCGCGGAGGGAGTCGTGGATCTCCTGCGCCGAGAGGCAGCAGTCCTGCCGCCCGAGGAGCTCGACGACGAGTCGTCGTGCGCCGCCGCTCCTTCCGGTGGTCTCGCGAAGGCGCGAGAGGGTCGTGTCCGTCCACGTCACGATGATAATGATAGCCGTTCTCAAAGACGTGCTACGGTGCCGCCGTGCTCAGGCTCGTCCTCATTGCCGTGCCGTTCGCCGTGCTCGTCGCTGCGGTCACCGGCTGCGCGACGGAGGACGGGACGGCGTCGCCGCCCCGGCTCGTGGCGTCGTTCTATCCCCTCGCCTGGGCGACCGAGCGGGTGGCGAGCGAGTCATTCGGCGAGGTCGTCGATCTCACGCCGCCAGGGGTCGAGCCGCACGATCTCGAACTCTCGCCCAGCGACGTCGAGACGATCCGCGATGCGGCGCTCGTCGTGTACATCGGTGGCGGCTTCCAGCCGGCGCTCGAGAACGCACTCGACTCCCGCGACGGACGCACCCTCGACCTTCTCCAGGACGAGGATGACGCTCACATCTGGCTCGATCCCGTCCGATTTGCCAAGGCCGTCGAGCGAATCGCGCGCGCCGTCGGCGGAGCAGGCTCGTCATCCGACGAGATCCGGGAACTCGAACAGCTCGAGCAGGAGTATCGTCGTGGCCTCGCGAAGTGCGAGCGGCGAACCTTCGTCACGACGCACGCGGCCTTCCGTCGGCTTGCGGCGCGGTACGGCCTCACGCAGCTGTCGCTGGGCGGGCGCTCGCCAGAGTCCGAGCCCGGGCCGCGCGAGCTCGAGGAGCTGGTCGCAAAGGTGCGCGAGAGTGGGGCGACGACGATCTTCGCGGAGCCACTGGTCTCCGACCGCATCGCGCGAACCGTGGCCCGCGAGGTGGGGGCCGACGTCGCGACCCTCGATCCGGTCGAGGGGCTGAGCGAGGACCGGCTCGCTGCCGGAGAGGACTACCTCTCGGTGATGCGCGACAACCTCGCCGCGCTTCGGAAGGCCCTCGGATGCCGCTAGCGGTCGAGCTCCAAGGCGTCGCGTTCGGATACCGGCCGGGACAACGTGTGCTCGAGGGCGTGGATCTCCGGCTCGGCGAGGGCGAGTTCGTAGCCGTTGCAGGCCCGAACGGGGGCGGCAAGACCACACTGATGCGGATCGTCCTCGGGCTCGAGCGGCCCGGTGAAGGGACCGCGCTCCTGTTCGGCGAGCCCGCGCACCGGTTCTCCGCGCGCCGCGCGCTCGGCTATCTCGCGCAACGCGCGGTCGTCGGCGGCGATGCGCCAGCCACCGTGCGCGAGGTCGTCTCGGCTGGAAGACTTGCCACGGGTCGCCTCGTGGGGCGGCTGCGCCAAGAGGATCGCAGGCAGGTCTCCGACGCCATCGAGCGTGTCGGTCTCGATCTCGTCGCCGACGCGCCGCTCAAGACGCTCTCCGGGGGCATGCAGCAACGCGCGTTCATCGCCAAGGCTCTCGCCGGTCGCCCCTCGCTGCTCGTCCTCGACGAGCCGACGACCGGTGTCGACGCCGAGTCGCAGGAGTCACTTGCGCAGCTCCTGGCCGACCTCCACGGTGAGCTCGGCGTCACGATCGTCTACGTGTCGCACGAGTTCGGTGCCGTCGAGCACCACGTCCAGAGGCTCGTGCTCGTCCGACGCACGATCGTCTTCGATGGCTCACCACACGACCTGCCCGGCGTGTGGCACGACCCAGGTCACGTCCATGCTCGAGAGTGAGTTCATGCGACTGGCGCTTGCGGCGGGCGCGGTCGTCGGAGTGCTCGCACCGTCCGTCGGCTTCTTCCTGGTGCAGCGTCGTCAATCGCTCGTCGGTGACGGCATCGGCCACGTGGCGTTCGCGGGCGTGGCGGCAGGGATCCTGCTGGACGTCTCACCCGTGCTCACGGCGCTCGTCGCAGCCGTCCTCGGTGGAGTGGCGATCGAGCTCCTGCGCTCGCGTGGCGGAGCGGCGGGAGACCAGGCGCTCGCGCTCGTCTTCTACACGGGCATCGCACTAGGAGTCGTGCTCGTCGCGCAGGCGGGCGCGCTCGACGTGAACCTGTTCCAGTACCTGTTCGGCTCGATTCTCACGATCACTCGCGAGGATCTCGCCTTGATCGCGGCACTCGGAGCGCTTGGCGTCGGCACGATCGCGATCCTCTACCGCGCTTTCGCCGCCGTGATCATCGACGAGGAGGGCGCCCGGGTCGCGGGCGTTCCGATCGGATCGCTGAACGTCGCGCTCGCAGCGCTCGCAGCGGTGACGGTCGCACTCTCGATGCGCGTGGTCGGGATCCTGCTCGTCGCCGCGCTGATGGTCCTCCCGGTGAGCGCGGCCGGGCGAGTCGCGTGGAGCATGCGCTCGACTCTCGTGCTGTCGACGGCGATCGGTCTCGCGTCGGCCTTGACCGGGCTGACGGTCTCGTACTACGCGGATCTGCCGCCGGGCGGGACGATCGTGCTCGTCGCAGCGGCCGTGTATCTCGGGGCGCTTGTAGTCGCGTCGCTCGGGAGACGCTAGGCGGCTGCGAGCGCGGCGCCGACGCCGGGCTCGTGGCACCCGCGGCACCGGGCCTCGTACTGCTCCGCTGCTCCGACCAGGACCGTCTCCCCGGAGTACGGCGCGGGGCGGCCGTCAACGAGGCGCTGGGTTGTCGTCGCCGGGCCACCGCACCGATGGCAGACCGCCTGGAGCTTGTCCACGAACTCCGCGTGCGACAGCAACTCGGGCATCGGCCCGAACGGCAGCCGTCGGAAATCTTGGTCGAGGCCGGCAACCACGACGCGCACGCCCCGGTCGGCGAGCTCGAGCGCATGCGTGACGAGGGCCGGCTCGAAGAACTGCACCTCGTCGATCCCGACGACCTCGTACCCCCTTGCGTGCTCGACGATCTCGGCGACCGACGTCACCGGCACCGCCCGCATGCGCGACCCCGCGTGACTGACCACATCGGCTGCGTCGTACCGATCGTCGATTCGCGGCTTGAAGATGACGACACGCTGCCCGGCGATCTCGGCGCGTCGCAGGCGTCGGATCATCTCCTCGCTCTTGCCGCTGAACATCGGGCCGCAGATGACCTCGAGCCAGCCGCCTCGCTGCGGGGAGATCCGGATCACGGCGGCGATCCTAATCAGCGCCCCGGTCGTACTCGCAGGTGGCGAGAACTGCGGTTCCACCCTTGCTACACTCTTGCCCGCGCGGCGGCGTAGCTCAGTTGGTTAGAGCAGCGGAATCATAATCCGCGTGTCGCAGGTTCGAGTCCTGCCGCCGCTACTCGAACATCTCTTTTCGTCCCACACCACGAGAGAAACGAACAATGGCAACCGGAGTCCGAGTCGCGATCACGCTCGCCTGTACCGAGTGCAAGCGGCGCAACTACCAGTCCCAGAAGTCGAAGCGGAACTCCCCGGACCGGGTCGAGTTCAAGAAGTACTGCCGCTGGTGTGGCCGGCACACGCCGCACCGGGAGACCAGGTAGTTGGCACGGGAGACGCGAAGGCAACGGCGTGCAGCGCGCGCCACAGGCGGTGACGGAGCCCCGACCTCGCGGCGCAGCCGCGCGGCGCAAGCGCGGCCGTCCCAGCAGCCCGTCAAGCAGCAGACAGGGCGCAAAGCCGACCACCAGC
Organism: Actinomycetota bacterium; assembly: GCA_020029615.1. Classification (GTDB taxonomy): domain Bacteria; phylum Actinomycetota; class Thermoleophilia; order Gaiellales; family Gaiellaceae; genus GMQP-bins7. The sequence goes on from JAIBJO010000055.1 coordinate 12,654, forward strand.
GCGGGCAGTTCGTACGCGAGTCCTACGCCGAGCTGAAGAAGGTCGACTGGCCGAGCCGCCGGCAGACCTTCCAGGGCGTCGTGGTCGTCATCATCGCCTGCACGATCGTCGGCCTGTACCTGTGGGGTCTCGATCAGGTCATCCGCCCAGTCGTCGACAAGGTCCTTCTCTAGGAGCGCTCGAGCATGTTCCAGTGGTTTGTGATCAACACGTACTCCGGGCACGAGAACAAGGTGAAGACCAACCTCGAGCACCGCATCGTCTCGATGAACCAGCAGCCGGCGTTCCGCCGTGTTGTCGTGCCGACCGAGCAGGTGATCGAGACGAAGGACGGTCAAAAGGTGCAGACAGAGAAGCGCGTGCTCCCCGGCTACGTGCTCGTGAACATGAGCATGTCCGACGAGGCGTGGACCGTGGTCAAGGGCACACCCGGCGTGACCGGGTTCGTGGGCGCGGGTGCGAAGCCGGTGCCGCTCTCGCAGCCCGAGGTGGACCGAATCCTCCATCACGGCGTGCCTGCGGGCGCCCAGGCTCAGAAGGCGCAGTTCGAGTTCTCGCTCGGGGAATCGGTGAAGGTGACGTCCGGCCCGCTGTCGGACTTCGACGGCGAGATCGTCGACGTCAATCCCGACCAGCAGAAGCTGAAGGTGCTCGTGGACATCTTCGAGCGCCAGGTCCCCGTCGAGCTCAGCTTCGACCAGGTGAAGAAGATCGACTAGCGCATCGCCTTCGGCGCTGCGCTAACGAAAGGCAAAGAGCAACTTGGCCAAGAAAGTCCTCACACTCATCAAGCTCCAGATCCCGGGCGGCCAGGCCAACCCGGCGCCTCCCGTCGGCCCTGCGCTCGGCCAGCACGGGGTCAACATCATGGAGTTCTGCAAGGCGTACAACGCGCAGACTGCACACGAGAACGGGCGCATCATCCCGGTCGAGATAACCGTGTTCGAGGATCGCTCGTTCACCTTCATCACGAAGACGCCACCGGCCGCGGTGCTGATCAAGGAGGCGCTCGGGCTCGAGTCGGGGTCCGGCGAGCCGAACCGCAACAAGGTCGGACGGCTCACTCAGGCTCAGCTGCGGTCGATCGCGGAGGCGAAGATGCCCGACCTCAACGCGCGCGACGTCGACGAGGCGATGAAGGTGATCGCCGGAACCGCCCGCTCGATGGGCGTGGAGACGGACGCGTGAGCGGCCGGCTCCACGACCGGGGAAGGGTTACGGGAAACCGGGAGGTTTCCCGTGCCGCCGACCACACCGCAGGTGTGGTCGGCGAGAAGGGGGCACGCGGGGGAAACAGGGTTTCCCCCGCGATCGCACGGCACTGCCGTGCGATGGGTGTGGAGACGGACGTATGAGCGCTCACGGCAAGCGCTACCGGGCAGCACGGGAGGCGATCGACCGCGAGGAGGCGTACACGCCGCTCGCGGCCGTCCGGCTCCTCAAGGAGCTCGAGGGCGCCAAGTTCGACGAGACCGTGGAGGCGCACTTCCGGCTCGGCCTGAACGTCCGTCACGCAGACCAGCAGCTTCGCGGCACGATCATGCTCCCGCACGGAATCGGCAAGGACGTCCGGGTCGCGGTGTTCGCCGAGGGCGAGAAGGCTCGAGAAGCGGAGGACGCGGGGGCAGACGTCGTCGGGTCGGCGGACCTCGCGACCAGGATCGAGGAAGGCTTCCTCGACTTCGACGTCGCGATCGCGACGCCGGATCAGATGAGCGTCGTCGGAAAGCTCGGTCGCGTGCTCGGCCCGCGCGGGCTGATGCCGAACCCCAAGACCGGAACGGTGACGATGGACGTGGCGAAAGCCGTGTCCGACGCCAAGGCCGGCAAGCTCGAGTACAGGACCGACAGGGGGGGCAACGTGCACCTTCCGATCGGGAAGCGCAGCTTCGAGGAGCGCGCTCTGCTCGAGAACTACGCCGCGCTCGTCGAGGAGATCGTGCGAGCCAAGCCGTCCGCCGCGAAGGGCCGTTACATCAAGCAGATCACGCTGACGACGACCATGGGCCCCGGTGTCCACGTCGACTCGACGATCACCCGGGACATCGCCGAAGAAGGCACGTCGGCTGCCGCCGATTCCGCTAGGGAGGTAGTCTCGGCCTAATCATCGACTAGACGCTCGTCGCCGAAGACAGCTGGCAGCCCGACCGGGCAGAGGTCCAGCCGAGGTGGTCCGCGGGATGTGTTCCTGGGGCTCGCCTGCGGCGAGCTCCTAGTCATTTCCGGAGGAAATGACTTGCTGAGAACGGACAAGGAACGGATCGTCACCGAGCTGGCCGCAGACCTGCGCGCCGCCGACACGCTGATAGTCGCGGACTATCGGGGCCTGACGAACAAGCAGCTCGAGGCGCTGCGCGACCAGCTTCTCCAGCACGGAGCTCGGTTTCGCATCGTCAAGAACACCCTGACGCGCCGTGCCGCCGAGCAGGCCGGCGCCGAGTCGCTGCTCGTCATGCTCGAAGGGCCGACAGCGATCGCGTTCATCGAGTCGTCGGGCGATCCGGCGGCCGTGGCGAAGGCGCTCGCCGCGACGGCGAAGGAGTCGAACGTCCTGACGCTTCGCGGAGGCATGCTCGAGGGCAAGCCACTCACGGCTAGCGAGGTCGACCGGCTGGCGATGCTCCCGCCCGTCGACCAACTGCGCGGGCAGCTCGTCGGAGCGATCGTTGCTCCGCTGACCCAGCTGATGGCGCTCGTCTCCGCACCGCTGCGGGACCTGCACGGGCTCATCGACGCGCGCATCGAGCAGCTGGGCGATTCCGCCGAAGCGGAATCGCCTAATCAGGAAGCGGCAGTCGACATCGAGTCGCCGGCGCCGGAGCATGCGACGGTGGAGGAACAGGAGACACCGGCAGGTTCCGCTGCAGCGGAACCTGCCGACCCAGACGAAGCCGAATCAGACGAACCAGCTGAAGCCCAGGAAGAGGAGGAGTAATGGCCACCGATGTTGCGAAGGTGCTCGACACGCTCGGCAAGATGACGGTGCTCGAGCTCGTCGAGCTGAAGAAGTCGATCGAAGAGGAGTGGGGCGTCACTGCCGCTGCTCCGGTCGCCGTGGCGGCCGCGCCCGCAGGCGGAGGTGACGGCGCTGCCGCCGTCGAGGAGGAGAAGGACTCCTTCGATGTCGTGCTCACGGCTGCCGGCGACAAGAAGATCCAGGTGATCAAGGTCGTCCGCGCGGTGACCGGCCTCGGGCTCAAGGAGGCGAAGGACCTCGTCGACGGCGCACCCGGGGCCGTCAAGGAGGGCGCTGCCAAGGACGAGGCCGAGTCGATCAAGGCCCAGCTGGAGGAGGCGGGCGCGTCGGTCGAGCTCAAGTAAGGCAGTTGGCCGGGCTGAAGCCCGGGCAAACTGCCTAGAAGGCCGTTCTAGGCACTTCGCGGGCTGTTTCCGCGAAGTGCCTGGTACACTTCGCATCCGCAATCCACCGGCCGCGGAGCGGTTGCGCTGGGTTGCGCTCGTGCGCTATCCTTCGAGGTTCCGCCGAGGCTCCGCCCGTCCAACCCTGCACGCATCTAAGGGAGGCAATAACACTTGAGCAGCGTTGCTGTCGCGCCGCGCGCGCGTAAGAGCTTTTCGCGCCTGAAGCATGTCCTCGACCTCCCCAACCTCATCGACATCCAGAAGGTG
>JAIBJO010000142.1 GCA_020029615.1 Actinomycetota bacterium
GAGCGCGTCGCACATCTCGCCGAGTGTCACGTAGTCCCGCGACGCCTCGATGATGGGCGGCATCAGGTTGACACCGTCCTTCGCCGCAGCCTCCTTGAGTGCGGCAAGCCGCGATCCCACCACCGCCGAGTCCCGCCCCGCCTTGACCGCCGCAAGGCTCTCGATCTGCTTCTGCTCGAGCGCGGGGTCGATCTTGAGAATCGGGATCGGATCCTCGTCGTCCAGCAGGTACCGATTCACGCCCACGACCACGCGCTGCCCTGACTCGACCTCGTACTGGTAACGGAACGACGAATCGGCGATCTCTCGCTGGAAGAAGTTGTCCTTGATCGCGGCGACGACGCCGCCCAGCGCGTCGATCCTGTCGAAGTACTCGTACGCCAGCTCCTCGATCGTGTTGGTCAGGTGCTCCACGTAGTACGAGCCGCCGAGCGGGTCGATGGTGTTGACCGCACCCGACTCGTGCGCGATCACCTGCTGGGTGCGAAGCGCGATGCGGACTGCGTCCTCGGTCGGAAGCGCGAGCGCCTCGTCGAACGAGTTCGTATGGAGGCTCTGCGTGCCGCCCAGCACCGCAGCCATCGCCTCGAGGGCCGTCCGCACGATGTTGACCTCGGGTTGCTGGGCCGTGAGCGAGACGCCGGCGGTCTGCGTGTGGAACCGCATGAGCAGCGAGCGCTCGTTTCGCGCACCGAAGCGGTCGCGCATCTCACGCGCCCAGATCCTTCTGGCGGCCCGGTACTTCGCGATCTCCTCGAAGAAGTCGAGGTGCGCGTTGAAGAAGAAGGAGAGTCGGGGAGCGAAGTCGTCCACGTCGAGCCCTCTCTCCACCGCCGCCTCGACGTACGCGAACCCGTCCGCGAGCGTGAAGGCGAGCTCCTGCGCCGCGGTCGAGCCGGCCTCCCGGATGTGGTACCCGGAGATCGAGATCGGGTGGAAGAGCGGCATCTCCCGCGCGCAGAACTCGATCATGTCCACGACGAGCCGCATCGAGGGCTCGGGCGGGAAGATCCACTCCTTCTGCGCGATGTACTCCTTGAGGATGTCCGTCTGCGCGGTTCCCCTGAGTCGCTCGCGCGGGACGCCCTGCTCCTCGCCGACGCAGATGTAGTAGGCGAGCAGGATCGCCGCCGGCGAGTTGATGGTCATCGAGGTCGAGACGTCGCCCAATGGGATGCCTGCGAAGAGTGTCTCCATGTCGTCGAGCGAGTCGACGGCAACGCCCTCGCGACCGACCTCGCCGAGCGATCGCGCGTGATCGGAGTCGTACCCCATGAGTGTCGGCATGTCGAAGGCGGTCGAAAGCCCGGTCTGCCCGTGGTCGAGCAGGTAGCGGAAGCGCTCGTTCGTCTCCGCCGCCGTGCCGAAGCCGGCGAACTGGCGCATCGTCCACAGGCGGCCGCGGTACATCGACGGATAGACGCCGCGAGTGAACGGGTACTCGCCCGGGTGCCCGAGGTCACGCGCGTAGTCGACGTCTGCGGTCTCGGGGGCGTGGAGGGGATCGTTCTCGATGCCGGAGATCGTCGAGAAGAGCTCGTCGGAGCGCTCCGGCGCGCGGTCGTAGACGTTCTCGCGCCAGGCGCCGACCGAGTCGGCCGCGTCGCGGTCCTCGGTCGTCGCCATCGCGACGCATTGTAGGCGCGGCGATTGGGACGGCGCGCTCGGCGCGGGGCTGGGGGGTCTGGCTGAAGCCAGACCCCGGGATGCGGGGTAGGGGTCTGGCTGAAGCCAGACCCCGGGATGCGGGGTAGGGGTCTGGCTTCAGCCAGATCCCTAGGCGTACCCCGCCTCACATCCGCGGGGACCTGATCGCAAGAACGAGGGATGGCCCGGGGTTCGGGGGCCGCCGACCACAACTCCGTGCGAGTGCGGCACCTTCTGTCAGTTCTCGTCGGCGCCGTCGCCGTTGCTGCCCTCGTGGGCGCATCGACGACGGCGACGGCCGGCCGTGCCTGCGGAAACGCGTTGGGCACCGACGGGTACGCCTATGCCGGTCACCAGGCAACCCATCGCGGCCACGGGGTACGGGCCACGCTGACGGTGGTCCGTCAGCCAAGCGTCGAGTCCGGGCATGTCGCCGGCTGGGTCGGGGTCGGAGGCCCGGGACAGGGCGCCGACGGCAAGGACGCATGGATTCAGGCCGGGGTCGCATCCATGCCGGGGATGGATCCGTTCATCTACGCGGAGATCACCCGAGAGGGTCGCGATCCGGAGTTCGTGCTCCTCGAGCAAGGGGTTCCCGTGGGCCGGAGCCACCACTTAGCCGTTCTCGAGATGTCCGGGCGCCCCGGCTGGTGGCGTGTCTGGGTCGACGGCCAACCCGCCACCGACCCCGTGCGCCTCCGTGAGTCTTCGGGACGCTGGGCGCCGATCGCCACCGCCGAGAGCTGGAACGGCGGCGCGTCGTCGTGCAACGCGTTCTCGTTCCGGTTCGAGCGGGTGTCGGTCTCGTACGGGGGCGGCGGGTCGTGGCGTCCGTTCGTCGCCGGTCACCGATTCCTCGACGGCCCCTACAAGCTGCGCGACCTCGCGTCGGCACCGGCGGAGACGGGCGCCTACAGGCGCAGCCTCGCAAGCGACACCGTCATGCCGTACGCGTTCGTCGCAGCGTCCTCCTGAGTGAGCACTGGCGCCGGTTCCGGCGCGTACGAGCCTTCGCTCCTAGCGGACGATCTTGAGGGGCGTCCCCAGCGGGACCCTGTTGCGCAGGAACTCGATGTCCTCGTTGCGCACACGGATACATCCGTGCGAGACCGCTTGCCCGAGGAGTGACGGCCACGGAGTCCCGTGCATCCCGACGATTCCGCCCCCCGGCCAGTCCGTCAGCTTCGAGTAGGCACTCGTCTCGAATGCGTACGCCCCGAGGATCGCCCAGTCGGGATCGATCGACGGGTTGAACTTCCAGGTGACGTAGAAGAGCCCGAGCGGCGTCTCGGCGCCCGGCTTGCCGACGGCGACCTTGCCTGCGCGCACGAGTTTACGCCCGTCCCAATACTCGAACCTCTTGGCTCCTCGATACACGATCAGCCGTTTTTGCACTGGGCGGATCTCGAGGCTCGACGCGCGAACCCAGCCCGTCCGACCGTTCGGACGCCCCGGGATGCTGATCCGGTACCAGGTCGGCTTCTTCGTCTTCTCTCCACGCACCGCATCGAGTGCCAGAACGTACTGAGGACGAAAGTCGGACCGAAACTGCTTCAGGACCGCCAGCCGCCTCGCGCCCGCTCGCGGCTTGGCGAGGACCGCGATCTGTGATCGGGAGATCGTCCCCGATCCGACGACGTCGATCGCGGAGGCGCTCGACGAGCCCGCGCGGGCCCAGGGGGCAAGCGACAGCGCGAGCGTGAGCGCGAGCAGCGCGCCCGTGGCCACAACCGGCCGTCTACTGCTCGGAATCGCTGTGGTCATACCAGTTCTCAGGGTATCCCCCGCCAGAGGGAGGGGCAATTCCTCGTTCGAGTGACCATCGCGGCCGTTTTGGGTCTGGCTTCCGCTTGGGGTCTGGCTTCCGCTTGGGGTCTGGCTTCAGCCAGACCCCAAGAACCTCTGAGTCTGGCCGCGGCCGTTCTGGGGTCTGGCTGAAGCCAGACCCCAGGGATGTGGGCGCTGCCAGACCCCAGTCGATGTGGGCGCTGCCTGACCTTTGAGGTCTGGCTGAAGCCAGACCCCAAGCGATGTGGGCGCTGCCTGACCCTTGGGGGTCTGGCTTCAGCCAGACCCCCAGGAGCGGCCGCCCTGTCCCCGACCGACACCTTCCTAGCCCGTGAGCGGCGGCAGGAAGACCCCCACGACCCCGATGCGCTTGGGGCCGCACACCTTCTGGTTGGGCTCGAGGGCGGTGATGGTGATGATCCCGCTGCGCCTGGGGTTGATGCGCAGAGCGGCCACGCCCTTGGAGTTGGAGACGGCCGACTTGCGCACGCCCGCTCCCGAGACGGCCACCTTGACGCCGCGCATGCGCTTGGGCCCGGCGCTCACCTTGACCGAGACGCGGTCCGGCTTGCCGTCGGCCTTGACCATCTGCGGGGTGACCGTGAGCGCGAGGCAGAAGCTCGGCTCGGTCGGCTTCACCACCGGCGGCTTGAGCGGAGCGGGCACGATCGTGACCGCCGAGTCGACGTTGTCGGCCGGGTTCGTCTCGCGACCGCCGCCGCCGGTCACGGTCGCCGTGTTCGTGTGCTGCCCGACCGTGGTGGCGCGAGCCCTGATGGCGATGGTCACCGTCTGGCCGGGAGTGATGGTGCCCAGCGAGCAGGTGATGAGCGAGGGGCCGACGCTGCACGTCCCCTGTGAGGGGTTGGCCGACAGGTAGGTGATGCCCGCCGGTGCCGGGTCTGCCACCTGCACGTTGGTGGCCGTGTCCGGGCCGCGATTGGTCACGCTCAGCGAGTAGTCGACGATCCCGTTGAGCGGGGTCGGCGAGGAGGCCTCCTTGACGATGACGAGGTCGATCAGGCGTGCGGTGATGTCGACGCGCGCACGAGCCGAGTCGGAGAGGGAGTTGCCGTTCTCGTCGCGGCCCGTCGCGGTGACCGTGTTGATGTGGACGGTCCCGCCGGGGCCTGAGACGTTGCCTGAGAACGAGCAGTACGTGCTCTCACCGGGCGCGAGGGTGACCGGAACCTTGATGCAGCCCTTACCCCCGTTGGAGTCGAGGTCGCCGAACTTGTCGTCGACCACGCTTGAGATCGTCACGTCGACGTCCCGGGCCTGGCGTTCGTGAACGTGCACTTGACGGTCTCGCCGGCCTCGACTCGGAAGGTCGCGGTGCGCGTCCCCAGGTTTCCCGACGAGTTCGCGTCGCTGCACGTGATCGAGGTCAGGTTGAAGCCGGCGGCCGGCGCCTCGGTCGAGGTGTACGTGCCGGGGGCGAGGCCGCCGACGACGATCTGGCCGCCGTCCCCTATCGAGCCCGCCGCGTCACCGGTGAAGCCGAAGCTCCCGGTCGCCCCGTTCGGGGCGGTCTGCTTCTCGACGATGATCGTGCCGCTCCGCGCAGCCAGCGGCTCGCACGGCCCGTCGCCGGGGTGGTACGTCGAGTCGCCGTCGTAGTGGGCACGGAAGGAGAGCCCTCCCGCGGGGACGACCTTCGAGGCCGACGGGTCGGCCACGCCGTTCACGAGAGCCACGTCCGTTCCGGCTGACGATCCCTCGCCCGAGCAGGTCGTGTTCCCGAGCCAGACGGTGAAGTCGACGGT
>JAIBJO010000056.1 GCA_020029615.1 Actinomycetota bacterium
CGGTGGTTCGCCTGTGACAACTGGGACGTCGTCCCGGACATCCTCACCGTCGCGAAGGGGATCAACTCGGGCTATGTCCCGCTCGGTGCGATGATCATCCGCGAGCACCTGAAGGAGTGGGTGCGCGGCCGCTACTTCCCTGGAGGGCTCACGTACGCGGGGCACCCGCTCGCGTGCGCGTCGGCGGTCGCGTCGATCGAGGCCTTCCAGGAGGAGGGCGTGGTCGAGAACGCGGCCGAGGTCGGTGCGTATCTCGGCGAGGGGCTGCGCAGCCTGGCGGAGCGGCATCCGTCGATCGGCGAGGTGCGGGGCCTCGGCTGCTTCTGGGGCGTCGAGCTCGTCAAGAACCGGGAGACCCGGGAGATGCTCGTCCCGTTCAACGCCTCCGGTGAGGATGCTGCGCCTGTCGCGCGACTGGCGAAGGCGGCACTCGAGCGCGGCCTCTACGTCATGACCCACTGGAACGTGGTGATGGTCGTCCCGCCCCTGACGATCACGCGCGAGGAAGTCGACGAGGGGCTGGCCATCCTCGACGAGACACTCGCGATCGCCGACGAGTACGTCGCTTAGCCCGTGAGCGGCGTCGCCGAGCTGGCAGCGCAGCTGGTCGCGATCGAGTCGATCAACCCGGATGTGGTCGCCGGCGGGTCGGGGGAGGCTGCCGTCGCGCAGTTCGTCGCCGAGTGGTGCGAGCGAGCAGGTCTCGAGACGACGCTCTCGGAGGCTTCTCCAAGCCGGCCGAACGTCGTCGCCGTCGCACGAGGGAGCGGTGGCGGACGGTCTCTGATGCTCAACGCCCACATGGACACGGTCGGGGTCACAGGCATGGCCGACCCGTTCGCACCGAAGATCGACGGCGACCGCCTCTACGGACGGGGCTCGTACGACATGAAAGGGAGCCTCGCCGCGTGCATGCTCGCGACGGTCGAGGCGAAGCGGCGCGCTCTTCGAGGCGACGTGATACTGACCGCCGTCGCCGACGAGGAGTTCGCGAGTGTGGGGACGGAGGTAGTCGTCGCGTCGTGGCGTGCGGATGCGGCGGTCGTCGCCGAGCCAACGGAGATGCAGGTTGTGGTCGCGCACCGCGGATTCGTCCATCTCGAGATCGAGACCCACGGACGTGCGGCGCACGGCTCCCGCCCCCACCTCGGGATCGACGCTATCGCCAAGATGGGCCACGTTCTCACCGGCCTGGAGGAGCTCGATGCCGCGCTCCGCTCGAACCCGACTCATCCGTACGTCGGGAGCGGGAGCGTGCACGCGTCGCTCATCGAGGGTGGGCAGGAGTTCTCGAGCATCCCCGCACGCTGCGTGCTCCAGGCGGAGCGCCGGACGATTCCCGGCGAGTCGGTCTCTCAGGTCGAAGACGAGATCCGCGCCATCATCGGCCGCCGCGTCTCGGAGGACCCCGAGTTCTCGGCTGGCGTACGCGTTCTAGCGTCACGCGAGCCGTTCGAGGTCGAGGTGAACGCCCCGATCGTGGAGATCGTCCGTGGACACGTAGCGCGGGTTCTCGGAGCGGAACCGGACCTCGTCGGAGTCTCCTACTGGGCCGACTCGGCACTCGTCGCGGGCGCCGGCATCCCGACCGTCCTCTTCGGCCCTCGTGGCGAGGGCGCGCATGCGGACGTCGAGTGGGTCGACGTGCGCGATCTCGAGCGCTGCGTCGAGATCTACGCCGGTGCGGCTGGAGAGATCTGTGCCTAGCGCGCGAGGAACTCGGCGATAGCCGACGCCGTCTCCTCGAACGCATCCCACAGCACCGAGTGCCCCCCGGGGACGACGACGACCTCGAGGCGGTCTCCCAGAGCAGCGCGGTGCTCGTCGAGCAGGTGGTCGTAGGGGAGGTACGACTGCTCGCCCAGCACCAGCAGTGTCGGGATGCGCACGAAACGTGGAGGCTGCGACGCCATCTCGCCGTACGCGGCGACTACTGCCGACTGGCAGTAGCGATATCGGACACGACCGTCGTCGTCCGTCTCCACGTGCGGAGCGAGGTCCTCCTCGAGGAGCTCGCGGGGCGTCGAGTGCAGCTGGCTCTCGTCGTAGCGCCGCTCGATCAGCTCGTCGAACGAGATGTACGACCTGTCGACGCGTGCGTTCTCGGCCGCGGCGAGCGCGACGTGGCCCGGTAGGAGGATCGCCGGGTCGAGGAGGACGAGCTTCGGTACGAGCTTGGGCGCGCGAGCTGCGAGCTCGAATGCGAGACGTCCGCCGAACGAGTGCCCCACGAGGATCGCCTCCCACGGTCCGACGGTCTCCACGATTGCGTCGCAGTGCGCACCGATGTCCCAGGGCGGCTCCCACGACGAGTGGCCGTGGCCGAGCAGATCGGGTGCGAGGACGTGATGTCCGGTGAGCTCGGCAGCGAGCGGCCCGAAGTGGCGCCCGTGGTTTCGGACCCCGTGCAGGCACACGACCCGCGGACCGTCGGGGTCACCCCATTCGTGGAGCGCGAGCGCGCTCACCGGCTCTCCGGCTCACTAGCCGAGTGACACTGTGTCACGAGGCTCACGCCTGCGTGTCGAGCGCTTCGAGCGAGTCGGGGACCATCTTGGTCCTTCGCTCGTCTCGCACCTTCACGAGGGACCAGATCACGGTCCCGTCGCGGTCGACGAGGAAGGTGCCACGGTGAGGGGCACCGTTCGACTCGTTGAAGACGCCGTACGCCTTCGAGGCGGCGCCGTGCGACCAGAAGTCGGACGCGAACGTGTACTCGGCGCCGAGCTCCCGCTTCCAGGCCTGCCGCGCGGCAGACGGGTCGCAGGAGACGAACACGATCTCGGTATCGGCGTTCCGGAATGACTCGAGGTTCTCCTGGAGGTCGCGTGCCTCGTCCTCGCACACGGGGGTGAATGCGAACGGGTGGAAGACGAGGAGGACGTTCGAGCGACCGCGGAAGTCGGAGAGCCTCACGCGCTCGTTGTGGGTCACCTCGAGGTCGAACTCGGGCGCCTTCTCACCGGTCTTCACCGCCATCCGCTGGCTCCTCTCCTTCGCCGGAGGGCCGATAGTACCGACGCCCTCGAAGCTCCTCCGGGAGGTACGAGACGTCGAAGCCCGCGGGATCGTCGTGCGGATAGACATAGCCTTCGCCGTGGCCGCGGGCCTTGGCCCCGGCCCTGTGCCCTGTCGAACGGAGCATTGCCGGCGGGCGCGCGTTTCCGTGCTCGCGCACGTCTCGTCGGGCCTCCCAGATCGCGACGGCCGCCGCGTTCGACTTCGGCGCGCGCGCGAGGTAGATCGCAGCCTGCGAGAGGTTGAGCTGCGCCTCGGGCAGTCCCACGTGCTCGAGCGCCTGCGCCGCGGCGACGGCGACGAGGAGCGCGTGAGGGTCGGCGTTGCCCACGTCCTCGGAGGCGAGGATGACCATTCTGCGGGCGATGAAGCGCGGATCCTCGCCGGCCTCCAGCATCGCCGCGAGGTAGTAGACGGAGGCATCGACGTCGCCACCGCGCAGCGACTTGATGAACGCCGAGGCGAAGTCGTAGTGCTGATCGCCCTTGCGGTCGTACAGGAGCGGCCGCTTGCGCGACGCGTCGAGAACATGCTCCTCGCCCACCGCGATTCCCTCGGTGGCGGCTGTCGCCTGCGCCAGCTCGAGGATCTGAAGTGCGGCGCGCGCGTCGCCGCCGGCGCGCTTCGCGACGAGGGCGAGGACCTCGGGCTCCGCTTCCGCTCCGAGCTCGGCCGCACCGCGGGCGAGTATCTCCACCAGCTCCTGCTCGGCGAGCGCCGTCAGCTCGATCACCGTGCACCGCGACAGAAGCGCCGAGTTGACCTCGAAGTAAGGGTTCTCGGTCGTGGCTCCGATGAGGGTCACGAGGCCGTCCTCCACGGCGTGCAGCACCGAGTCCTGCTGTGCCTTGTTGAAGCGGTGGATCTCGTCGATGAAGAGGATCGTTCGCAAGCCGTTGCCCCCGAGCCGGTCGCCGGCGCGCGCGATCACGGCGCGAACGTCGTCGACGCGGGCCGAGACGGCCGACAGCTCCTCGAACGCGGCACCGGTTCGCTCGGCCACGATCCGAGCGATCGTCGTCTTCCCGGTCCCGGGCGGGCCGAACAGGATCATCGACGGCGGGCGGTCCTGCTCGATCGCGAGTCGAAGCGCGGAGCCGGGAGCGAGGACGTGCTGCTGTCCGACGAGCTCGTCGAGTGTGGCGGGTCGCAGGCGAACGGCGAGCGGCCCGGTCTCCGCGCCGCGCTTCTTCGCGGCTTCGGTGAAGAGGTCTTCCACGAGCGAAGTATGCTCCGGCCTCATGTCCGGGCTCCGGGAGGAGGCGACGCAGCTCCTGCAGGAGCTACTGCGCATCGACACCGTCAACCCGCCCGGAAACGAGACTCGCGCGGCCGAGCTCCTCCGCGAGTACCTTGCACGAAGCGGGATCGAGTGCGAGCTCTACGCCCGTGAGCCGAACCGCGCGAACCTCGTCGCCCGGCTCCGAGGGGGCGACGGGTCGTCGCTTGCGTTTCTCTCGCATACGGACACCGTGCTCGCCGACCCGTCCGAGTGGGATCGCGACCCCTGGTCGGGCGACCTCGCAGACGGCGAGGTGTGGGGGCGGGGGGCGCTCGACATGAAGGACCAGGTCGCGGCGTCGGCCGTCGCCTTCGCGTCGCTGCACCGTGAGGGATTCGTCCCGTCGGGGGACCTGATCCTCCTCGTGGTCGCAGACGAGGAGGTCGGCGACGGGTTCGGGCTGAGCTGGCTCGTCCGGGAGCACCCTGAAGCGGCTCGCTGCGACTTCGCGATCAACGAAGGGGGCGGCGAGCGGTTGGTACTCGGCGGAGCGCCCGTCTACATGTGTGCCACCGCAGAGAAGATGTCGGCGCCGTTCAAGGTCAGGGTCAACGGGCGCAGCGGCCACGCCTCGATGCCGGGCATTGCCGACAACGCACTCGTGAAGGCGGCGCGGTACCTCGAAGCCCTCGGCGCGTACGAGCCGCCGAGGGAGCTGATTCCGGAGGCTGCGGGCTTCCTGGAGGCGGTTCTGGGTGAGGTGCCCCCGCTCGAGGACGCGCTTCGTCGCGCGGGTGAGCTCCATCCAGCGCTTCCGGCGCTCGTGGAGCCGCTTCTCTCGCTCACGCTCTCGCCGACGATGATCGACGCCTCGCACCAGCGGAACGTCATTCCCGCGGTCTGCGAGATCACCGTGGACTGTCGCCTTCTTCCGGAGACCACCCCGGCCGACGTCGAGCCGCTCATTCGGGCGGCGCTGGGGAGCGGAAGCTACGAGATCGAGTTCCTGGAGTCCGTCGGGGGGACGCGCTCTCCGCTCGAGACGCCGCTCTGGAACGCGCTGGCCCGGTTCACCGAGGAGATCGAACCGGGCGCTCGAATGGCCCCGATCGCGTGTGCCGGGTTCACCGACAGTCACTTCCTCCGCGAGGCGTACGGCACGACCGCGTACGGCTACTTTCCTCTGAAGACGATGGACACGGAGCTAGCGACGAAGCTCGTCCACTCCGCGAACGAGCGGATCCCGGTCGACGATCTCGAGCTGGGCGTGAGCATGTTTCGGCACACGGCGCGCTCGCTCCTCGGGCCGTGACCGAAACAGCCTCAGCCGACGCGCTCGTCGTCTTCGGGATCACGGGCGATCTTGCGCGGCGCATGACGTTGCCCGCGCTCTATCGGCTGACTCAGCAGGGGCTGCTCACGTGCCCGGTGGTCGGGGTCGGGCGTCGCCCGGTTCGCGACGACGAGCTTGCTCGGCACGCGCGCGATGCGATCGAGGCGGCCGAGGACGGCGTCGACGAGAGGGTGCTCGCCGACTTCCTTTCCCGCTTGTCGTACGTCGGAGGCGATGCGGAGGAAGGCTCGATGTACGACCGCCTGCGAGACGCTCTCGCCGGCGCGTCAACGCCGGTCTTCTATGTCGCCACGCCGCCTGCGACGTTCCTCGACGTCGCAGACGAGCTTGCCGCTGCCGGCCTCTCGGACAATGCCCGCCTCGTCGTCGAGAAGCCGTTCGGCACCGACCTGTCGTCGGCACGGGAGCTGAACCGACGGCTGACTTCGATATTTCCCGAAGAGCGGCTGTTCCGGATCGATCACTTCCTGGGAAAGGAGCCGGTCCAGGACATCATGTACCTGCGCTTCGCGAACGCCCTCTTCGAGCCGATCTGGAACCGCGAGCACGTCGAGTCGATCCAGATCACCATGGCCGAGGACTTCGGCGTGGAGGGCCGCGGACGATTCTACGACCCGGTGGGCGCGATCCGTGACGTCGTGCAGAACCATCTCCTGCAGGTGCTCGCGCTCGTCGCCATGGAACCGCCCTCCGGCGATCACGATGCGATTCCGCGGCGGCGCGAGGACGTGTTCCGTGCCATGCCGGCCGCCGACCCGAAGGCATCGGTTCGTGGTCAGTACGTCGGGTACCAGGACATCGAGGGCATCGAGCCCGGCTCCGACACCGAGACGTTCGTCGCGCTCGAGCTCGAGATCGAGAACTGGCGCTGGGCCGGCGTCCCCATTTTCGTGCGCGCGGGCAAAGCGCTTCCGAAGACCGCGACGGAGATCGTGATCCGGCTGCAGCGCGTGCCGCACCTGCAGTGGGGCAGGCATCGGCTCGACTCGCCCGGCCACGACGACATCGTGCTGCGCATCGGACGGCACGCGGGCGTCTCGGTCTATCTGCGCGCCAAGGCGCCCGGCAAGGAGGTTTCCCGACCCGTGTCGCTCGATCTCGACTTCGCGGAGGAGCTCGGCGAGCCGCCGCAGCCGTACGAGCGGCTTCTTGCCGACGCCTTGCGCGGTGACAGCACGCTCTTCCCGCGCTGGCGGGTGATCGAGGAGACCTGGCGCATCGTGCAGCCGCTCCTCGACAACCCTCCACGTGTCGCGACGTACGAGCCGCAGACGTGGGGGCCGGTCTCGGCGCACGACCTCGCGGCGAGGCACGGAGGCTGGCGCGAGCCGCAGGTCCCGGCGTAGCTCGGCTAGCGTGCGCTCGAATGGGCTGGACGGAGTGGGCAGAACCGGTCGAGGTCGAGCCGTCGATCTACGCGTCGGACTTCTCGCGGCTCGCCGAGCAGCTGGGCAGCCTCGTCGGAGCGGGCGCGCGCGTCTTCCAGTTCGACGCGGGGGACGGCCACTTCATCCCCGAGATAACGATCGGCCCGATCGTCCTGGCCTCGATCTCGCCGCTCTTTCGCGGGTGGGGAGCTCGACTCGACTGCCATCTCATGGTGAGCGAGCCCGAGCGCCACTTCGAAGCGGTCGCAAAGGCAGGCGGCGACAGTGTCACGTTCCACGTCGAGGCATGCGACGAGCCGGCACGCGCGATTGCGCTAGCACGCTCCCTGGGACTTGGTGTCGGAGTGGCGTTCAAGCCCGAAACCGCAGTCGAAGACGCGGTGACCGCCGCCGAGGGCGCCGACCTCGTGCTGTGCATGTCGATCGATCCCGGGTACTCCGGGCAGGCATTCATGCAGGACGCGCTCGAGCGGATCGCGCGCCTCCGCTCGCTTCTCCCCCCGAACGTCCGCGTCCAGGTGGACGGCGGGATCCATCGCGACACGATCACCGCCGCCCGTGACGCCGGCGCGGACCTTCTCGTCGTGGGCAGCGCGATCTTCTGGAACGACGACCCCGCCGCCGCCTACCGCGATCTGGCGGCGACCGTCGGAGCTCGGCGGTGACCGAGGCACTGCTCGAGCTTCGCGCTCCGGACGATGCTTTCCGGCGGATCGAGGACTGGCTAAACGCGCAGGGCTTCTTCCGGTCTGACGGCGAGGAACATGTCGCCGACCTGTATCTCGGGTACGGGCTCTCGCAGGCGATCCGGCGAAGCGTTACGCCAGCTCCGCGTGAGCCGTGCCCCGCGCTTCCGCTTGCCGCCTGCCGTGTGCGAGAGGCCGGACGTGCCGTTCAGGTTGCGGCCGGACCGTGCGAGATCGGCGCCTGGGAGCAGACGTGGACGGCAGCCGAGTATCGACTCGCCGTCGACGAGGTTCGGGGCGCCATCGCGCGCGGCGACGTCTATCAGGTCAATCTCGTCCAGCATCTCGCCGCGCCGTTCTCGGGTGACGCCGGTGCGCTCGCGACACGACTGTCACCGATGCGGCCGCGCCACCCCGCGCCGTTCGTGACGGAGGAGTGGGCGGTCGTCTCCGCATCGCCCGAGCTCTTCCTCGCCCGTCGCAGCGATCGCGTGTGGACGATGCCGATCAAGGGAACGCGACCGCTCGGAGCCGGGGCGGAGCTGCGGGAGTCCGAGAAGGATGCCGCCGAGCACGTGATGATCGTCGACCTCGAGCGCAACGACCTCTCGCGCGTGTGCAAGCCAGGCACGGTGCACTGGCCCGCGCTGATGGCGACGCGTGAGCTCGCGGGAGTGGAGCACATGGTGTCGACCGTCGAAGGCGAGCTGCAGGAAGGCATCGGGCTGGCGGCGATCCTCGACGCGACGTTCCCCGGCGGCTCGGTCACAGGGGCGCCGAAGATCGCCGCGATCGACCTCATCGCCGACCTCGAGCCCGTCGGTCGGGGCGCGTCGATGGGCGCCCTGGGCACGGTGTACCCGAACGGCGACTTCGACCTCACTCTGACGATACGCACGTTCGCCGTCGCCGACGACACGCTTCACCTCTGGGTCGGCGGCGGAGTCGTCTGGGACTCGGATCCGGCGACGGAGGTCGAGGAGTCGTGGACGAAGGCCCGACCGCTGCTCGCGGCGATCGGCGCGCCTGTGCCGGAGTCGATCCTGGCATGAGCGTGCTGGCGCTCGCCGTGACGGGGCGCGGCCTCGTCGACCCGACCGAGCCGGTCGTCAGGGCCGACGACGAGGCCTTGCTGCGCGGGCGAGCCGCCTTCGAGACCCTCAGGGTGTACGGCGGGAAGCCGTTTCGGCTCGAGGCGCACTTCGATCGTCTCGGCGCGTCCGCAGAGAGCATCGGGCTACCACCGGTCGAGCGCGTCCGGCTGCAGGTGCTCGCCGGCCTCGTTCTGCCGAAGGCCGCTCGAGGAGACGCGTCGCTCAGGCTCGTCTGGACCGCTGGCCCACCGGGCGGGCCGCCGTCGGGACTGGCGCTCCTCAGTGAGGTCCCGGACTGGATCGAGCCCGTCCGTGAGCGCGGTGCCACGGCCGTCTCGCTCCTCGGAGTTCGCGCGGCCGTGCCCTGGCTGCTCCCCGGGGTCAAGTCCACGAGCTACGCCGTGAACATGGCGGCAGAGGCGGAGGCGAAGAGGCGAGGGGCCGAGGAGGCGGTCTTCGTGGACGCCGACGGCGTCGTCCTCGAGGGCACCGTGACGAACGTCTGGTGGCGGAAGAGCGACGTGCTGAGGACGCCCTCGCTCGAGCTCGGGATCCTCGCCGGCGTCACGCGCGCGACGCTGATCGAGCTCGCTCCCGCTTGCGGCTACCGGGTCGAGGAAGGCGCCTTCCCACTCGAGGACCTCCTCGGCGCCGACGAGGCGTTCACCTCCTCCTCGGTCCGCGAGGTCATGCCCCTCGTCGAGATCGACCGGCGCCTGGTCGGGCGTGGCCCGGCCGCCGATGAGCTGCAGCAGGCCCTCCGGGCGCTCGCAGCTAAGGTCTGAGAGTGGACGAACGACCGGTCCGGCTCGGAGGGATGGCTCTCCAGAACGGAGTGCTCATCCACGGGATGACGTCGTGGGCATGCGCCGTGCGAGATGCCGCCGGCGAGGTGCACGTCGCGTCGGGCCGTAAGCCTCACTTCGCTCCGGCCGCGCGCGCTCGCGTTCCCGTTCTCCGCGGCCCGATCGCGCTGGCGGAGGCGTTCGCGCTTCTCCCCATGGTCCGACGGGCGCTACCCCAGGCGCGCTATCCGTTCGAGCGACCGGCGGTGCTCGGCTCGATAGCTGCGACGATGCTTGCGGCACGCGCGCTGCGCCGCTCCGGATTGCCCGCAGGCACGAGAGAGGTCGTCGCGGGCGGAGTCGCGTGCCTGCCGGCGCTCCTCGCGCTCCGCGGTCCCGACCTCGCCGCCTACCACGGCGCCGAGCACGTCTCCATCGGTACCTACGAGAACGGAGGGACACCGGCGCCGAAGGAGCATCCGCGGTGTGGGTCGCAGCTCATCCCAGCGATGGTCGCGTCCACTCTCGCCGTGAACATCGCCGCAGCCAAGGCTCCCGCGGGAGTGCGTGGACCGGCGCGACTCGCCGGGATGGTCGCGGCGGTCGGTGGTTCCGTGGAGCTCTTCTCATGGGTTGCGCGAAACCCCGACCGGAGGATCGCACGTGTGCTCGCCCGTCCCGGCTTTGAGCTGCAGCGGCGATTCTCGACAGCGGAGCCTTCGGACGCCCAGCTCGAGGTCGCCAACGTGGCTCGCGACGCCTGCCTCGCGCTCGAGCGATCTGCGGCGTAGCCGGTCATCCAGTCGACCCGCCGATGTGCGTTTGACCGCCCTCGAGCGTAGGGTCAGCCCGATGCACGTACCGCGCGTGTCGGCAGCAGTCGCGGTCGTGATCGGCATCGCCGTCCTGCTCGGCGGGGTCACCGTGAACGCATCCGCTGCGATCTCCGTTCGCCCGCCGCCTGGTGTGCCCGATCCTGAGCAGATGGTGCTAGCACGCGCCGATCTCGGTGGCGCTCGGGTCACGCTCCAGCGGTACTACACGGACCCCGACTTCCCGTCCGTCATCTCGTACGAGCGGGAGTTCGAGGCAGGCCGGTTCGGCCCGACCGCAATCTCGTACCTGTACAACGAAGCCGAGGTCGGCACGAGCGTGACCACGACGACCCGGTTCCTCGCGAATCTGAGGAGTTCGTTCGGCACGAAGCAGTTTCGCGCCTTTCTGGCGGAGTCGTTCGCGACCGAGCTTCCGGCCGGCCGCCTCCTGTCGAATCTCCAGATCGGGCGGCCGCGCAGCCTCGGAGTAGGCCCGGGCTCGTTCGACGTGCCGCTCACGATGCGCATCCTCGGCCTGCGCACCGAGATGCACATCGCCGTCTTCAAGGTCGAGCGCGTGCTCGGCTATGTCACGGCCATGGGCGAGCCCGGGCGGCGGCTCGCGCTCTCGACGATGACGCGGCTCGCGAAGATCGTCGCGGGGAGGATGGCGGCGGAGCTCGCGCCGCGGAACATCGCTCCACCCTCGATCTCGGGGGCGCCGGTCGTCGGGCAGTTGCTCACCGCGGCCACGGGCACCTGGACGCAGAGCCCGTCGATCTTCACGTACCAGTGGCAACGCTGCGACGTGGCTGGCGCGAACTGCGCGAGCATCGCGGGCGCGGCGGCGGAGTCGTACGCGATCACCGCGATCGACGTCGGCACGACGCTCCGGGTGAAGCTCAGCGTCCGAAACGCGGCTGGCACGGCGTCCGCCGTTTCGGCGCCGACGAGCGTCGTCGCGGCAGCGGGAGCTCCGACCAACACGTCGCCTCCGACGGTCTCGGGAGCACCCCAGCTGGGGCATGACCTGACGGCAGGAACGGGCTCGTGGGACGGTGCTCCGACAAGCTTCGCCTTCCAGTGGCAGCGGTGCGACGCAGGCGGTGCGAGCTGCGCGGACATCGTGGGCGCCACGTCGGGCACATACGCGCCGGTCGCCGCCGACGTCGGCTCGACCATCAGGGTCGTCGTGACGGCAACGAACGGCTCGGGCAGCGTCTCTGCTGCCTCCGAGGCGACAGCCGTCGTCACGTAGAAGCGCAGCGTCATTCGACGGACCGCTCCGCTTCAGCGGGCAGTCCGGGCTGCCGATACGCCATAGTGGTGCCTCCGGCAGGTACACCCATGCTTCGCGCGGCTGCAAACACTTCGCATGCCGTCGTCCTCGGTCGGCCACGTACGTTCCGGTACGCGGCCTCCCTGCGTCCTAGGCCTGCTCGGTTTTCGCCGGCGAATCACCGCCGTAGCTCCCGGAGGCACCACTAGGTGGATCTCGAGAACACGCTGCTCACGTGGCTTCCGATCATCTTCTTCGGGGTCGTCATCGTCCTGCTCCTGTACACGTTGCGCTTCATGCCTCGCGCGAAGCCCGCGCCGGTCGTGAAGGGGTCGCAGGTCGAGGTGTCGTGGACCGACGTCGCTGGCCTGGACGAGGCGAAGGAGGAGCTGCAGGAGGTCGTCGACTTCCTGCGCGACCGCAAGCGGTTCGAGCGTCTCGGCGCCCGGGTCCCGCGCGGCATCCTGCTGCACGGTCCGCCCGGAACGGGCAAGACGCTCATCGCAAAGGCGGTCGCGAGTGCGTCGGGTGCGAACTTCTACTCGCAGAGCGCGTCGTCGTTTGTCGAGATGTTCGCGGGGTTGGGGGCCGCCCGCATCCGCAAGCTCTTCGAGGAGGCGCGCAAGCACGAGCCTGCGATCGTGTTCATCGACGAGCTCGACGCCGTCGGGACGGCGCGTAGCGGCGGCGGCTTCCATCGCGAGCACGACCAGACGCTCAACCAGCTTCTGGTCGAGCTCGACGGGTTCAATGCCCGGGACGAAGTCGTTGTCATGGCGGCGTCGAACCGGCTCCAGGATCTCGACCCCGCGCTCCTCCGCCCGGGCCGCTTCGACCGGCAGGTCCACGTCTCCGCGCCGGATGTGTCCGGACGGGAGGCGATCCTCGGCGTCCACACACGAGACAAGCCGCTGGCAGCGGACGTCGACCTGGGTCAGATCGCTCGTCAGACCGCGGGTCTGACGGGTGCTGATCTCGCGAATCTCTGCAACGAAGCTGCGATCCTGGCCGGCCGCAACGAGGCTCAGTACGTCCGGCAGGCGGACTTCGACGCGTCCATGGAGCGCATCGTCGCCGGGCTGCAGCAGCGGCGGGTGGTGTCGGAGAAGGAGAAGCGGATCCTGGCGTACCACGAGGCCGGGCACGCCGTCATGTCGCACCTCGTCGGCGATCTGTTCCCGGCGCAGAAGGCGACGATCGTCTCGCGCGGCGACGCGCTCGGCTACACGCTCAACATGCCGACGGAGGACCGCTACATGCATACGCGCGAGGAGTTCGTCGACCTCATGATGGTCTTCCTGGCCGGTCGGGCAGCGGAAGAGGTCGTGTTCGGACGGATCACGAACGGCGCCGCCAACGACCTCGAGCGCGTCACGCAGATCGCACGGGCGATGGTCTTCGAGTACGGGATGTCGAAGGTGGCTCCCTCGAGGACGATGCGCGCGGACAACTATGCGCTTTCGGAGGAGACGAAGCGACTCCGCGACTCGGAGCAGGCCCGGCTCACCGACCAGGCGTACGACGAGGCGCAGCGGCTTCTCTCCAAGCATCGCGCCGCACTCGACCGCGTCGCCGAGGCGCTGCTCGAGAAGGAGACACTCGATCGAGCCGAGCTCGAAGCACTCCTCGCGGACATCAAGCCCGAGTCGCGCTCGTCAGAGACGATCGGAACGGTGCGCGCGCTGCCGATGCGCGACTGAGCGCGCGGCGCCTCACTTCCAAGCAACAGCTTGTCACTTGGAACGCCCGCGGTCCCCTTTGACGCGAAGACCAGGGTGTTTCGGGACCGCTCGTTGCTCGTTACAAGTTGTTACAAGGGCTGGGGTAAGTAGCATCGCGCGGGTGCAGGTGCGCGGGATCCATCATCTCGGGGTCGCGGTTGCGGACATCGACGAGTCGATCTCGACCTACGAGCGGCTCTTCGGCGCCCGACTCGAGGGGCGTGACGAGCTTTCCGAGCAGGGGGTGAACGCGGCCTCGCTGTTCGTAGGCGAGAGCCGCGTGGAGCTCGTCGCACCGACGGGTGAGGACACGCACGTCGGGCGCTTTCTCGCGAGACGCGGTCCTGGCATGCATCACGTCGCCCTCGAGACGGACGACATCGAGGGAACGCTCCGGCGACTCGTCCGCGAAGGCGCCGAGCTCATCGACGAGACACCGCGGCGCGGGCTCTTCGGCCTCGAAGTCGCGTTCGTCCATCCGAGTTCCGTTCACGGCGTGCTCACGGAGGTGGTGTTCGATGGTTGACAATGGCTTCGTCCGAGTCGAGATCGGGCTCGACGGTGGGCAGATCTTGAGCATCCTCGTCACGCCTGCGAGTGCCGACGCCCTCGAGGCCTCCCTGGCCGCCGGCGCGCTCGGCGCCCTGGGCCTGGAGGCGCAGGACGGCAACATCCTGCTCGTCCTCTCCCGCGTGCTCTACGCCAAGCGGTTCGCTCGCGAGACGCGCGTGGGCTTCGAGGCCTGACCTAGCCGCCGGGCTTTGCCGCTGCAGGTCGGAATCGTCGGCCTCCCCAACGCGGGGAAGACGACGTTGTTCAACGCTCTCACGCACGCCGGCGCGGAGGTCACTGCGTACGCCGCCGTCACCGAGAAGGCGAACGTCGGCATGGCGGTCATCGCCGACGATCGGCTCGATCGGCTTTCTGCGCTCATCGGCTCGAAGAAGACGACGCCTGCGGCCATTCGCGTGGTCGACGTTCCCGGCGCTGGCGTCGAGGTGCCGGGTGGGCTGCGGCAGGCCGATGCGCTGCTGGCCGTGCTCGACGGCTTCTCGGACGGCGCGTCACCGCTCGCGGATCTCGAGGCCCTGCAGCTGGAGCTGATCGTCGCGGATCG
>JAIBJO010000143.1 GCA_020029615.1 Actinomycetota bacterium
CCGCGTCGAGCTCGAGCGAGCCGCGAACCCCGAGCGCGTCCTGTTCACCGGTCCGCTCGAGCACCGACACCTCGTTCACCTGCTTGCGCTCGCCGATGCGTGCGTCGTGCCCTCGATCTTCCCGGAGGCGTTCGGCATGGTCGCCGCCGAGGCCGCCGCCACGGGGTGCCCGCCGCTCGTCGCCCGGCACTCCGGCCTGGCGGAGATCGCCGACGGGCTCGAGGCGGCGTATCCCCCAAAGCTCCGGCACCTCGCCTCGTTCGCGACCGGTGACTCCGCCGAGCTCCGCTCCAAGCTCGAGACGCTTCTCTCCCTTCCACCGGCCGAGCGCGCGGCCATCTCGGACGCCGCCCGGCGCACCGCCGTCGACCGCTGGAGCTGGGCGGGCGTTGCCGAGCGCCTGCTGGCGCTGGGCTCCGGCTCTTAGCGTTACGAACGGGAGATGTCCGGCCCCTACAATGGTGCGCCGATGGGAGACGAGCAGCGGGTTTCCGCCGACGAGCTGATCGCGCAGGCGCGCGAGCGGTTCGAGTCGGCGACGGACTTCACGATGGCGGTCGAGGAGGAGTTCGCGATCCTCGATCCCGAGTCGCTCGATCTCACGAACCGCTTCGAGGACGTTCAGGCGGCGGCGAAGGGAACGGTGCTCGAGCCGCACCTCGTCGGTGAGCTCATCGCCTCCGAGGTCGAGGTTCGAACCGGACGTGTGGAGACCTTCGCGGACGTCCCCTCGGTTATGGCCGAGCGCCGTGCCCAGCTCCATGTGCTCGTCGAGCAACTCGGGCTCCTCGTCGGTGCGACGGGCACGCATCCCTGGGCCGACTGGAAGAAACAGCGGATCATCGACACGCCGCACTACCGCCGAAACGACGAGCTGCTCCGCTACGTCGTCTGGCGCAACAACACCTTCGGCCTGCACGTGCACGTCGCGGTCCGCGGTGCAGACCGCGCGATCGCCGTGGTGGCCGCGATCCGCAACTTCCTTCCGGAGCTGCTGGCCCTCTCTGCCAGCTCGCCGTTCGTCGAGGGAGTCGACACGGGACTGCACTCCGCGCGGACCCAGATCTTCACGCGTTTTTTCCCGCGCTGCGGTGTCCCGGATGCGTTCGCGTCCTGGGACGAGTACGAGCGCTTCGTACGCTTCCTCTACGCCACAGGCTCGATCACGGAGCACACCCAGCTGTGGTGGAGCGTGCGCCCACACCTGGCGTTCCCGACGGTGGAGATCCGCATCTGCGACGGTCAGCCCGAGCTCGCCGAGGCGCAGTCGCTCGCGGCATTCGCTGCCTCGCTCGTAGCTCGTGTCGCCCGCGCGTACGACGAGGGTGCGCCGATCGCTCCGCTCCCACACCGGCTGATCGAGGAGAACTTCTGGCGGGCGATTCGCTGGGGTCTCCCCGGGGAGCTCATCGACTTCGAGCGCGGCGAGGCGATACCCGCCAGGCAGCGGATCGAGGAGCTGATCGAGTGGGCGCTGCCGGTGGCCGAGGAGATCGGCGCGGCTCCATATCTCGCGGTGCCGGAACGCAACGCGGCGGAGCGACAGATCGAGCGGCTCGAAGACGGGGCCTCGCTCGAAGAGATCTACGCCGAGCAGGTGCGCGCCGCGGAGACGATCGGTGGCTGAGAGCGAGCACGCTCCGACCGAGGAGGAGCTCCGCGAAGCGCTCGACCGCCTCGCCGTCGCAGACATCCTCCTGAACGCGCTCTCGGCGACAGCGTCCCTCGGCTTTCGGCGCGTCTCCGCGGAGGCCCGCGACCTGCAGCAGGCGCGCCTTGCGATCGAGTCGTTGCGGGCGCTCGAGCCCGTGCTGCGGGAAGGCGGAGTCGACGACGCGATCGTCCGTGACCTCGAGCAGGCGCGCGCGAACCTCCAGCTCGCGTACGCGCAAGCGGTCGCGGAAAGCTCGGAGCCGCACACGTCCGAATAGGGCATTGCAAATCGCAATGCAAGATGTAATACTGAATCGGTGAGCCAACTCGTCACGCGGATCGACGACGATCTCGCGCGCGATCTCGACGCACTGGTCGCCGAAGGCGTGGTCGACTCCCGGTCAGATGCCGTCCGCCAGGCGCTCCGGGAACTGATCGATCGTCATCGCCGGCGGCGGGTCGCCGAGGCGACTATCGCCGCCTACACGGCTCAGCCGCAAACCGAGGAGGAGCTCCGCGGGGTCGATCAAGCGGCGAGGCGGATGATCGAGGAAGAGCCGTGGTGACGCCCGCCCAAGGTGAGATCTGGTGGGCGGAGACGGAAGAGCGCAAACGAAGACCTGTCCTCGTCGTAACGCGCTCTCATGCCGTACCCGTGCTGCACGCCATCATCGTGGCTCCGATCACGCGAACGGTTCGAAACATCTCGACCGAGATCCCACTCGACGAACAGGTCGGTCTTCGGGAACCGTGCGTAGCGAGCTTCGACAATCTCCAGCGGATCTCTCGCAGCGATCTCACCAAGCGCGTCGGCGTGCTCCCGCACCCACACCGGGCGGTCTGCCGTGCGCTCGCCGCCCTCGCCGACTGCTGACCTACGCGAGGGGCGCTGCTGCGCTTTGTGATACATAATCGGCCGCGCCGGGGCGACTCGGCGCTCACTTTGTAACGGGCGTAGCGCCGAAAAGTCCGAATCGCTTACGCGACGGACTTTTCGGCGGGAGAGCAGGAGAAAGCAGAGGACATGGACTTTTTCGTTGACCACGCCGTCGGGTTCGCGCTGGCGTGCGCGGCCGTGGCGGTCTTGTACGGGCTGTACCTGACCTGGTGGCTGCTCAAGCAGCCGGCGGGGAACGAGCGGATGCAGGAGATCGCGCGCGCGATCCAGGAGGGCGCCGGGGCGTACCTGCGCAAGCAGTACACGACGATCGCGGTCGTCGCGATCGTGCCGTTCTTCCTCCTTGGCTTCTACGACAAGCTCGGCTGGGGGACCGCATTCGGGTTCCTGATCGGCGCCGTGTTCTCGGCGGCCGCCGGCTTCATCGGGATGAACGTCGCCGTGCGCTCGAACGTCCGCACGGCAGAGGCCGCGCGCGAAGGTCTGCAGCCCGCGTTCAAGGTTGCGTTCCGCGCGGGCTCCGTCACAGGCCTGCTCGTCGTCGGCCTCGGCCTCCTCGGCGTCGCCGGCTACTACTGGGTGCTCACCGACTGGATCGGAAACAGTCCCGAGTCGGCGGTCGACGACCTCATCGGGCTTGCCTTCGGCGGTTCGCTCATCTCGGTCTTCGCGCGCCTCGGCGGCGGCATCTACACGAAGGCGGCTGACGTCGGGGCCGACCTCGTCGGGAAGATCGAGGCCGGCATCCCCGAGGACGACCCGCGCAACCCGGCCGTCATCGCCGACAACGTCGGCGACAACGTCGGCGACTGCGCGGGCATGGCAGCCGACCTCTTCGAGACGTATGCCGTCACGGCCGTGGCAGTGATGCTCCTCGGGATCGGCTTCGAGCAGACCGAGCTCTGGCTCTATCCGCTCGCGCTCGGCGGCATCTCGATTCTCTCGTCGGTGATCGGGACCTTCTTCACCCGTGTCGGCGGCGGTCAGAACGCGATCATCAACGCCCTGTATCGGAGCGTGATCGTCGCGACCATCCTGTCGGCGCTCGGATTCATCCCCGTGACCATGGCGTACGACGGGGGCGACTTCGACTTCTGGAACCTCTACGGCTCCGCGCTCATCGGCCTGGCGGTGACCTTCCTGCTCGTCGCGATCACCGAGTACTACACGGGCACACGCTGGAAGCCGGTCAAGGACATTGCGAGCGCGTCGCAGACCGGCCACGCGACCAACATCATCTCGGGCCTCGCGGTGGGGATGCAGGCGACGGCGCTCCCCGTCATCGTCATCGCGACAGGAGTCGTCGGCGCCTACTACGCCGCCGGTGAGAGCCTGTACGGCATCGGGGTCGCGGTCATGGCCCAGCTCTCCATGGCAGGGCTCATCGTCGCCCTCGACGCGTACGGCCCGGTGACCGACAACGCGGGCGGTATCGCCGAGATGGCAGACCTGCCCGAGTCCGTGCGTGGGATCACCGATCCGCTCGACGCCGTCGGCAACACGACGAAGGCGGTCACGAAGGGCTATGCAATCGGCTCGGCGGGGCTCGCGGCGCTCATCCTCTTCGACGAGTACGGCCGCGGGCTCCGGGAAAACGGGCTCGAGACGTTCTTCACGCTCGACAACCCGTGGGTGATTGCCGGCTTGTTCATCGGCGGGCTCATGCCGTTCCTCTTCGCCTCGCTCGCGATGCAGGCGGTCGGCCGCGTCGGCGGCCAGGTCGTCGAGGAGGTGCGCCGCCAGTTCCGTGAGAACCCGGGAATCATGGACTTCACCGCCCGCCCGGACTATTCGAACGCGATCGGCATCGTCACCGGCTCGGCGATCAAGGAGATGATGGCGCCCGCGCTCATTCCCGTGCTCATCCCGATCGTCGTCGGGATCATCAGCGTGGAGATGCTCGGCGGCCTCCTCATCGGGACGATCGTCACCGGGCTCTTCCTCGCGATCGCGATGACCTCCGGCGGCGGCGCGTGGGACAACGCGAAGAAGACGATCGAGGACGGGCTCTACGGAGGCAAGGGCTCCGATGCCCATGCGGCCGCGATCACGGGCGACACTGTGGGCGATCCGTACAAGGACACCGCCGGCCCGGCGATCAACCCGATGATCAAG
>JAIBJO010000144.1 GCA_020029615.1 Actinomycetota bacterium
GACCGGGCCCAGGAGCGAATCGACTACGCGTTGGGCATAGCCGAGGCGCTCGTCTCGCCTGACGCACTCACGCGGGGATTCGTCATCAAGTCGCAGATCGCCCTCGGCCGGGGACGTCCGGAGGAGAGCGCCGCGTTTCTCGAGCACGGCCTCGCGCTTGCGCTCGAGCACGAGCGCTGGGAGCAGGCCTCGCGCATCTACTTCCACCTCTCGGACCGCTCGTTCCACCGCGATCGGTATGTGGAGGCGCTCGCCTACCTCGCCGAAGCCCTCGAGATCACCCGCCGGCGCGGCAGCCGACCCGGAGAATGGGGGGTCCTGGCCGAGAGCACGTACGCCCTGTACATGCTGGGGCGCTGGGACGAAGCCGTCGCGACGTTCGCGCAGCTCCCCGAGGACAAGCTCTTCACGGGAACGACGCTGAGCTTGCTGGACTCGGTACTCCAGATCGCGCTCGCCCGCGGCGACCTCGACGAGTCGCGGCGAGTCCTGGGTCTCTTCGCCGAGCTGGAGAGCTCGGCCGACGTCCAGGATCGCTCCGGGTACCTGGGCGCCGCGGCGGCGATCGCCTGCGCCGAGGATCGCCTCGAGGACGCTGCCGCGCTGGGCCTGGAAGCAATCGAGATCTCGAGGGACGCGTTCGGTGTCGGGAGCCAAGGGGTCAAGCAGGGCACCCTCCAGGCGCTCGAGGCGCTCGTCGGTCTGGGGGATAGGGCTCGCGCGGAGAAGCTTCTCGAGGAGATCGAGGCGCTGAAGCCCGGAGTGCGTCCTCCGTACCTCGAGGCACAGGCCCATCGCTTCCGGGCGCGGCTGGCAGGCACGGACGAGGGCGCAGAGGAGCGTTTCGTCGCCGCTGCGAGCCGGTTCCGCGAGCTCGACCTCCCGTTCTGGCTGGCTGTCACGCTGCTCGAGCACGGCGAGCTGACTGCAGACGAGTCGTCACTCACCGAGGCGCGCGAGATCTTCGAGCGCCTCGAGGCGCGCCCGTGGCTCGAGCGGCTCGGCGCCGTTGCACCCGTGCGGGCGGAGGTGCCCGCATGACCTGCCCCAGCTGCGGCACCGAGAACCGCGAGGGGCGGAAGTTCTGCTCCGAGTGCGGGACCGCGCTCGCCAGCTCGTGCCCGTCGTGCGGCGCCGCGACCGAGCCCGGCGAGAAGTTCTGCGGCGACTGCGGGGCTGCGCTTGCTACGCAACCGCAGCCTAGAAAGGCGCCCGAGACAGCTCCTCCAGCTGCCGAGCGCCGCTTGGTCTCTGTCCTCTTCGCTGACCTGGTCGGCTTCACGGCGCTTTCCGAGAGCCGTGACGCCGAGGAGGTGCGCGAGCTCCTCTCGCGCTACTTCGAAGCGTCCCGGCGTCTGATCGAGCTCTACGGCGGCACCGTCGAGAAGTTCATCGGCGACGCCGTGATGGCGGTATGGGGAACGCCGACCGCGACGGAGGACGACGCGGAGCGAGCCGTTCGCGCGGCACTCGACCTCGTAGCAGCGGTCTTGGCGCTCGGAGACGAGGTCGGAGCGCCCGAGCTCCGCGCACGTGCGGGCGTGCTCACGGGCGAGGCGGCAGTCACGATCGGCGCAGAAGGACAGGGGATGGTCGCGGGCGATCTCGTGAACACGGCTGCCCGAATCCAGTCCGCGGCCGAACCCGGGGTGGTCTACGTCGGGGAGTCCACGCGGCGCACGACCGAGCAGACGATCGTGTATGAGGAGGCAGGCTCGTTCGAGCTCAAGGGCAAAGAAAGTCTTACCCCGCTCTGGAGGGCGCAGCGGGTCGTCTCCGGCTTGCGCGGCTCCTTGAAGTCGCAAGGCCTCGAAGCGCCGTTCGTCGGCCGCGATCGCGAGCTCCGGCTCGTCAAGGAGCTGTTCCACGCCTCCGCAGACGAGCGCAAGGCCCACCTCGTATCCGTTACCGGCATCGCCGGCATCGGCAAGTCGCGTCTCGCGTGGGAGTTCTACAAGTACTTCGACGGCATCGCCGAGTCCGTTTACTGGCACCGCGGGCGCTGCCTCTCCTACGGCGAGGGCGTGACCTACTGGGCACTCGCAGACATGGTGCGTATGCGCTGCCGCATCGCCGAGGACGAGGCGCCGACCTCCGCCCGCGCCAAGCTCGACGCAACGCTCGACGAGCACATCCTCGACTCCGGGGAGCGGGAGTTCCTCCAGCCGCGGCTCGCGCACCTGCTCGGTCTCGCCGAGCATCTCTCTCGCGACCAGCAGGACCTGTTCGCCGCCTGGCGTCTCTTCTTCGAGCGCCTGTCCGAGGTGTATCCGACCGTGCTCGCGTTCGAGGACATGCAGTGGGCGGACACCAGCCTTCTCGACTTCGTCGAGCACCTGCTCGAGTGGTCGCGCGATCACGCGCTGTTCGTCGTCACCCTCGCGCGGCCCGAGCTCATCGACCGGCGACCGACGTGGGGAGCCGGACAGCGGAACTTCACCTCGCTGTACCTCGAGCCGCTCTCGCAGAGCGCGATGAGCGCGCTTCTCGACGGCCTCGTCCCGGGCCTTCCCACACGGCTCCGCGATCAGATCCTGGCACGGGCCGAAGGAGTGCCCCTCTACGCGGTCGAGACCGTGCGCATGCTGCTCGACCGCAACCTGCTCGTACAGGACGGCGCCGTGTACCGGACGACCGGCGAGGTCGAGGCACTCGAGGTTCCCGAGACCCTGCAGGCCCTCATCGCCGCGCGTCTCGACGGGTTGACGAGCGAGGAGCGGCGACTGCTGCAGGACGGGGCGGTCCTCGGCAAGACCTTCACCAAGACTGCGGCCGGCGCTCTGTCGGACTTGGCGCCGACCGAACTCGACCCGCTGCTGTCGTCGCTCGTCCGCAAGGAGGTGCTCGGCGTTCAGTCCGATCCACGCTCGCCGGAGCATGGGCAGTACGGCTTCCTTCAGGATCTCGTTCGCCACGTCGCGTACGAGACGCTTTCCAAGCGCGAGCGGAAGGTGAAGCACCTCAAGGCGGCAGACCACCTGGAGCGGGCGTTCGGGGACGTCGACGAGATCGCCGAAGTCCTCGCCTCTCACTACCTGGCTGCCTTCGACGCGGCCCCCGATGCGGACGACGCGGCAGAGATCCGGGCTCGCGCACGCCAGATGCTCGTCCACGCCGGTGAGCGCGCAGCCTCGCTCGGGGCTCCCGAGGAGGGGTTTCGCTATTTCGAGCGAGCAGCTGCGCTCGCCGATGACCCGGTGGACGAAGCAGCGTTGCTCGAAGCAGCCGGGAGGCTCGCACCGCCCGCCGGGCGGTTGGCCGACGGTCGCGAGCATCTGGAGCGGGCGATCGCGCTGTACGAGCAGGCCGGCGACACGAGCTTGGCCGCGCTGGCGAGCGCCGGCCTGGCGGACATCGACGTGCTCGAGGGCAAGCTCGAGCAGGCCGCAAGCCGGTTCGAGGCGACCCTACCCATGCTCGAACAGAGGGGACCGAGTGCCGAGCTCGCCGCCACGCTCGCACAACTCGGCCGCGTACAGGCACTTCGCGGCGACCGCGAGGGGGCGCTGATCACGCTCGATCGCGCGTTGCGACTCGCCGAGCGACTCGGGCTCGACGACGTGCTGGTACAGGCGTTGACGAGCAGAGCGATCGGCGTCATCTACGAGGGACGCTTCGTCGAGGCGCGCATCCTCCTCGAAGGAGCAGTCGACCTGGCTCGCGAGCGGGAGCTGAACTGGGAGTGGTTCCGCGCGGCGGGGAACCTCAGCGTCGCCCTCCAGGACTCGGATCGTTACACGGAATGCCTGGAACTGGTGGGTTCCATCGAAGCGCGGGCAAGACAGCTCGGCGACCGTGAGAACCTCGCCGGCGCCAGGCTAGGGGTGATCGGCGTCCTCGTCGCGGTGGGACGTTGGGACGACGCGCTCTCACGAGAGGACGAGGCGGAGCGCCAGGACGTGAGCGGATGGTCGCGATCCGAGCTGGTGACCCTCGCAAGAGTCCACTGTGAGCGAGGTGAGCTCGCGGAGGCCGAGCGCGCTCTCAACGCTTACGACTACGTTCGCACGGCGGAGCAGGCCGAGCTCGCTGCGATGTTCGACCACTGCGAAGCGCGCGTGCTTCGCGCAAGAGGGCACGCAGAGGAGGCGCTTGCGGCCGCCGAGCGTGGGCTTGCGCGTCGCGACGAGCTGTCGGTCACGAGCTTCCAGATCAAGCTCAACCTCGTCGAAGCTCTCGAGACCGCGCTCTCGCTGGGTGACCTCGGCCGGGCCGAGGAGCTGCTGGTCAGCATCGAACAGCTCCACCCCGGAGAGGTGACGCCCTTCCTTCGTGGACAAGCAGCGCGTTTTCGGGGGCTCCTCGACGCACGGCAGGGCCGAGATGCGGCTGTCGATGCGAGCTTCCTGGCAGCCGAGGCAGCCTTCCGCGAGTTGGACGTTGCGTTCTACCTCGCAGTCACGCGGCTCGAGCACGCGGAGTGGCTCGTCGAACAGGGTCGTTCGTCGGAGGCCGAGGCGCTCGTTGCAGACGCTCGCGAGACCTTCGCGCTCCTCCAAGCGCGACCGTGGCTCGAGCGGCTCGACATGATGGCTCCCACACGCGACGAGGTGCCCGCATGACGTGCGCGTCCTGCGGCCACGTCAACGCCGAAGGCCAGAAGTTCTGCGGGGAGTGCGGCTCCGCGCTTCAGACGGTGTGCGGGTCGTGC
>JAIBJO010000057.1 GCA_020029615.1 Actinomycetota bacterium
CGGCCGCTGGACCGCCGACTGGTTCCTGGCACGCCATCTCGCCCGGCCGCGTGCCTGGCCGGCAGGCGACCTCGGTGTGCGGAAGGCCGTCTCCACCTTCTACGCTGACGGTCGTCCCTTGTCGATCGAGGAGGTGCGCCACATGGGCGAGCGCTTTGCACCGTTCGAGAACCTGTCGGCCCAGTTCCTGCTGGCCGGCGCGAGGATGGCCGGATGACCGTTCGCCGCGCAGGCACGGACGACTTCGAGGCCATCGCTTCGTTGTGGCGTGACTTCGATCACGAGATTCGTCCGCCGATCCACGAGGGGCCGACGAACGACGAGAAGGAGCTCGCCGAAGTGGTGGAGATCCTCACCTCGGAGACCGCATTCGTCGCCGTAGACGACGACGGCTCGCCCGTCGGCTTCGCACTTGCGAGGCAGCGGACTCCGGCGCTCGGGACTCTCACGGACCTCTACGTGGCTCGGGCTGCGCGGCGCTCAGGGGTGGGCACCGAGCTCATGCGGGAGGTTCTCGCCGCTCTCAGGGCGCGGGGGATCGAGCACATCGATCTCGAGGTCGTGGCGTCCAACGCCGTCGCGCGCTCGCTGTACGGCCGTTGGGGATTCCGGGACGAGGTCGTGGTCATGACCGGTTCGGTGGCCGCCCTCGAGACCCGGCTCGGTGTGCAGGAGGCGTCGTCGTTCGGCTCGATCCACATCCAGTCGGACAACCTCAGCGCGGTCGAGGACGCCGTGCGCCAGTTCGTCCCCCGACTCCCGGGTGGGTCGCGCGGGTCGCTCGTGTCACCACCGAGAAACGGGTGGATCGCGGTCTACGACGACGTCTGTGACCGCAATCCGGAGATGCTCCGCCGCCTCGCCCGAGAGCTGTGCGACCGGATGGGATCCATTACGCTCCTGCTCGGCGTCGAGCGCGACGAGCTGGTGCGGATGATCCTGTTCGAGCGAGGGCGAATCGTGGACGAGTATCTCTCGGTCCCGGAGTTCTACGGCCCGTTGCCGCCGGGAGACGTCGTGGGGTTGGCAGCGAACCCCACCGTCGTGTCCCGTCTGACGGGGGCGGAACCCGACGAGGTTCGTCGCATCGCGCGGACGGCGTCCGCTCCCGCCGACCTTCCTCCGGCCAGCGAGCTCCTCGCGGAGCTCGCCGCCGCGATGAGAGTCGAGGGCGCGGGTCATGGCTGGGAAGAGGGGCTCGGGCTCGAGGGGCTCCTGCGGGTCGATCGGCCGTGAAGGTGTTGCTGCTCCACGGCTGGCCGCTCTCCGAGCGGATGTGGGTGCAGCAGGTGAGCTCGCTGCGTAAGCACGGCTTCGAACCCATCGTTCCCCACCTGTACGGGCGCGGGCCGTCGATCGACGGGTGGGCTGCCCAACTCCTCCGCGACAACGACGGGACGTTCGTCCCCGTCGGGGCGTCGATGGGGGGCTATTGCGCCCTCGCGCTCGCCCGGCGTGCGCCCGAGCGCATCGTCGGACTGGTGCTCGTCGGTTCGCGCGCCGGAGCCGACACCTTCGAGCGGCGTCGGCAGCGAGACGACCAGATCGCGGAGCTGCGCGCGCGGGGCGTGCCACCCGAGTTGGAGGACACCGACGACACGGCCGAGGATCTGGCCGTTGCGCAGGAAGCGATGCGCGATCGCATGGATCTCTCGGGGGTGGCTGCGTCGTTCGGTGGACCACTGCTCGTGTGCGTGGGAGATCGCGACGAGATCGTCTCCGTCGAGGAATCCAGAGAGCTCGCGTCGAGCGCTCTCAGCGGCACACTGGAGGTCTTCGTGGGGGCCGGGCACTTCGTCAGCCTCGATCAGCCCGAGCGGTTCACGTCCGTTCTCCTCGACTTCCTGAGCCAATGGCAGACGTGACGCTCGACGAGCTCCGGCTACGACTTGGTGGCGGCGACTTCGTGCTGATCGACGTTCGGACACGGCTCGAGTTCGAGGGGGTCGCCGGCGCGCACTGCGACCCACGCCACGGCCACATCCCGGGCGCCGTCAATCTCTCCCTCGACCGCCTGCTCGAGTGCCGGAGCGCGAACGAGGTGCGCGAGCTCGTAGGGCTCGCGGAAGGTGTCGAGATCATCGCCTACTGCCACTCGGGAAGTCGTTCAGGCTTCGCGGCTCAGGTTCTTCGAGGGGCCGGCTACGACGCGCGGAACTACGCGGGCTCGTGGCACGAGTGGTCGCGCGAGGTCCCGGCCTAGCGGGCCGCCTCACGGAGGAACGCCGCACACAGCGCCCTGCCCTGTGTGTTCGAGCGCGACATCTCCGCTCGCGACGTCGCGACGAACGCGTTCGCGGTCAGTGGTAGGTCCTCCGGATCCTCGCTCGCCCAGTCCGTGACCATCGGGAGGGTGATCTCCGCGTGGAACTGAATGCCCCAGGCGGGCTGCGCCAGTCGGAACGCCTGTGTGCAGACGTCGCTGCGAGCGAGCTCCACTCCGCCGTCCGGGATGTCGAAGGTGTACTGGTGCCACTGGAACACCGTCGCCCGCTGCGGCAGGACACCCAGCACGGG
Source organism: Actinomycetota bacterium (assembly GCA_020029615.1). Classification (GTDB taxonomy): domain Bacteria; phylum Actinomycetota; class Thermoleophilia; order Gaiellales; family Gaiellaceae; genus GMQP-bins7. Next base: position 2,518 of record JAIBJO010000057.1, read on the forward strand.
ATCCGACTCGCCGGCGGAGGTCAGCTCGACCTCGAGCCAACCGACCTCGGGAGCGCTCGCCGGCCCCACTCCCGCCCCCGCCGCGCGCGCGAGCATCTGCGCGCCAAGGCAGACGCCGAAGACGGGAACCCGCTCGGCCAGCACCCGCGTGAGGAACGCCTCCTCGCGTTCCAGCCAGGCGAAGTGCTCGTCCTGGTCGGGATGCGCGGAGCCGCCGAACACCATGACGGCGTCGTAGCTCTCGGCGGGGCGTGGCCCGGTGCCGTCGGGAACCGACCAGCGTTCGAGCTCGTGCCCCTAGGACGGCCTCGTCGAAGACGCCGCCGGGCACGCTCGGCCCGTGGATCACGGAAAGGACGCGCACGAGACGGCGACTCTAGCCGCCCGTGCGTTCGTCACACGATCCTGGCCTTCGGATGCTGGACGCGAATGTGCGCCATCCTGCGGTTGGCCACCGACGGTGCGAGCAACCGGTACTCCTCGAAGTCGACGACCATCCCACCCCCTCTTAGTGCTCCCAAGCTCGGCACGAGCAAGTCCGTGAGCGACGTCAGGGGCAAGCCGAAGGGCACAGGGTCTGGAGGTGGAAACGTTCGAATGATCACGATCCGAACGGGCCGGTACGTGCGCGCGTCGACGAAGTAGAGCGCGGCCGGTTCCAAGAGAGAGTACCGAGGCGAGCTCACTCGGATGCGGATCACCCTCTGCCCTCGGATCGTCGTTTCGCCGGCCGGCTCGGCCTCTCCCGACTCGATTGACTGTCTGATGAACGCTGCCGGATCGAGAACGGTCCGTGACACCCGGGGTGTCGCTTCTCGACGAGGCAGACGTTCACCAGGATGCGCCATATCCAGGCGTGGAGCCGTTCAATGTGCCGCAGGTCGCGTCTGGAGAGCAGGGCGTGGACAAAGGCCTCTTGAACTGCGTCGCCTAATCCAAGTGAAGAAGCTCGTCAGCGCATTTGCTTTGAGGCCGAAACTGACGGAACATTAGGAGCTAGTGCGACAGCCGAGTGCACGACGTGCCGCGGGCGGCGTCGCTCTACTGCTTGCGCTGGGCCTTGCGTTCCTTACGATGGCGGGCGCGGCGTCTACCGGGGGCCTCGGCTCGAAAGTGGCTGCGAAGCGATGTCCGGCGGGGACTGTTCGTGCTGTTGTCGCAGGGACACAGACCTGCCTCAAGGCCGGCCAGCGCTGCAAGCGAAGCCTCGATCGGCAGTACCACCGCTACGGATTCCACTGCCACACTGGTCGGCTCGAGCGCATCAAGCCTGTCCCGGCGCCTCGAAACGTGACGATCGAAGCAACTGGCCCGCCGCAGACCGTCTTCAACTGGACGAAGGAACGCTGTGAGGACCTCGACATCCCTGACCTCCCCGCACGCGCCTTCAGAGACGTACAAGGTCGCGTGCAACTGATCGCGGCGCACTTCATCAACCGCCGGTTCGTAGGCCCAGACATCGACCACTTGACGCACGACTGTTCGCCGATCCTCCGTTCAGACTTCAACCCTGACCCGTCCGCCTACGACGACCACGAATGGCTCGCTTCGACTTATTCACCTGATGGGCACACCGTCTATGCACTCATCCATGACGAGTACCAAGGCTTTGAACATCCCGGGCAGTGCACTAACTTCAGCGACGTGCGCTGGTGTCTGCGGACCAGCATCACCTTCGCCGTGTCCCACGACGACGGTGCCACGTATGAGCACGGCACGCCACCCGCCTTGGTCGCGAGCTTCCCTACTAGATATGTCCCAGACAGTGGGCACGCCGGCGCGGCGATTCCATCGAACATCGTCCACAACGACCGGGACGGTTACTACTACGCCTTCGTGAACCTCAAGCAGGAAAAACCCGGCCAGCCCCTCACGGTGAATCAAGACTGCCTGATCCGAACGAAGGATCTCTCCGATCCCAGCTCCTGGCGTGCATGGAGCGGTGGCACGAGCTTCGATACGACCTTCATCGATCCCTACCGCTCCACGGCGAATCCTGCCGCTCACCTCTGCAGAGCCATCTCACCAGAAGTACTCGGCGACTACGTCCCCGGCAGGCTCACCTTCAACACTGTCGCGAGACAGTGGATATTCGTCGGCATCTCCGGCGGAGGCTTCTTCTACTCGCTCTCGCCCGACCTAATCCACTGGACGGGCCGAAACCTCTTCTACCCAGCGACCGTGCCGTGGACCTACGCGTGCGGCGGACCCGACCCCGTCCACTACCCTTCACTCATCGATCCCAACAGCAGTTCGCGCAACTTCGACACGAGTGGGGCGACGGCCTATGTGTACTTCACGCAGTTCCACACTCAGTCTTGCCAGCAGGTCCTGAATCGCGACCTCATGCGCGTGCCGATTCGGATCCGCGTCCCTTAAGTCTGGACGGTGTCTATGGCTCGTCTGTTTCACCGTCTGGGTGATGAGTAGCCGTAGCCTGCCCCGTTCCGCGTTCGAGAGACGGCCACACACTGCGGCATGCAACGGTGGCTGATGGTGTCAGCGCGAACCGGTCGGCGGTGGAACCGAAAGCTGCCGGCAGATCGCGCGAGCTGTGCCGATCGGTATCTCGCGGTGTCGCGGAACGGGTGCGCGGACGTCGAGGGCGGGGTTTTGCCAAATGGAGTGTTTGGCGCCCTCGCGCAGCGCCTCGCACCCATGAGCGACGAGATGACGTTCGAGCTGCTGTCGCCTCACGCAGCGGCGAGATCGATCGTGACCTGCTCGGCATGGCCGCCACCGATCGGAGGCTTGCGGCCCTGCTCGTTGTAGGAGGCGATCATTTCCCGCGCGGCATCCAGGAGCATCGCGCGCGCTTCTTCAACCGTCCGACCACACGTCACGACAGCGGGCCATTCAGCGAGCTGCGCCATCGTCCACCCCTTCTCGTCGGGCGTGAACACCGCCGTCAGTGTCACCGACTTGTTCATGACTCCTCAGAGTATGCACGTGCTGACGCGTGGGACTGGGACGAAGCTCGGCTCCTGGCGGAGGGGCATACGTGGCCCCTGCCCGTCAAGCGACTGTGAGACGCACACTCGCGCAGCGGCGATCACTCCTCCAGCGTGAGTGCGACTGGACGCGAGCTTCTGTCCGGCGGATGATCGCGTCATGCGACAGGACCTTCCGACCGGCACTGTCACCTTCCTCTTCACGGACAGACGGAGAGGCGCTCTTCAGCGCCCGCGCTCGCGCAGTCGATCCCTCGTTCACTTCGAGCGGAGCATTCCCGCACTGCACACCTCAACGCACACTCCCCGGGGCGAACCTAGTGCGACAGAGGCTCGACTTCGTTGCCCGTCCGCTTCTGCATGGTGCGCGGCCGCCAGGGCTCGTGCTCGTGCGCGAGCCAGACGAGCTCGGGCTCGAGCGCGCGCACCCGCAGCTGGCCTTCGGTGTGCGGCTCGTCGAGCTCGCCGAGCCAAACCGCCACGTCACCGCCGACGACGACCGGACGCCCGCCAGTCTCGACGACGACCACCTGCATGCCGCGTGTGTGGCCCGGCGCCGGGACGAGCCGGAGCCCCGGAAGCAGCTCGAGCTCGCCGTCGACCGGCACGTACCGCACGCCGGGCGCCTCGACCCACTCGCGGATCGTGTAGTCGTCCTCCGTGCCCGCGTCCTCGAGCTCCTGCTGCTGAACGTAAATCGGCCGTCCGGCGAAGAGGTGGTTGCCACCGCAGTGGTCGAAGTGCAGGTGTGAGTTGACGACGATGTCGATGCCCGCGAGGTCGAAGTCCTGTTTGCTCAGTGGACGGAGGCGGGGATCGAGGTCGGCCACCGCCGGGTGCAGCTCCGTCATGCCGGTGTCGACCAGCACGCGCGCTTCGGGATGGTCGATGACGTGCACGTAGACCGGCATCCGCTCGCCCTCGGCGAGCAGGTCGGCCACGAGCAGCGGCGTTATCGTGTGCGGCGTTGTCACCAATCAACCTCGTACCGAAGGTACGACTCCCGCCGCGAGGCGAAGTCATCGCTTCGCGTCAATCGATGCCGAGGTCTCTCGACCAGCTCGCTCTTCGATGCGACTGCGCCGGTGGCGCTCCGGGCGACGGGAACGGCGCTGACGGAACCTAACGCACCGTCCGGCCTACTCGCAGCCTCCCCGTCGGGGGACATTCCCGCACGCCGACGCACGCCAGAGACCCGTCAGCTGTGATCCCGACGCTTTGGAATCGCCCGGCGATGTCTTAGCCTCAGCCCGTGATCATCTGCGCGAGTTGCGGGCACGAGAACCCTGGCGGCGCAGGCTTCTGCAACGGTTGTGGCGCCGCGCTCGCGGCCACGCCACCTCAGCGCGAGGTACGCAAGACCGTCACGGTGGTTTTCAGCGACGTCACAGGGTCGACGGCACTCGGCGAGTCGACTGATCCTGAGGCGCTGCGCGCGCTGCTGGCGGGCTACTTCGAGCGGATGAAGACGATCGTCGAGTCGCACGGCGGGACGGTCGAGAAGTTCATCGGCGATGCGGTGATGGCGGTGTTCGGCGTCCCGGTGGCGCACGAGGACGACGCGCTGCGTGCGTGTCGTGCGGCGGTGGAGATGCGCGACGCGCTGCCGGAGATCGGCATTCGCGGTCGGATCGGCGTGAACACGGGCGAGGTGGTGACCGGAACATCCGAGCGGATCGCGACTGGGGACGCGGTGAACGTGGCTGCACGCTTCGAACAAGCGGCAGAGCCGGGCGAAGTGCTGATCGGCGAGGCGACGCACGCGCTCGTACGCGGCGCGGTCCTCGTCGAGGCGGTGGAGCCGCTGACGCTGAAGGGGAAGTCGGAGCCCGTGCCCGCGTTGCGGCTCGTCGCGGTGCTCGAGGCCCCCGAGCGCGGCCACGCATCACGGTTCGTCGGACGCGAGCGCGAGCTGGCCGAGATCGTGCTTGGCTGGAAGGAAGTGCAGGCGCAAGCTCGCTGCGAGCTCGTGACGGTCGTGGGCGACGCGGGGGTGGGCAAGTCGCGGCTCGTGTCGGAGGCGCTTGCAGCGATCGAGGCTCGCGTCGTCCGAGGTCGCTGCCTGCCCTACGGCGAAGGGATCACCTACTGGCCGGTCGTCGAGGTGGTCAAGCAGCTCGCCGTGCTGCCCTCGGATCCCGCGGCAGCATCCGCCATCCGTTCGCTGCTCGGTCAGTCGAGTGTCGGGACGAGCGGCGACGAGATCGCCTGGGCGTTTCGGAAGCTGCTTGAGGAGCAGGCGCCGCTCGTCGTGGTCTTCGACGACATCCAGTGGGGCGAGGAGACGTTCCTCGATCTCGTCGAGTCGACGGCGCTCCTCTCGAGTGGCGCTCCGCTTCTCCTCCTGTGCATAGCCCGGCCGGAGCTCGTCGAGCGGCGTCCCAGTTGGCCGGGGACGCTGCGGCTCGAGCCCCTGCCCGCCGAGCAGGCGGACGCCCTGATCGGCGATGCGGTCTCGGATGAGCTGCGCGAGCGGATCGCCCGCGCCGCAGGCGGCAACCCGCTGTTCATCTCGGAGATGCTCGCCATGGCGGCCGAGGATGGAGACGTCGACGTGCCGCCGACCTTGAAAGCCCTTCTTGCCGCTCGCCTCGACCAGCTCGACGAGGCCGAACGCAAGGTGCTCGAGCGCGGGGCCGTCGAGGGCGAGGTCTTCCACCGCGGCGGCGTGCAGGCGCTCGCTCCGGAGGAGACGCAGGTCACGACCCGGCTCACCGCCCTCGTCCGGCGCCAGCTCGTGCGTCCCGACCGCGCTCAGATCGCCGGCGACGACGGCTATCGCTTCCGCCACCTACTGATCCGCGACGCTGCCTACGACGCGCTCCCCAAGGCGGTCCGCGCCGACCTGCATGCCCGCTTCGCCGACTGGCTCGACGAGCACGGCCACTCGCTCGTCGAGCGCGACGAGATCGTCGGCTACCACCTCGAGCAGTCAGCGCGCTACGTGGCTGAGCTGGGACAACCCGACGCCGCCCTGGCCGACCGCGCCGCGACGCGGCTCGCGGCCGCCGGCAACCGGGCGACCGACCGCCAGGACTACCGGGCCGCTGTCGTGCTGCTCGATCGCGCAGCCGAACTCGTACGGCCACACCGCACCGATGTCCCCCTCGAGCTCGAGTCCGCGCGGGCACAGGCGGAGCTCGACGTGCAAGCGGCGATCGAAAGGGCGGAAGCGGTCGCTGGTCGGGCCGAAACCGCGGGTGACGATTCCGGGGCGATGCTGGCGCGAGCGATGGCCATCGAGGGGCGTAACTTCGCCGGCGAGCGCGACAAGACCGACGAAGTGATCGCGCTCTGCCGTGCTGCGCTTCCCTTCGAGGAGGACCGGGGTGATCCACGCCGCCTTGCGTTGCTCTGGGAGATGCTCGCCTCGGCCGCGGAGTTCCACCAGCAGCACGACGACACCGTCGAAGCATTGCTCCAGTCACGTCGATACCAGCGCCTGGCGGGCTACGCACGGTCCGATACATACCTGGAGTGGTCGCTGATCCTCGGCCCGCGACCGGTCGACGACGCGATGCGAATGGTGGACGAGCTCGCCGACTTGCGGCCCCCGGGTTCCCAGGACGGTGCGCGAGCGGCTCTGCTCGCGATGCTCGGCCGCTTCGACGAGGCATGGCCGCTCGCCGAGGCGCGGTCAAGCCACCTGCGCGAGGTGACCGGCAACACCTCACGGGACGTCTACGAGGACCTTGCGCTGATCGCGACGATCGAAGGTGACCGGGAGCGCACATGCCGGTTGACGGCCGAGGCGATCGAGATCGTCGCCCATGTCCCCATCCCGGCGGCGACGGCCAAAGGGCGACTCGCACGCGAGCTCTGCTACCTCGGTCGCTTCGACGAGGCCGAGCACCTCCTCGAAGAGGCTCGGGCTGTCCCGCCGCCCGGTTCTGGCGTTCGGGTGATGGCCGCTGCTGCCGAGGCGCTCCTGCTTGCCCAGCGAGGCGAGCTCGAGCAGGCGGAGGCGCTGGCGCGCACGGCCGTCGCGACTGCGGAGACGAGGACGGACAACGTCTGGTGGCAGGCGTTCACGCACGAGGACCTCGCCACCGTGCTCGAGCGCGCAGGACGGATCGACGAGGCGCGTGGAGTGCTCGAGCGGGCGCTCGTCATATGGGGGCGGAAGGGCTGCCTGCCCTGCGCCCGACGCATCCGCGATCGGATCGACTCGCTCGGGCCGGAGCAGGTCTGACCACCGCCAAGGCATCATTCCCGCGCGCTCGCGCACGCGGAGGTTCGGCTACCCGGTCGCTCCCGCCCGTTCACGACGGCGGAGGTCCCGTTTGCCCCGAACCGGATTCATTCGACCACATCGGAATGGCGTTCCGAATCTCGTCGCTGCCAAGCGGTACTACGACGACCTCACGTCCGTCCCCGGCCCCGAGAGTGGCTTCCGACGGGCTCCGGAGCCACTCAACTACGGACCCGACTGCGCTCGAGCAGACGAGCCGGGAAGGTACTCACGCCGTCAAACGGGCCTCCATCTAGGCTAGAAGAGCGTCGGGCGCTCGGGGGGAGGCGCAACACCCCCAGCGGCGGGTACGCCCGCCTCATCGAGGAGATCCCTGAGGATCATCGCGCTCCTCGGCGCGAAGTCGTCGCGGTTGTTGTTGAACAACGCGTAGACCTCGTCTGCATCCCGCGTGAGGCCCTCCAGCTTCGGAACCCACTCGGCGAGCTCCTCTGCGGAGTACATCCAGTCGAAGCGCTGCCACGACTTCTCGGAGCGGATGTTCCACGTCCTCGCGTTCCGTCCGTGGAAGCGGACGTAGGTGAGTGCATGGGTCGCAGCCGCGACGGGGGGCACGACGTTCGAGGCGCGCGTTCGCGGAGCATCGACCGACACGTAGGCGAGCCCGTTTCGCTCGAGGAAAGCGAAGGTGTCCGCCCGCTCGTCCTCCTCGAGCCACGAGCGGTGCCGGAACTCGATCAGCGGGACGAGGGGGTCGAGGAGGCCCCGAACCCGCTCGAGCTCTGCCTTGCTCGTCGAGGACTTCACGAACCGTGGGTGGTACTGGAGGAGGATGCCCCGGAGCTTCCCGGAGAGCTCGAGGGGCTCGAGTGACGCGCGGAACTCGGCGAACGCCTGCGCCTGCTCGGCGGGCTCGTGACCCGTCATCGAGGCATGGGCCTTGACGTGGAAGACGAACTCGGGAGGTGTGCGCTGTGCCCAGCGGCCGGTCACTGCCGGGTCCGGCAGGTGGTAGTACGGCGAATCCACCTCGACCGTGTCGAAGCGCTCCGCGTAGTAGCCGAGACGCGCCTTCGACGTCGAGACCCCCCGCGGATACCAGGTCTTGACGAGCCCGTCGTCGGCGAAGCTGCACGTGCCGAGTCGAACTGTCGCGGGCACGGGAGAAGAGTAGGGGCCGGGCAAGCCCGACCCCTACCAACGAACGGGCGCTACTTCTTACGCACGACCTTGCTCTGAGCCGTGAACCCGTTCACCGTCGGATTGACGCACGGGATCGGAGCGAACACCGGTGCGAGCTGGGCGCACAGTGGTGCGGCCGAGCCTGGCGCAGCGAGTGCGCGAGCCTGGAACCTGTCGCCTGCCCTGGCCCGGAACGTGAACGCGCCGGAAGCGGCCACTCTGGCCTTTCCGAGAGACCTCAGCGCGGCTTTGCCCCTGGCGCCCCAGATCGTGACCACGGTGCCTCCGCGTGGCTGGCCGGCCTGAGTCACACGGCCGGCAATGAGCGCACCGGCTCCGGCCTTCTTCGCCGTCAGGCTCACGGCCCCGGGTGCGATCGCGGCAGGTGCTGCGACGGTCCCGACGACGTTCACTGTTCCGACGCCGGGGTTGTAGGGAGTCCAGAAGGAGACCCAGGCACCGGTTGCCACCGCGCCGAACACACCGTTGATCGCGAGCTCTGCGCTGTACAGCTTGGCGCCGAATGTCGCGCGCCCAGGAGTTCCCGGCGGGATGTCGGGCGGCGGCAAGCACACCTGGATGTACGCCGGGCCGAGCGCCGTCAGCGCACCGGTCGTGGCGACCAGGTAGGTCGGGACGGGAAGCGTCTGGCCCGCTGCGGTGAGGATCATGACCCAGGTTGCGAGCGGTGCCGTCGTGCCGAGGCAGGCCGCCTGTGTCGCCGGAGCGATCTGCCCGGGAGCGGCGACGATCAGCTGGCCCTCGAGCGGCAGATCCGCGCCTGCGAGGTCGAGTGCCTTCACGAGCGCCTTCACCGGCCCGAGCACGGACCCCGGCGCCTGGTTCGTGGTCAGCTGCGTCCCGGCCGGGGCGAAGATCCGCACGCTTTGGGTCGGGTCGTGGTTCGGATCGAGCGACGCCTTGATCGTTGCCAGCGAGCCGGCCTGTCGCACTTCGAGCTTGGCTGACGTATAGGCCGCGAGCGCGGCAGGTACTGCGATGAGCGCCGCTACCGAGGCAAGCCCCGCTGCGACGGTCCAGATTCGTCTCTTCATCTGCCCTCCTCTGAGAGTCACGAGTCTTTCACAGTGCGGTCTCCGAGGTCATCCCTTGGCGTGGAGGAGACCGCTTGCCTTCACCCATTGCTTGTTGTCGTAGCGGTACAGGTAGACGTGTTCCATGGGCCGATAGTCCGTCGGCGAGGTCTTCAGCCGAATCCCCGGAAGCATGAAGGGGTTCGCGCTCGTATCGAGGCTCTGAGCCGACTTCAGCAGCCCTGCGCGCGTCAGGCTCTTCCCCGCCTTGCGCAGCGTCTCGACCATCGTCCACGCGACGGTCATGCCGTACCAGTTGTAGACGTCGGTCGGCCTTCCGGTCGGGTTGTGCTTCTTCATGATCGTGCGATACAGCGCGACGATCGGGTCCTTCGACCAGATGGGGTCGTTCGGGTTCTTGACGAAAGCGATCGAGAGCGCGCCTCTGGTCAGCTCAGGAGCGTTCAGACGTGCGATCCCCATGATCGTGGGCTCGATCGATACCGACGCGATGTAGAGCCGCGGCTTCCAGCCGAGGTTGTGGGTCGCTCGGATCGCATTCAGGAAGAACTTTGGCGTGGCGAAGAGCATCAGGGTGTCGGCGCCCGACGATTTCAGGAGGCCGACTTGACCAGAGACGTCCGCGCCCGTGAACTCGTACGACTGCTTGGCGACGACCTTTGGGCCCCTGCCCGCGATGGCGCGTGTGAGACCTGTGAGCATGTCGCGTCCCAACTCCGTGTTCTCGTAGAGAACGGCGATCCGGGCCTTCGGCTGGCTCTTCACGATGGTCTTCCCGTAGACGTCACCCTCGCCCCGGTAGCTCATGAGGAAGCCCATCGTCCACGGGTAGCGGGTGAAGCTCTGCCCGATGGACTGCGACCCGTCGCCGACCCAGACCTGCGGAACCCTCTGGGCGTTGAGGTAGTCCCGGGTCGCGAGGTTGTTGGCCGTCCCGATCGAGTTGAAGATGGCGAACACCCTGTCCTGCTCGACGAGCCGCCGTGTGAGCAGCACCGTCTGGCCGGGGTTGTACGCGTCGTCGTAGTAGCGGTACTCGATCTTGCGGCCGTTCACTCCGCCCTTCGAGTTGACGTAGTCGAAGTACGCCTTCGCACCGGGCGCGACCGTTCCGAACGCGGCGGCTTCTCCGGTGAGCGGGACGGTTCCACCGAGGAGGACGCTCGTCGCGGTCACGCCCGGATCCACGCTGGTTGTTGCGCCCACGCCCGACGTGGAGACGAGGGCGAGCGCAACGCAGGCGACGGCCGAGAAGCGTGCGATCACTTCGTGACTGGTGTGCGCAGTCCCGGCAGCTCGAGGACGGCCGTGCCGATTCGCGCCCGTGCGCTCGGGGCCATGGGAAGGTCGAGGTAGAGCAGGTTCGCCGGCGACTGCGCGGTCGAGGACGAGGCGAGCGTCAGCGTGAGCCGAGACCCCTTCGGGATGAGCGTCGCCTGGTTGACGAGCCGGATCGAGACCTTCTCGGCTCCGTTCTTGGTCGGCACACCGCCGGCGCTGATCACGATCTCCTGGCCCGCAGGCGTACGGGCGCTGAGCACGGCGACGAGTCGCGACCATCCGCCGCTGGCTCCGATCGAGACCCTCACGGTCGGCGAACCGTAGACCTCTATGGCCTTGCGCAGCGGAGCAGACCTGCGCACTGCCTTTCCGCTCCGCGCAAACGTCGTCACTCCCGGGAAGGCGAACGTCGTGGCCGCGGTCTTCGGAACCGCGGTCGTCCAGGGGACGTCACTGCGGACGGTCTCGGGTGCGATCGCGTAGGCAGCCGGTGCGCGAGAGCACGGTGCCTGCACCAGGAAGCAGTCGAACCAGGCACGCGTCTGCGCCATGAGAAACCCGGTGTCGGCGGCGGGGAAGGTCGACGGTGCATGGCCGTGGAGGCCCACGTAGAGCGCCTTCGGGCCCTTCAACCGCTGAAGCGCGAGCGAGCCTTGCTCGATCCCGAAGAGGAAGTCTCGGCGCCCCTGCGCTATGAGCACCGGAGTCGTGACCGACCCCAGCTTTGAGCGGCTCGAGCGGGCTTCCGCCCATGGCTTCACGACAGCCGTGTTGCCGGCGAACGCCGCAGCCTGCACGGCCACCAGCGACGGGTCGCGCCGATGTTCTGGAATCGAGTTGGCGAGGCTGACGACCGCCCCCGACTTGACCAGGCCCTGCGGCATGAGCCCCGAGTAGAGGTCGGTCCAGGTCTCCACCGCGACAACCGCGGTCCAGGGAACGCCCGCGACGAGGGAGTTGAGGATCGTGCCGCCGCCATACGAGATCCCCCAGGCGCCGATCCTGGTGTCCGCGACATCGGAGCGTGCGGCGAGCCACGCATGCACCGTGCGCGCATCT
>JAIBJO010000145.1 GCA_020029615.1 Actinomycetota bacterium
ACCCAGCGTGAGCCGCCGAAAGCCCCACTCGCCGAGCACGTATGCCAACGGCTCGCGACGCTCGCGCCGCGTGACCAGCGTCTCGAGCTCGCCCATCGTCGCGGGGCGAAGCACCCGCTCCGGCTCGGCGCGAAGCGCCGATCGCGTGGTCCCGAGCACGTGCGCTACGAGAAGCTCCGCGTCCACGCGGGCGGATGCACAACCTGCAGCCGCGAGCCGCTCGGAGATACGCTCGAGCGTCGCCGCGACTGTCACGCGGAGGCGGCGGCGAGCGCCTGCCGCTGCTCTTCGGCCCGCAGCGCCTGCGTGTACTCGTCCAGCTCGCCGCCCAGCACCTGGTCGAGGCGATGCGTCGTGAGCTTGATGCGGTGGTCGGTGAGCCGGTTCTCGGGGAAGTTGTAGGTGCGAATCTTCTCGGCGCGCTCGCCGCCTCCGATCTGCGATCGACGCGTGGCTGCGAGCGCCGCCTGCTGCTTGTCGCGCTCGGCCTCGTACAGGCGCGCGCGGAGGACGCGCATCGCCTTCTGCCGATTCTGGAGCTGGGACTTCTCGTCCTGCATCGCGACGACGATCCCGGTCGGGAGGTGAGTCACGCGCACGGCCGAGTCCGTCGTGTTGACGCTCTGCCCGCCCGGGCCGGTGGAGCGCATGACGTCGACCTTGAGGTCCTTCTCCTCGATCTCGATCTCGACGTCCTCGACCTCGGGCATCACCGCGACGGTGGCGGTCGACGTGTGGATTCGCCCCTGTGACTCGGTCTCGGGAACGCGCTGGACGCGATGCGTACCGCCCTCGTACTTGAAGACCGAGAACGCCCCCTGCCCCTTCACTGCGAACACCACTTCCTTGAACCCGCCCGTCTCGTTCTCGCTGGTCGAGAGGATCTCGGTCTTGAAGCGCAGGCGCTCCGCGTAGCGGGTCAGCATGCGGTAGAGGTCTCCCGCCCAAAGAGCAGCTTCGTCGCCGCCCACGCCCTGGCGAATCTCGACGATCACGTCCTTCTCGTCCGCCGGATCGCGCTCCACCAGCGCGAGCTTCAGCTCTTCCTCGAGGCGCTCCACCTCGGCCGCGAGCTCGCCGGCCATCCCGGCCAGCTCGGCGTCACCGCGAGCGTCCTCGAGGTCTGCGCGCGCCTGCAGCCACTGGTCGGCGAGCCGCTTCGGAGCCTCGAGCTCCTTGAGTCGCCGGCCCGCGTCGGCAGCCTGGCGGTGGTCGTTGTAGACAGCGGGGTCGGCAAGGCGCTCCTGCGTCTCCGCGTAGGAGCGCTCGAGCTCGTCCACCAGGCGTTCGATCCCACTCACGCCGACATGGTATTGGGGCGACCCAAGGGTCGCCCCTACGTTTTCCACGGTAGGTATTGGGGCGACCCAAGGGTCGCCCCTACGTTTTCCAGGTAGCCGTAGGGGCGAGGCTTGCGTCGCCCGCCTTCAGACGAGCAAGGCGTCGAGCGTGATCTCGGGCACCGCGGCGAGCGCCTTCGAGACCGGGCAGTTCTCCCTCGCAGCCTCGGCTGCCTCGACGAATGCCGCCTCGGAGACTCCGGGAACCGAGCCCCGAACTGACAGAGCGATCTTGGTGATACCCGTGCCCGGGACGAACGTCACCGCCGCGGACGTCTCGAGGCGCTCCGCAGGCGTCTCCGCCTGCGCCAGCCCGTGTGACAGCGCCATGCAGAAGCACGCGGCATGAGCGGCGGCAATGAGCTCTTCGGGGCTCGTGCGCCCGTCTGACTCCTCCGCCCGTGACGCCCAGGTGACGTCGAGCGGGCCGAACGCGCCGCTTCCGACGCTCTCGATCGTGCCGCCTCCTACGATCAGCGATCCCGACCACGTGACGTTCGCGGTGCGCTCTGCCATCAGGCTCCTCCTTCGAGCGTGGCGTCGATGGTTACGGTGGCGCTGGCTCTGATGAGCGCCGAAAGCGGGCAGTCGGCATCCGCTGCGTCAGCAGCCTCGGTGAACGAGGCGGCATCGGCGCCGGGCGCGGTGCCGCGGGCGGAGATCGCCGACGTGACGATCCGATGGCCTACCCCGTCGACGTCGTCCAGCGTGACGGTGCAGGCGACCTGCAGTTGCTCGGGAGGCGTCCCCGCGCGCGCGAGCTCGCTGCCGAACGAGGTGACGAAGCACGCCGCGTGGGCCGCGGCGAGGAGCTCTTCGGGGCTCGTCTTGCCTCCCGGGTCGCCGATGCGTGACGCGATCGTCACCGGAAGTGCAAATGCGCCGGAGCTCTCCGCGCCGACGACACCCGACCCTCGGGAGACCGTCCCCTCCCAGACGACGGTCGCTTCACGGACGATGCGCGGCACGCGTACCTACTCAGGCCATGACCTCGACGCGGGACTCGAGTCGCCGCTGCTCGGGCGTCTCGGTGGCCTCACGTTCGAGGACGCTGCTCAGCGCACGGATCGAGACCTCGACCTGGTCATCGCTTGGCTCGCGCGTCGTCAGCCGCTGGAGCCAGAGCCCCGGCGCGAGAAGCGTCATCAGCACACGGTTGTCCTGGTGTTTCCCCGCGTAGCGGATGAGCTCGTACGCCAGCCCCGCGATCACGGGCAGCAGCAGGATCCTGCTCAGGATGAGCCAGTACCAGACAGGGCGTCCGACGAAGGCGAACACGAAGATCGCGATCACCATGACCCATAGCAAAAAGGCTGTTCCGCAACGTGGGTGAATCAAGCTGAACTTCTGCACGTTGGACGGCGTCAGCTCCGCGCCGGCCTCGAGCGCATTGATCGCCTTGTGCTCGGCACCGTGGTACTGGAAGACGCGGCGGAGGTCCGGAAGCAGCGAGATCAGGAGGATGTACCCGATGAAGACCGCGACACGGATGAGGCCCTCGACGACGACGAACAGCTCCGTCGACTCGACCGGGAGCCAGCTCGTGAGCAGGGCGGGCCCGATCTTGAAGAGCATGAGCGCGAACCCGATCGCGATCGCAAACGAGAAGATGATCTGCCCGCGGCCGATCTGCGTCTTGATCTCGCCTTCCTCGTCGCGCTCCTGCGAGGCGACGTTCGCGGAGATCGCCAGAGCGCGGAAGCCGATCGCGAGCGACTCGCCGAGCGCGATCACGCCACGGATCACGGGGAGACGCCAAATCCGGCGCCTCTGCATCGGCGACGAGATCTCGTTCACGACCTCGGTGATCTCCCCCTCGGGCGTCCGGATGGCGACGGCCCAGCTCGAAGGGCTGCGCATCATCACGCCTTCGAGGACGGCCTGCCCGCCGTAGCTGACAGCCACGAGAGGTTAGGTGTCGCTGCGGCGCGAGCCGGCTTTTTCGAGGCGGCGTTGGAACCGCTCCACCCGACCGCCGGTGTCGACGAGCTTCTGCTTTCCCGTGTAGAACGGGTGACACGCCGCGCAAATCTCCACGTGCAGCTCCGCCTTCGTGGAGCGCGTCCAGAACTCGTTGCCGCACGAGCAGGTGACGTGCGCGAGGACGTAGTCGGGATGGATGTCGGTCTTCATGGGCCTGCCAGGATACCAGCCACGATCCTGGGATCCGCGTTCCCGCCCGAGACGACCGCGACGACCGCGACTCCCGGTTCGACGGCGATCTTGCCCGCGAGCAGGGCGGCGACCGCAGCAGCACCGGCCGGCTCGCAGGCGAGCTTGGCCCGCGTGTACAGGAAGCGCATTCCCTCGGCGATCTCGTCGTCGCTCACGAGCACGACCTCGTCGACGCGCTCACGGCAGACCTCGAGCGTGCCGCTTCCGGTGAAGGGGGCGTTGAGGCCGTCCGCGATCGACGTCGGTTCGATGTGCACCGGCTCGCCGGCCTCGAGCGCAGCGGAGAGCGTCGGCGCGTTCTCGGGCTCGACACCGACGACCCGGCAGTCGACCGCGGACGCCACGCCGGCGATGAGCCCTCCACCGCCGATGGGGACGACGATCGTGGCCACGTCCGGGACGTCCTCGACGACCTCGAGGCCGAGCGTCCCGTGCCCTGCCTGCAGGACCGGATCGTCGAAGGGAGCGACGAACGTACAACCCGTGGCCTCGACGAACCCGAGGAGCCGCTCGTGCGCTTCCGCGGGTCCCGAGGCCTCCAGGTCGACCTCGGCGCCGAGCGCGCGCGTGGCGGCGACCTTCAGCGGGTTCGCGCTCGCCCACATGAAGACGCTGCACTCCACGCCTGCGTGCGCGGCCGCGAAGGCGGCGCCCTGCGCGGCGTTGCCCGCCGACCAGGTGACGATCCCGCGCGCCTTCTCCGCCTCCGAGAGTGACGCGAGCTTGTTCAGCATCCCTCGCGGCTTGAACGATCCTGTGCGCTGCAGGAGCTCGGCCTTGAGAAAGTGCCTCGGCCCGAGGTCTTCGCACGCGAGTGTCGGCGTTCGCACGAGCCAGCCGGCGATGACGTCCACGGAACGCTCGACGTCGTCGCGCGAGAACGGCATCGTCGCCATCACGCGATCGTACGGGAACCTTCCGAGCGCTCCCGGAGTAGAAGGTTGCATGCGCATCCTGCTCTTCGTCGTCGCACTCGCACTCGTCTCAGCAGCCCACGCGAAGCTCCCCGCGCCCCCGAAGGAGGGTGCGGTGATCGAGACGCGATCGCGACGGTCGCGTGCAGCGCCGCCACCGTGTTGGTCGCTTTGCCTGCCAGGTCGCGGTCGACGAGCGGGCGGCCTGGGTGACGCGCGACAACGCGAACGAGATCGTGCGTATCGATCGTCGCTCCGGAGCGCTGTCGAGGCTCCGGGTCGTGTCGCCCTACGACGTCGTTCTCGCCGCGGGTTCCCCCTGGGTAACGAGCTTCGAAACGGGCACGGTGACGCGATTCGATGCGCGGACCGGGCGCGTGGCCCGGACCTGGAGCGTCGGCGGCAACCCGACGGGCATCACGGCTTGCGGCGGAAAGGTGTGGGTTGGCCACGGACGCAGCGCCACATGGCTCACGTCGATCGACCCGCGCACGGGGCGGGCGACGCGGGTCGACGTCGACGTCCCGTCTCCCAGGATGCCGCGGTGCATCGACGGCGAGCTGTTGGTGACGACCGTCGACTCGCTGCTCCGCGTGTCGCCGCACACGGGCGAGCTGCTCAGCACCCTCACGCTCGGCGAGACGCTCGCCGAGGCCGGGGCCGCCAGAAGCTCCATCGGCGTCGTCCGCGCGATCTGGGTGACCGACAAGGAGCGCTCGATCGTGCATCGGGTCGACCCGGGCTCGAGTCAGGTCGTCGATTCGTTCCCGGCCGGGCCGGGGGCGCTCGCGCAGGAGAGGTTTGCCGGCTCGGTCTGGATCTCGAGCTTCGCCGGCTCGGACATCCGCCGCTACGACCCCTGAGCTCAGTCGAACCCGTGGGGACTGGCTTCAGCCAGACCCCCAGAACGGTGTGCGCTGTCGACGTGGAGTCTGGCCGCAGGTGGAGAATGCGGCCGTGGCCGTCATCTCCGAGCAGCGCTCGATCCGACTCCTCGTACGAGACGACGACCTGCACAGGAACAGGGTCACCGTGCTCGTTCGCCTCTTCCTCGCCATCCCGCACTTCGTCTGGCTCACGCTGTGGGGAGTCGCCGCGTTCGTCGTGGCGTTCGTCCTCTGGCTCGCTGTCCTGATCGAGGGGACGACGCCCGAGAACCTCCACGACTTCGTCGCCGGCTACGTGCGGTACGCGACGCACGTTGCGTCGTACGTCTTGCTCGCGGCAAACCCCTACCCGGGGTTTCGCGGTGCTCCCGGCTACGCGATCGACGTGGAAATCGACCCGCCCGAGCGCCAGGGACGCTGGGGCGCCTTCTTCCGCCTGATTCTCGCGCTGCCCGCGCTGCTCCTCGCCTCCGCGCTCGGCGGATGGTTCTCGAGCGGGTCGGCGGGTCGCTCCTCGTCGTGGCAGCCGTCGAGTGGAGGGAACGAGCGAGCGGCGTGGTTCTTCTCCGTGGGAGGGGTCGCCGTGGCAGCCGCTTTCCTGGCCTGGTTCGCGATCCTGGCCCGCGGCAGCGCTCCGAGAGGGCTCCGAGACCTGACGGCCTTCGCAATCGGCTACGGCGCGCAGGCGGGTGGATATCTGCTGCTCCTCACGCCGCGATACCCGACGTCCGACCCAAGCCTTGCAGAGCCGTATGCCGACCTCCCCGGGCATCCTGTGCGAATCGTCGTTACCGACGACCTCGCGCGCCCACGTCTGACCGTCCTGTTCCGATTGTTCCTCGCGATCCCGCACATCGTCTGGCTGGCGCTCTGGTCGGTCGCCGCGGTCGTCGCCGCCTTCGGTGCATGGTTCGCGGCGCTCGCCACGGGTCGAGTCCCGTCGGCGTTGCATCGGTTCCTCGCGGCGTACGGGCGCTACGCCACGCACGTGGGTGCCTTCGTGTCCGTCGTGGGTCGCCGCTTTCCGGGATTCACGGGCCGCGCGGGCTCGTATGGCGTCGACCTCGACGTCGATCCGCCCGTACTGCAGAACCGCTGGAAGACCCTCTTCCGGCTCTTCCTCGCCCTGCCGGCCGTCATCGTTGCCAGCGCGCTCGTGGGCGTCTCCGTCGTCGTCGGCCTCTTGGGATGGTGGTACGCACTGGCCAGCGCACGCATGTCGGAGGGAATGCGAAACCTCGGCGCATCGTGCCTTCGATACAACGCTCAGACATACGCGTATCTCGCGCTGCTGACCGACCGCTATCCGTACGGGGCGCCGGTCCTCGAGGGTCGGTCGATGCCGATTGCCGACCCCGAACCGGCCGGGGTCCCGGGAGACTCGTTCTGAGAGCCGCCGTTGCCGTCGTCGTCGTGGGCGCTCTCGTGGCCGGCGCCGCGTTGTTGCTCCCGACCGCGACTCCCGGCGACCTGAGCCTCCCTGCCGTCGACGTCGACAGCGCGTTCGGTGCGACGCTGGTCGACGACGCCAAGCGCTACGAGCGCTTCTTCTACGCGACTTGGATCCTCGCGCAGATCGCACTCCTCACCACGTTGTGGATCTACGCGCGACGGGGAGCCGGTCTGACACGGGAGTCGTCTGCCGGCCCGATCGGCACCGGGATGCTCTTGGGGATGCTCGGGCTCGGGATCGCCTGGCTCGTGGGGCTTCCTTTCAGGCTGGCTTCCCAGTGGTGGGCTCGGAGGCATGACCAGTCGGACCTCGGCTACCTGGACTGGGTCGTCCAGGACTGGGTCGTACTGGCGGCCGAGTTCCTGTCCATCTGTCTCGCACTGCTCGTCGTCATGAGCCTTGCGCGCCGGCTCGGTGAGCGCTGGTGGCTCCCGGGCGCGGCGGTCTTCGTCGCGATCGCGGCGCTCTTCAGCTTCGTCGCGCCGTATCTCGACTACACGACCGACCCGCTGCGCAACAAGGCGCTCCTCGCCGACGCGCGGCTCTACGAGCGCGAGCTCGGGCTGCCGACGATCCCGATTCGGGTCGAGAAGGTGAGCAACGACACCGATCAGGCGAACGCGTATGCCTTCGGCCTCGGCCCGTCGCGGCGCGTCGTCTTCTGGGACACGATG
This sequence comes from Actinomycetota bacterium, assembly GCA_020029615.1. Taxonomy (GTDB): domain Bacteria; phylum Actinomycetota; class Thermoleophilia; order Gaiellales; family Gaiellaceae; genus GMQP-bins7. The sequence continues at coordinate 7,444 of JAIBJO010000145.1, forward strand.
CTTCGGAAGCCCTTCTCGAAAGGGGAGCAGCGCGTCGTGCTCGCGCACGAGCTCGCGCATCACTCGCAGGATCACCTGCTCAAGGGGATCGGCTGGTTCGCGCTGTTCGCGGTCCCCGGCGCGTGGATCCTCATGCGCGTGACGCGACGGCGCGGGGGGATGGGCACGCCAGAAGCAGTGCCTCTGGCCTTGCTCGTCGTCGTCGTGATCCAGCTCGCCACGACCCCGCTCGCGAACGGCCTCTCGCGGCGGATGGAGGCTGAAGCGGACTGGAAGGCGCTCGAGTTGACGCGTGACCCGGAGTCCCTCGAGGGGCTGATGGCCGGCTTCTCGAAGACCGGGCTGGGCGACCCCGACCCTCCACACTGGGCTCAGCTCATGCTGGGAACGCACCCCACGCTCGCCGACCGCGTCGCAATGGCGCGGGCCTGGGCTGCGCGCACCGAGTCGCGCTGACCGCCCCGCTTCGGGCGATGTCCCGGGTCTGTTGAGCGCCGTCTGGGGTCTGGCTGAAGCCAGACCCCAAGACCGTGGGACCAGATCAGCCCCGGCGGTCGAGCGCCGGCTCATCGAGACAACCGCCCGACCTCCGTTCAGGTCAGGGTGTACTCGGGCCCCGAGCCGCCCTCGGGCGGCGTCAGCCGGCCCCCCTTGGCCGTGATCGCACCACACTGCACGCAGTTCGACGGCGTGATCTCCACCGACACCATGCCGCCTCCGAGGTCGCCGCCAACCTCGTACACGTGCGCCGGGCACATCCACTCCCAGGCCTCGGCCACGGGCCTGCGAACCCGGGTCGTGACCTTGAGGTGGTTCGGCTGGTCGTCACGCGTTCGGTTGCCCGACGCGAAGACGGACGAGAGCTTGTCGAAGACATATGTGCCGTCCGGCTTCGGATAGTTGCGCGACCGGCCCGTTTTCATGAGCGGCGCCGCCGAGTTGGCATGGGTCGGGAAGCGTCCGTTCGGCATCCGCCCTTTCGTCAGCGTCATCATGCTCG
>JAIBJO010000146.1 GCA_020029615.1 Actinomycetota bacterium
GGGCTCCTCTTCGGCTTCTTCCTCATCGGGCGAACCGTGGAGCTGTCCGCATCGCTGAACGCGGTTCTCGCGAAGCGCCGTGCGACATAGACTCGCGCGGTGACCCTGGCGCAGGAAGGGCTGGCAGAGCTGCACACCCATCTTGGCGGCTCGGTGGCCTCGGACATCCTCTGGAGCCTCGCGCACGAGCAGGGCATCGCCCTGCCCGTGAAGGACTACTGGGAGTTCGACGCGCTCGTCACGGTCTCCGACCCGCGTGGCGTCCAGGGTCTCGACGAGCTCGACCAGATCTACCACTGGACGGAGCTGATCCAGTCCTCCCCGCTCGCGGTCGAGCGATCGGTGCACGGCGCGATCGGCGGTGCGTACCGCTCACAGCGGATCACGACGCTCGAGCTCCGGTTCAACCCGATGAAGCGGAACCGCGGCGGCGAGCGCGACCTCGACCACATCATCCTCGCAGCGATCCGGGGGCTCGACCTGGCAAGCCTCGAGTACCAGCAGGTGCGTGCGGGGCTGATCCTGATGATGGACCGCACCTTCGAGCGGCGCCTGAACGAGATCATCGTCGAGAAGGCGATTCGATGGGCCGACCGTGGCGTGGTCGGCATCGACATCGCCGGGCCGCGGCCGGGGGGCGGGCGCTACGACTACACGCAGATCGAGTCGATGGTCGAGACAGCGCGCGAGGTCGGCCTGGGCATCACGATCCACGTCGGCGAGGAGGGAGGCGACATGGGCCGCCAGGAACTCGGCGAGGTCCTGGAGCGCCTGCGCCCCGAGCGCATAGGGCATGGGATCCTCGCGGCCGGGGACCCCGAGCTCATGAGAATGCTCCGTGAGCTCGGAACGGTACTCGAGATCTGCCCGACCTCGAATCTTCTGACGAAGGCGCTCCCTGACGAGAACGCCGTGCGAGAGACGATCCGCCAGTTCGTCGACTCGGGCGTCGCGTTCACGATCGCCACCGACGGCCCGGAGATGATGCGGACGCACCTGCGCGACGAGTTCGAGCTCCTGTTACGGATCGGGGCACTCGACGAGGAGGAGCTCCGCGAGGCGAACGCACGCGGCCACGCTGCGGCGTTCGGCCGCCAGGCCGCAGTGACGGCCTGATCCCCAAGTTACAAGTTGTTGCAAGCGTTGCCAGGCGCTGAGTGCCGCCAAGAAAGCGCACGAATGAGCCAAGTAACAACTTGTTACAAGGGCAGCGGCCAGCGAGCGGCTGCGCGGACGACGTGAGGCGGTTACGCGGGCGCGGGCGCCGGCTCGGCCATGCTCGCGACGAGATCGCCCAGGAAGGCGCGCACCTCACCCGGGCCGACGATGTGAATGTCCTCGCGCCGACCGCCGCCCGAGCGCGTGCTGGGGAGAAGCCCTCCCACATGCCCGGCAACCGAACCGGGCGGGAGCGCGTCGAGCAGGTCGTGGTCGGTCCGGTCGTCGCCGATGCCGAGGACGAAGTGGCTCGCCTCCCGCCCGTTCGGGAACAGGCTGCGCACGTAGAGCCCCTTGTCGACGCCCTGCGCACGCACTTCGATGACCTGGTGCCCCTGCAAGATCTCCGCAGACGCCCCTGCCAGATGCTGGTGGAGGTCGTTGAGCAGCTCGCGGGCCCGCCACGACCCGTACTCGGGCTCCGCCTGGCGATAGTGCCAGGCCACGCTGCACGACTTCCGCTCGACGTGGGCTCCGGGGACGTCCGCGGCGACTCTCCGCAAGAGGCGCTCGATGGGGCGCAGCCAGCCGAGGTCGAGCTCGACGAGCGTGCGCCACTCCCCGCCTGGTTCGCGCGCGAGGTACCCGTGCTCGGCACACAGGTGAACGGGTAGACGTCCGAGCCACTGCTCGAGATTCCGCCGACGACGCCCGCTCACGATGTGGACCTCGGTCGCGGGAATCGACGCCAGGTCTCGGAGGAGAGCGCGGATCTCCGGTGTCGGCTGCGCGAGGTCCGGGTGCACCTCGAACTCACGCAGCGTTCCGTCGTAGTCGAGGAGGATCGTCCGCGCGCGGGCCCGCGCGAACCTCCGCCGGATTCTCGCTTCGAGCGCGGCGTCGACGGTCGGCGGCCTGCGTGTCCGCCGATCGCGCCGCGAGTAGCGTCCGAGCCGCGTCAGGAAGCCCTCGGCCCAGCGCCTGCTGTCGAGCGCTTCGACCCTCTTCGCCATCGTCTCGAGCCGTCGTTGACGCTGCCGCGCAGAGAGCTCGAGCGCTGTAACCAACTGCTCGACGACGCCGTCGACGTTCCACGGGTTGACGAGCAGCGCGCCGGGAAGCACCTGCGCAGATCCGGCGAGCTCCGAGAGCAGCAGCGCGCCGCGCCATCGGCTCGGAAGCCCGGACTCCGACTGGCAGAGCACGAACTCCTGCGAGACGAGGTTCATCCCGTCGCGCAACGCAGTGACCATCATCACATCCGCCCGCCGATACAGGGCGACGAGCGCGGGCTTCGAGATGTCGCGGTGCATGTACTCGACCGGCGTGACGCCCGGTCGCGCAAAGCGGCCGTTGATACGGGCGATGAGAAGCTCGATCTCGTCGCGCTGAGCCCGGTACTCGGGGCTCTCGAGCCGCGACGGCACGACCACCTGGATCATCGTCGTCGTACGCGCGCGCTCGGGATCCTGCTCGAGAAACCGCTCGAACGCATGGAGCTTCTGCGGGATCCCCTTCGTGTAGTCGAGCCGCTCGACGCCCAGGACGAGCTTCCGCCCTTCGTACTGCTGCTCGAGATCTGCAAGCAGCCGCTCGGTCTGCGGATCGTCGATGACCTCCCTGAAACCGGCGACGTCGATCCCGATCGGATCGACCCCGATCCCGACGCGCCTGCCGTCGAGGTCGAGCCAGTCGGGGTCGGAGTCGATACCGAGGATCCGCAGGCACGACGAGCGGAAGTGTCGCGCGTAGTCCCCGACCTGGAAGCTGACGTAGTCGGCGCCGAGCACGCCGCGCAAGAGCTGCTCGCGCCCGGGAAGCAGCCGGTACACCTCCGACGACGGGAACGGGATGTGGAGGAAGAACCCGATCGAGAGCCCCGGCGCCCTTCGGCGCAGCATCGCGGGGACGAGCATCAGATGGAAGTCGTGTACCCACACCCGGGCGTCCGGCTCGCAGTGGCCGACGATCACGTCGGCGTAGCGCTCGTTGACCTCCACGTAGCGCGCCCACGCCTCGGGAGTGATCCTGAGCCTGCCCTGGAAGTAGTGGAAGAGCGGCCAGAGCGTGTCGTTGCAGACCCGCCCGTAGAAGTCCTCCTCCTCGTCTTGCGAGAGGAAGACAGGGAAGAGGTTGTCCTTCGAGAGGCGCGTGCCGACGCGTTTCTCGAGCGCCTGAGGCACGACCGTTCCGGGCCAGCCGATCCATCTCGCCTCTCCACGCATCGCACCGAGCGCCGCCGAAAGCCCGCCCACGCTTCGGTTCACCTGGACAGTGCCGTCCTCGATCGTGAGCCGGACGGGCAGGCGGTTCGAGGCGATGACGAGGGAGTGGTGTCCGGACTGACGGGCCAGCGTTCCTCCTCGGGGACGTTTGGTAGGTACAACCTACGTGCCCGCGAATAGCTTCTCTTGAATGGCGAACGATCTCGGCATCATCGGCAACTGCTCGTACAACGCGCTGCTCAAGGAGGGATCGGTCGAGTGGCTCTGCTGGCCACGCCCAGACTCGAGCTTCGTCTTCGGCCCGATCCTCGATCGGGACAAGGGTGGGGCGTTCACGGTCGAGGGAATCGAAACGACCGACGTCCGCCAGGAGTACATCGAGAACACGAACGTCCTCAAGACGATCTTTCGCTGCGCAGGAGGAGAGTTCGAGCTCATCGACTTCGCCCCGCGCTTCCAGCTCTACGACCGGTACTTCAAGCCGCAGATGCTCGTGCGAATTCTCCGCCCGCTCTCCGGCGAGCCACGCGCGCGGGTTCGCTGCAGGCCGGTCTACGAGTACGGCCTTGTCGAGTCGAGGTTCTGGCGAGGCTCGAACCACATCGAATACACGGGCTTCCCGACTCCGGTCCGGCTGACGTCCAACGTCCCGCTCACTTACGTCGAGGACGAGCGGTCCTTCCTCCTCGAGCAGGACCGGCACCTCGTCCTCACCTGGGGGCAGCCTCTCGAAGCGGGGCTCGAAGACACCGCCGAGCGCTTCCTCGAGCGCACGGTCGACTACTGGCGCCGCTGGGTCAAAGGGACGCGTGTTCCACGTGACTACCAGCGCGAGGTCGTCCGCTCGGCCCTCGCGCTCAAGCTCCACCAGTACGAGGACACGGGCGCCCTCCTCGCGGCGACGACGACGAGCCTTCCCGAGCATCCCGGCTCGGGTCGCACGTGGGACTACCGCTTCTGCTGGCTCCGCGATGCGTACTTCACGCTGAACGCCCTCGAGCGGCTCGGGCACTCCGAGGAGATGGAGCTCTTCCTCGAGTATCTCCGCAACATCTACGAGGAGCGCGGCGGCGTGCTCCAGCCTGCATACCG
>JAIBJO010000147.1 GCA_020029615.1 Actinomycetota bacterium
CCGACGAGTGCGAGCGCGGCCCCGAGCCAGAGGAGGAGCGCGAATAGATGAACGAGCTGACTCGCGAACTGCCGCAGTCGAGACGGCCGCGGCGGCTCGACGAGCACGTTCGAGCCGAACTGCGACCTTCTTGCGAGGACCTCCTCGCCTGTCAGGCCCGCGGCCGGGCCGCGCCCGGCGATGGGGCCCGGTTCTACCTCGTCGGCATCCACTGCCCTGGATGCTGACAGCGGTACCTCGGTCGCTCATCGGTGCGCGCACCGAGCGCGCGTGCCGAACTACGGAGCGCTGGTTACCACTTGGAGCGACGACCGCGGCGGCTCGTGTAGACGAGTCGCGGCCGCGCCGTGCGGAGGCCCGCCTCCTCGAACTGCTCGCGATGGCCCAGGCGACTCGCGACGCGGCTCGTCTCCTCCTGCTGCTCGGGGAGGACGAACGTGATCGCGATCCCGCTACGGCCCGAGCGGCCCGTGCGTCCGGTGCGGTGGACGTAGCCTTTGTCCTCGTCCGGCGGGTCGTAGTTGATGACATGGCCGATGTCGTCGATGTCGAGACCGCGCGCCGCGACATCCGTGGCGACGAGAACCGGCACCTTGCCGCTCGAGAACCTTTGGAGAGCGCGCTGCCGCACGGACTGCGAGAGGTCGCCGTGCATCGCAACCGCATCGACCTGGTGGAACGCCAGCTTGCGAACAAGCTTGTCGGCTCCTCGCTTCGTGCGGACGAAGACGAGCGTCCGCCCGTCGTTCTCGCGAATGTGCTCGACGAGCGTCTCGAGCTTCGTGTCGGGTCGAACGGCGACGAAACGATGCGCGATGTCTCCGTACTCGCGGTCGGCGGGAGGCTCGGACTCGAAGTGGGACGGGCTGCTCGTGTAGGAGCGGGCGAGCGTGCCGACCTCGCCGTCGAGCGTCGCCGAGAAGAACATCGTCTGGCGGTTCTTGGGTACGAGCCGGACGATCTTGTCGACCTGCGGCTTGAAGCCCATGTCGAGCATGCGGTCGGCCTCGTCGAGTACGAGAATCTTGATTGCCGAGAGATCGATCATCCGCCGATCTGCGAGATCCTGGAGCCTGCCGGGGGTGGCGACGAGAATGTGGGCGCTGCGAGCGCGCTCGGCCTGGGAGCGAAGCGGTGCTCCGCCATAAACAGCGGCGACGCGAAGGCCGTTCGCGGGCGCGAGGGCCGCGAACTCCGCAGTTACCTGGAGCGCGAGCTCGCGCGTCGGAACGAGGACGAGAGCGCTAGGGCGCCGGTCGCTCGAGGTCGTCCGCTCGACGATCGGAATCGCGAAGGCAAGCGTCTTGCCCGAGCCGGTCTGCGATTTGGCGAGAATGTCGAGCCCGGCGAGCGCGTCAGGGAGGACGAGGGACTGCACCGGGAACGGTGCGTGGATGGAGTGAGCGGCGAGCGCATCGACGACGCGCGCGGACACGCCGAGCTCACGGAAAGACTGCTGGGACAACTGTTCAACTCCTTTGAAACGTCGAGATTCGCCTGCCTCGAACGTCCTAAGGAGGAACGAGAAGCTCATCTCACGGGCCGACGGTATTGCCGACCGTGCCCTCACGGTAGCAGGCGCGGCTCCCGATGCCCTGCCTCATACGGGCGAGAGCCCGCGCGCCTTGCGACTGGCGGCGGTCTGGCGGCGCTGCGCGGACAGCTCGATCTTGCGCAAGCGGACGCTCGCCGGCGTGACTTCGACGCACTCGTCCACCCGGATGTACTCGAGAGCGCGATCGAGCGACAGCGGGCGCGGTGGGATCAGGCGAACGTGCTCGTCAGCGGTCGGCGAGCGCGTATTCGTCATCTTCTTCTCCTTGGTCGCGTTCACGTCGAGGTCGTCGGCCCGCGCGTTCTCACCGACGATCATCCCCTCGTACACGTCGACCGCTGGGCCGACGAAGAGCGGCCCGCGCTCCTGCAGGTTGAGCAGCGCGAATGTGGTCGTCCGGCCGCGACGATCGGCCACGAGAGCGCCGGTGGGTCGCGTGCGGAGCTCGCCGAACCAGGGCTCGAAGCGCTCGAACACGTGGTGCATGATCCCCGTGCCGCGCGTCTCGGTGAGAAATTCTGTGCGGAACCCGATCAGCCCGCGAGCGGGGACTATGACGTCGATGCGCACCCAGCCTGAGCCATGGTTGACTAGCGCCTCCGTACGCCCCTTGCGCAGCGCGAAGAGCTGCGTGATCACGCCGAGGTACTCCTCGGGAGCGTCGATCGACACGCGCTCGACCGGCTCGTGGAGCACTCCGTCGATCTCGCGCGTGACCACTCGCGGCTTGCCCACGGTGAGCTCGAAGCCCTCGCGTCGCATCTGCTCGACGAGGATCGCGAGCGAGAGCTCGCCGCGACCTTGCACCTCCCACGCGTCCGGCGACTCGGTCTCGAGGACGCGCAGCGAGACGTTCCCCACGAGCTCCGCCCGCAGCCTGCTCTCCACGAGGCTCGCGGTCAGCTTGTCCCCGTCGAGGCCCGAGAGCGGCGAGGTGTTGATGCCGATGGTTACGGACAGCGACGGCTCGTCGACCGAGATGACGGGCAGCGGGCGCGGGTCGTCGAGATCGGCGAGCGTCTCGCCGATCGTCACCTCCGGGATACCGGCGACGGCGATGATCTCGCCAGGGCCTGCCTCGTCCGCCTCGACCCGCTCGAGCGCCTCGGTCACGTACAGCTCGGTGACCTTCGCTCGCTCGATCGTGCCGCCGGAGCGGCACCACGCGACCTGCTGCGCTCGGCGGATCGTGCCGTGGAGCACTCGACAGAGCGCGAGCCGGCCGACGTACGGCGACGCATCGAGGTTGGTGACGAGCGCCTGCAGTGGGTGGCCCTCCTCGTACGTCGGCGAGGGGATGCGCTCGAGGATCAAGTCGAACAGGGCGCCGAGGTCGGCGTCGAGCGCCTCGGGGTCGGGGTCGAGCGAAGCGCGACCGGCCTTGGCGTTGCAGTACACGATCGGAAACTCGATCTGGCTCTCGTCCGCATCGAGATCGAGAAAGAGCTCGTAGACCTCGTTGACGACGTCGGCGATGCGCGCGTCCGGTCGATCGACCTTGTTGACGACGAGGATCACCGGCAACCGGGCTTCGAGTGCCTTGCGCAGGACGAATCGCGTCTGGGGAAGCGGTCCCTCGCTCGCGTCGACGAGCAGCAGCACACCGTCGACCATCGTCAGCCCGCGCTCGACCTCACCGCCGAAGTCGGCGTGCCCGGGCGTGTCGACGATGTTGATCTTCACGCCGCCGTAGCGGACGGCGGTGTTCTTCGCGAGGATCGTGATCCCCTTCTCCCGCTCGAGGTCCATCGTGTCGAGCACCCGCTCGGCGACGTCCTGATTCTCGCGGAACGCGCCGGACTCCCAGAGCAGGGCGTCGACCAGCGTGGTCTTGCCGTGGTCGACATGGGCGACGATCGCGGCGTTGCGGATCTCCGAGCGAACGGGCACCGGCCGAGGGTATCCACGGTGAGCGGCGGCGCGACGACCGAGGACGGCGGCGCTACCCTAGCCCGGCGCCCCCGTAGCTCAGTGGATAGAGCAGTGGTTTCCTAAACCACGTGCGCATGTTCGATTCATGCCGGGGGCATCACCGGTTTCTCTTAGAACATCGCGTGGCGTTGCCGGCGTGATACGTGATCGAGTTCCAGGCCGGAACAGTGGTGCCGCCGCCGGGGCGAAGGCGGGTTGCAGACCGACCGCCCGGCGGTTGGAGTCGCCTCAGGCCTCGCGCAGCGAGAAGACGTGGGCGCTGATCGGCGTCGGATAGTGGTCGTAGGTCTCGACGATCGGGACGGTCGCCTCGATTGGGATGTCGAACCCGGCCGCCGCGACCGCCGTGATCAGTGCGTATGCGCCGTGCCCCACCAGTTCCGCCGCGCCGTTCTTGAGCAGGCGGTGCGCCATGACCACCTCGGGCCCGACCAGCTCGGCGCTGCCCGCGATCTCCTGGATCACGAACGAGCCGGAGTGGAGGATGAACTTGAGGTCGAGGACGTCGATCCGCGAGCAGACGTCGCACCAACAGGTCGAGAAGTCGCGAGCGGTACCTACGCGCTGACGGAACTCGGCGTAGCACGCAGTGAAGCAAGCAAGCATCGCCGCTCCGTGCGGGATCGCGGCCATGTCGGATGCGTACGCGAAGACCGCGTCCCCCTCCAGCTTCGACAGCGTGAACGGCGGTACCACGCGCCCGACGATCCCGTCGAGCAGGTCCGACATCACTGCGTAGGCGTCCGGGACGGCACCATCGGCAAAGGCGTCGTCCTGGTGGGCCACCGCCACCGACTGCAGGAACGACGTATAGCCGCTGATGTCGGCGAGGAGAAGCGGACCGCTCGCGGCACGCGGCGCATGTGGACTAGTCACGATCGAGCCCTCCTCCTGCCAAGGCCTCCAGTGGGCTTCCCCGTTTCGCGGACAGGTTATGGGTTGGTGACCGTGTCTGTCGTAGGAGGTAGCCGAGACTGGAGTAGCGTCTAGCGAAAAAGATTCGAGTCTTTTGAGGTATGGGACTCGCGTGAACAGGCTGAGGCCTGGGGCGAGAGGGTGATGGCACTCCGCACGGAGGCGGGCTTCGGAGATGGGCCACCCTCGAGCGAATACCTCGATGTCCACAAGGTCGTTGAGCGTTAGTCGGTTCGGGACATAGCGGAGCGAGCAACTCAGGTCGCTCGCGCCGGACGCCTCCAGGACCTCATCCGTCTCAACCCGGTCCGCGAGCACCTTGAAGTGCGCGTACACCCCGAGCCCATGTCCTCACGGATGTCGCAGACGACGCGGAGCCGTCGGTCCGGACGACTCTCGCGGACAACGTCAGAGGCGACCCTTGGGCGCCATCATTCGCTTCGGCTACGGCTACGGCTCGTACTTCTTCGAAGCCGCGATGATCCGCTCGATCTCGGCCTTCATGTGCGTGGCGAGCGCCCGAGCCGATACTTCCTCTACCGTTCGCCTCGCGGCCTCGTAGGTCAGGGGA
>JAIBJO010000058.1 GCA_020029615.1 Actinomycetota bacterium
GAGGACCGCGACGCGGAGGACACTCGCGAGCTCCTCTCGCAGTATTTCGAGACGGCCCGCGGCGTGATCGAGCGGTACGGCGGCACCGTGGAGAAGTTCATCGGCGACGCGGTCATGGCCGTCTGGGGCACACCGACCGCCACCGAGGACGATGCCGAGCGCGCCGTCCGCGCGGCCCTCGACCTCGTCGCCGGCGTCCCGGAGCTCCATCCGGACCTCAAAGCTCGCGCAGGAGTCCTGACCGGCGAGGCCGCCGTCACGCTCGGCGCCCAGAGCCAGGGAATGGTGGCCGGGGATCTCGTCAACACCGCGTCGCGGGTCCAGTCGGCCGCCGAGCCGGGCACCGTGCTCGTCGGCGAGACGACGCGTGGCGCCAGTGAGGCCGCGATCGCATACGAGGACACGGGGGAGCACGAGCTGAAGGGGAAGACCGAGCCGATGCGGCTCTTTAGAGCCCTCCGCGTGGTGGCCAACCGCGGCGGCGAAGGGCGCTCGGCAGGCCTGGAGGCGCCGTTCGTCGGGCGCGAGCGCGAGCTTCGCGTCGTCAAGGATCTCTTCCAGGCGAGCGCCGAGGAGAACCGTGCGCATCTCGTCCTCGTCACCGGGATCGGCGGAATCGGCAAGTCGCGGCTCTCGTGGGAGTTCGAGAAGTACGTCGACGGGCTGACGCTCAACGTCCTGTGGCACAAGGGCCGCTGCCCGTCGTACGGCGAGGGGGTCGCGTACTGGGCGCTGGCCGAGATGGTCCGCGGACGGGCCGGCATCCTCGAGAGCGAGGACGCGGACAGTGCCGCCGACAAGCTCTCCACAACGGTCGCCGACCACGTACTCGATCAGGGTGATCGCGACTGGATCGAGCCGCGACTCGCGCACCTGCTCGGCCTGGCGGATGCCACCTTCGAGCGGGAGGACCTCTTCGCCGCCTGGCGACTCTTCTTCGAGTTGCTCGCGGACGAGGCTCCGACGGTTCTCGTCTTCGAGGATCTGCACTGGGCGGACGCGGGGCTCCTCGACTTCGTCGAGTACCTGGTCGAGTGGGCGCGCTCGAAGCCCATCTTCGTCGTCGGCCTCGCACGGCCCGAGCTCGGCGAGCGCCGACCGGGCTTCGGGTCCGCAACCCGCGGCGGCTTCACAGGGCTACCCCTCGAGCCACTGTCGCGGGAAGCGATGGACACGTTGCTCGAAGGGCTCGTCCCGGGCCTCCCCGACGAGCTGCGCGCGTCGATTCGCACGCGCGCCGAAGGTATTCCGCTGTATGCAGTCGAGACCGTGCGGATGCTCCTCAACCGCGGCCAGCTCGAGCGCTCGAACGGGAACTACAAGCTCGTCGGCGACATTCACTCGCTCGCAGTGCCGGAGACACTCCACGCACTCGTCGCCGCCCGCCTCGACGCGCTCACCCCCGACGAGCGCCGCATCGTGCAGGACGCGTCCGTCCTCGGGAAGACGTTCGTGCTCGAAGCCCTCGCATCGTTGTCGAGCACGTCCGAGAGCGACCTCGAGCCCCTTCTCGGCAGCCTCGTCCGAAAGGAGGTGCTGTTCCTGGAGCTCGATCCGCGGTCCGCCGAGCGAGGTCAGTACGGCTTCCTGCAGGACATGGTCCGCCGCGTGGCATACGAGACGCTCGCACGCCGAGACCGGAAGGCGCGCCACCTCGCGGCAGGGGAGTTCTTCGAGACCTCGTGGGGCGGCCGGGAACAGGAAGTCGTCGAGGTCGTCGCCTCGCACTACCTGACCGCGCTCGAGCTCGAGCCGGACGCCGACGACGCGCACGAGCTTCGCGCAACGGTCCGGGAGACGCTTGCGCGAGCGGGCGAGCGGGCGGCATCCCTGGGCGCGAATGCCGAGGCTGCAGGCGCCTTCGCCCGCGCGGCAGAGCTCGCCGACAAGCCTCTCGAGGAGGCTCGCCTCCTCGCCGAGGCGGGCAAGGCAGCAGGCGCGCACGCTGACAGCGAGCGAGCGGCGGCTCACGTGCTCCGCGCGATCGAGCTCTTCGAGCAGGAGGGCGATCACCACGCGGCCGCGCGTGCGAGCGCGGACCTCTCGCTGAGAGAGGCCTTGGGAGGGCGAATGTCCGAGGCGATCGAGCGTATGGAGCGCTCCTACGCCGTCCTCGCTCTCGACGAGCCGGACGAAGATCTCGCCTACTTTCTCTCCCAGCTCGCCCGCTGGCTCTACTTCGTAGGGCGCTTCGAGCTGTCCGAAGAGCGAAATGACCAAGCGCTGGAGATCGCCGAGCGCCTCCGGCTACTCGAGGTGCTCTCGCACGCACTCAACACGAAGGGCTTGCTCGAGTCGCGGCAGGGTCACTGGGAGACGTCCCGCGCCCTCGCCCGGCACGCACTCGAGCTCGCATTGGAGTGCGACGTTCCCGGCGCCATGACCCGCGGCTACACAAATCTCGGCGAGGCCGAGGCGCGATTGGGGAACTTCGCCGAGGCCGAGGAGCTCCGGACTCGTGGCTTGGAGCTGTCCCGCCGGATCGGCGACCGAGGGGGCGAGTGGTGGAGCCTGGGCAACCTGAGCGAGACCTTCATCCAAACGGGGAAGTGGGACGAGGTCATCCAGTTCTCCGAGGAACTTCCTGCGGGCCTCGAAACACAGGCGCTCGGCCTCCATGTGAGCACGGCCGAGATCGCCCGACATCGTGCCGATCTCGCGACCGCGCACGAGGCGCTCGCACGAGTGTCGTCGTTCGCCGACTCGGCCGCGTTCCAGAATCGTGCCGTGTACGTCGCAACGAAGTACAACGTCTTGCTGGCCGAAGGCAAACCGGACGCTGCGCTCGCGCTGGTCGAGGACACCAGAGACGCGCTCGGGCTCGACGCAACCGGCGAGCCCGGGAAGACCGATCTCGTGATCGCCGAGATCGCGCTCGCAAGTGGTCGGATCGATCGAGCCGCGGACGCCGTGACGGCGGTCGAAGCGCTCCCGGCCGGCGACACGAGCCCGCTGACCCGTGCGGGAGCCGCCCGGTTTCGAGCCGGAGTCGCTGCCGCACAAGGCGACGCGGAGCGCGCCGAGAGCAACTTCAAGACTGCTGCGGCGGCCTTCCGCGAGTACGGGACGCCGTTCCACCTCGCGTGCACGCAACTCGAGTACGCCGAGTGGCTCGCGTCGCAGGGCCGTGCCGAGGAAGCCGCCTTGCTGGTGGCGGAGGCCCGCGACGCGTTCGAGCGCCTGCGTGCGACCCCGTGGCTCGGACGGGCAGATTCGCTCGCCGAGCAACTCGGGCTCGAGGAACCCTCGCTCGAGCCTGTTCAGTGATGTTGTAGTATACAACTATGCTGACCGTCCCCGAGGCGGCGAAGCGTGCCAACCGGAACCCCGAGACGATCCGCCGCTGGATCCGCGCGGGCAGGCTGCGCTCGGAGAAGGTCGGCACGCAGCACGTGATCGACGAAGCCGACCTCGACGCGATCCTCGACGAAAACGACGAGATGCTCCCGCTTCCCGAGGCGTGGCGCCTGATGGAGGACGGTTCGCCGCAACTCAACTGGGTACGCATCATTCGGCGCTCTCGCGAAGGGCGCTGATGCTCGTCGTCGACGCGAGCGTCGTCGTGCCAGCGTGCACAGTGGGCGCAGTCCTCGACGAGCTCGGCGATCCAGAGCTCGTCGCACCACCGTTCATGTGGGCCGTGGTCCGATCGTCACTGCACGAGGCGGTGTGGCGTGGTGAGCTTCCGGCTCTCATTGGCCGTCACGCCAACGAGCGCTTGCAGGCAGCCCCCATCCGCGCCGAAGCACCACGCGACCTCGGTGCCGAGGCGTGGCGGATCGCGGATGAGCTCGGGTGGGCGAAGACGTACGACGCGGAGTACGTCGCACTCGCCAGCCTGCTCGGCTGTCGGCTCGTAACGCTCGATGCACGACTGCGGCGCGGAGCCGACCGTACCGGTCTCGTCGCGTCCCCGACCGAGCTTTGATCAGGCCGCCGCGGCGGCACGATCGGCCAGCACGCCACGCAGGAACTGCCCCGTTGCCGATTCCTCGACGTCGGCGACGTCCTCCGGGGTCCCGGTGGCGATCACCTCGCCTCCCTCGTCGCCGCCCTCCGGACCGAGGTCCACGATCCAGTCCGCCTGCTTGATCACGTCGAGGTTGTGCTCGATCACGAGTACCGTGTTGCCGTTGTCGACCAGGCGTTGGAGCACCTCGAGCAGCTTCTCGATGTCGGCGAAGTGGAGCCCGGTCGTCGGCTCGTCGAGGATGTAGAGCGTCTTGCCGGTCGCGACCTTCGACAGCTCCGAGGCGAGCTTCACCCGCTGCGCCTCCCCACCCGAGAGCGTCGTCGCCGGCTGGCCGAGCTTGATGTAGTCGAGGCCGACGTCGTGCAGCGTCTGCAGGCGGCGCCGAATCTTGGGTATCTTCGCGAAGAAGTCGAGCGCCTCCTCGACCGACATCTCGAGCACGTCCGAGATCGACTTCCCCTTGAAGCGCACCTCGAGCGTCTCGCGGTTGTAGCGATGCCCGTGGCAGGTCTCGCACGGGACGTAGACGTCCGGAAGGAAGTGCATCTCGATCTTGATCGTCCCGTCGCCCTTGCACGCCTCGCAGCGTCCGCCGCGAACGTTGAACGAGAAGCGACCCGGCTTGTAGCCGCGGATCTTCGCTTCCGGCGTGAGCGAGTAGAGCTCCCGGACATGGGTGAAGAGATCGGTGTAGGTGGCCGGGTTCGAGCGTGGCGTACGCCCGATCGGGCTCTGGTCGATGTCGATGACCTTGTCGAAGACGTCGACCCCGTCGACGGCGCCGTGGTCCCCCGGCTTCATGCGCATGCGGTTGAGCCGGTTCGCAAGCGCCTTGTAGAGGATCTCGTTCACGAGCGTCGACTTGCCCGAGCCGGAGACGCCGGTCACCGTGATGAAACGCCCCACCGGGAACTCGACGTCGATCCCCTTCAGGTTGTGCATCGATGCGCCGCGAACCGAGAACCAGCCCCGTTCGTCCTCGCCCCGCCGCGGCGGCACGAGGATCCGCCGCGTCCCGCTCAGGAACTGGCCCGTGACGGAGCCCTTCGTCGCCGCAATTGTGTCCGCAGTGCCCTCCGCGACGATCTCCCCTCCGTGCTCGCCGGCCCCCGGCCCGAGATCGACGACCCAGTCGGACGCGCGCATCATCTGCTCGTCGTGCTCGACCACGAGCACCGTGTTGCCGACGTCGCGCAGCTTCTCGAGCGTCTCGATCAGGCGGCCGTTGTCGCGCTGGTGGAGACCGATCGACGGCTCGTCGAGGATGTACAGGACTCCGACGAGCTGCGACCCGATCTGCGTCGCCAGGCGGAGGCGTTGCGCCTCTCCACCGGAGAGCGTCTTCGCCGCCCGGTCGAGCTGGAGGTAGCCGACGCCGACGTTCTCCAGGAACGTCAGACGCTCCCGCACCTCCTTGAGGATGCGTCGGCCGATCAGCTCCTCGGTCTTCGTCAGCTCGAGCTCGTCGACGAACCGGAGCGCCGCCGCCACGGACATCCGTGTGAAGTCGTGGATCGAGTCGCCGCCGATCTTCACCGCCAGCACCTCGGGCTTGAGCCGTGCGCCGTTGCACTCCGGGCAGGGCCGGAAGCTCATGTACTCCTCGATGCGATCGCGCTGCTGCGACGAGTCCGTCTCCTTGTACCGGCGCTGGAGGTTCGAGACGAGGCCTTCGAAGGCCATCGTGTACTGGCGTTTGCGCCCCATGCGATTCCGGTAGACGACGAAGATCCGGTCGCCGCCCGTCCCGTAGAGGAAGCGGTCCTGCTCCTCGGTCGCAAGATCGCACCAGGGTGTGTCGAGCGAGATCTCGTAGCGCTCCGCGATCGCCTCGATCACCGAGTCGTAGAAGCTCTGGCTCCCGATGGTCCACGGCACGAGCGCACCCTCGTTGATCGAGATCGACGCGTCCGGGACGAGGAGGTCGGGATCGATCTCGAGCTGGGAACCGAGCCCCGTGCAGCGCGGGCAGGCGCCGTGCGGTGAGTTGAAGGAGAAGACGCGCGGCTCGAGCTCGGGGAGCGAGACGCCGTGCTCGGGGCACGCGAGGTTCTCGGAGAACGTGACGCCAGCGCCGTCTACGACGTCGATGGTTACGAGACCCGCTGCAAGGGAGGTCGCGGTCTCTATCGACTGGGTGAGACGCTGCCGCAGATCCGCCTTCATCACGAGCCGGTCGACGATCACCTCGATCGTGTGCTTGAACTTCTTGTCGAGCTCGATCTCGTCCTCGAGGAGGCGCTGCTCGCCGTCGACCTTCACGCGTGTGAATCCGTCGCGTCGGAGCTCCTCGAGCACGTCCTTGTACTCGCCCTTCCGATCGCGCACGACAGGCGCGTTGACCGTGAACTTCGTGCCCTCGTCGAGCCGCAGCACCTGCTCGACGATCTGGTCGAGCGACTGCCCCGCGATGGGCCGCCCGCAGATCGGGCAGTGCGGCCGGCCGATGCGGGCATACAGAAGGCGCAGATAGTCGTAGATCTCCGTGACCGTTCCGACCGTCGAACGCGGATTGCGCGACGTCGTCTTCTGGTCGATTGAGATCGCGGGCGAGAGGCCGTCGATCGAGTCGACATCCGGCTTTTCCATCATCTGCAGGAACTGCCGCGCGTACGCGGACAGCGACTCGACGTAGCGGCGCTGCCCTTCCGCGTAGATCGTGTCGAACGCGAGTGAGGACTTCCCCGAGCCGGAAAGGCCGGTGACGCACACGAGCGCGTTCCGTGGGATGCGGACGGTGACGTTCTTCAGGTTGTGCTCGCGGGCGCCGTGGACGACGAGCTCGTCGGCCTTCGTCATAGGCGCGCCATTCTACCGAGTCGAACAGACGTTCGATGCGCCGTGAGCGTCCTCGTTCTGGAATGCTGCATTCGTCAACATCCGAAATGGAGGTGGGAAATGGCAGACGCAGGTCTCTTCATCGGCTGGGGCGAGGTCGTACGCAACCGCGAGGCCGAGGCCGTCGAGACGTTCTCTTCGACGATGGAGTACTTCGGTGGCCTGCAGGCGGACGGAACGATCGAGAGCGTCGAGCCCGTCTTCCTCGAGCCGCACGGCGGTGATCTTCAGGGCTTCTTCTTCCTCCGCGGTGAGGCCGAGAAACTGGCGGCGCTTCGCGTAGACGAGGAGTTCCAGTCGACGATCATCCGCGCCGGTCTCGTCGTGGACAACGTGGGCGTCGTCGGCGCCAGCATGGGTGCACGCCTTGAGCGTCTCATGGGCACGTACACGGAGCAGATCGCCGCGTTCGCGTAAGAGTCAGCTACAAAGGCGGCGTGCGCCTCGTCGGGTACGCCGCCGCTCTCCTCGCGACAGCTCTTGCCGGCTGCGGCTCGGATGTCACCGTCGACCTCGTCTGGGGCGGGCCGCCGGAGCCGGGTTCCGGAGGAGCCGTCTCCGTGGACGGTTTCGCCTCCTATCAACGGAGCGTGGACGAGCACTGGGAGCGCTCCGCTGCCATGGCCGCCGCGGAGTTCCTTCGGCTGGACGAGCGCACAGCCCGACGCACCACCATCGACGGCAAGGCATCTGCGGAGGGGACCGGGCCGCAGACGGTCGTCGTCACGCTCGACGGGCTGCTCGACGACTCGGTGCAGGCGGAGCGCTGGACGCTCGGCTTCGACGAGGACGGAGGCGTCTACTCCCTCACGGCGGCCTTGCGCGAGCAACGCTGCCAGGACGGCCGCGGCCACGAGGGGTTCTCGGCGGACGAGTGCGTGTAGCCCGGGCGAGGCAAGCTTCGCCCCAACGCCCGACGCGAGACGGATGTCTCGCGTTACCTGCGCGCCGTGCGCCAGCGGCCGAAGATGAGACCGCCGACCGTGAACCCGAGGCCGAACGTGCCGAGCGCGAACGCCCCGATCGCGATGAACCTGCGCCAGAGCGAGAGACGCTGCCAGCGTCCGATCGCTTCTTCTTCCTCTGCCGACAGCGGCTCACCGCGGCGCTGCTTGCGGACGGCTCCGCCCGCCCGCAGCCCGAGGTAGATGTCATCGAACAGCTCCGGCGACTCGTCCGCCACGCCGCCAGTGTATAGCTCGGCCCGGCGGGAACCGCGCGCTCCCCGGGCAAGTCACCGACGGTGCTGCCGAGGCCGCGTCGCGGGCATGGACGTGACTAGAGTCCGCGCGATGGAGCCCGCTCTCGCGGAACTCAAGGACCGCCTCGGAAGGGTCGCCGACCTCCGGCGAACCGGGAACGTCCTGGTCTGGGACATGACCGTCTTCATGCCGCCCGGCGGGGCCGAGTCACGAGCGAAGCAGCTGGAGACGCTCGAGCAGGTCATCCATGCACACGAGACGGACGACCGGCTCGGCGAGCTGCTCGACGCCCTCGAGCCGTATGCAGCTTCGCTTCCGGTCGACTCGGACGATGCGTGCCTGCTACGTGTGGCGCGGAGGGACTGGAGCAAAGCGCGGCGCGTCCCGACGGAGCTCGCGACCGAGCTCGTCCTGGTGACCGCGCAGTCGTACGAGGCGTGGGTGACTGCACGAGAAGAGTCCGATTTCGCGTCCTTTCGGCCGTGGCTCGAGCGCGTGATCGACCTTCGACTCCGCTACGTCGAGTGCTTCGCCCCGTACGACGACCCCTACGACGTGCTCTTGGACGACTACGAGCCGGGCATGAAGACCGACGAGGTCCGCCGGGTCTTCGCCGTTCTCGAGCCGGAGCTCGTATCGCTCGTCGCGACGCACGCGAGCGACGAGAAGGACGAGTTCATGCGCGGTCCGTTCTCGATCGAGAGCCAGACCGCCCTGTCCCGCGAGCTCATAGAGGCGTTCGGGGCCACCTGGGACCAGTTTCGCCTCGACACGACGGTCCATCCCTACGAGGTGACGTTCGGGCTCCACGACATCCGCCTCACGACGCGGTACTCCGAGGACGATCTGCTCTCGGTGTTCACCGCGATGCACGAGTGCGGCCATGGCCTGTACGAGTGGGGAGTGAGCCCGTCACTCGAGCGAACCCCACTTTGCACAGGTGCGTCGGCAGCACTCCACGAGTCGCAAAGCCGCCTCTGGGAGAACGTCGTCGGGCGCTCGGAACCCTTCTGGTGCTGGTTCTACCCACGTCTCCAGAAGACGTTCCCCGAGCAGTTGGGCGACGTCTCCCGTGCGAGCTTCCAGCGCGCAATAAGTCGCCCGAGGCGATCTCTCGTGCGCGTCGACGCCGACGAGACGAGCTACGGCCTCCATATCCTCCTTCGGTTCGAGCTCGAGCAGGAGCTCGTCTCGGGCCGGTTGTCCGTCAAGGAGCTTCCGGAGGCATGGAACACACGCTTCGAGGAGCTCATGGGGGTCGCCGTTCCCGACGACCGGCTCGGTGTCCTGCAGGACGCGCACTGGTCCGGCGGGAGCTTCGGCTACTTCCCGACGTACCTCCTCGGCACCGTGCTCGCAGTCCAGATCTGGGAGAAGGCGCGCGCGGCGAACCCCACCTTGGATGAGCAGATCGAGCGTGGCGAGTTCCAGGAGTTGCACATGTGGCTCCGCGAGAACGTCTATTCGCTCGGCCGGAAGTTCACGCCTGCGGAAACGGTGGAGCGCGTTGTGGGTGGGCCCATCGACCCGCAGCCGTATCTCGCCTACCTGCGCGGCAAGCTCGGCACGCCTCTTCCGGCCTGAGCATGGAACGGATCGGCACGGTCGTCATCGGCGGCGGTCAGGCCGGTCTCGCCGCCAGCTACCACTTGACGCAGCACGGACGCGAGCACGTCGTGCTCGAGCGCGGCCGCCTCGGCGAGACATGGCGTTCGAAACGCTGGGACGGCTTCTGCCTGAACACCCCCAACTGGGCACAGATGCTCCCCGGGTTCCAATACGGAGGGGACGAGCCCGACGCGTTCGCGCCACGCGCCGAGGTCGTCGAGTACATCGAGAGCTACGCGCGCTCCTTCGACGCGCCCGTGCGCGAGCACGCGGACGTCGGCGCGCTGCGTCTAAAGAGCGAGCGATTCGTCGTCGAGACCGGCGACTACGCGATCGAGGCGACCGATGTCGTGGTCGCGACAGGCGCGTTCCAGCAGCCACGAGGTCGCGTTCAGGGAGCAGCGTCGGCGCTCGTCGAGCTTCAGCTGACGACGAGCGAGTATCGACACCCGCAGCAGCTGCCCGATGGGGCGATCCTCGTCGTCGGAGGTGGCCAGTCGGGTTGCCAGGTCACGGACGAGCTGGTCGCTGCGGGTCGCGACGTATGGCTCTCGGTCGGTGCCTGTCCCTGGTTTCCCCGGCGATACCGGGGACAGGACATGGTGCGATGGGCGCTCGAGCTCGGGCTTCTCGACCAGACCGTCGACTCTCTCCCTTCGCCGGCTGCGAGGCTCGCCTGCAACCCGCCGATCTCGGGAAACGACGGCGGGCACGACTGCCATCCGCGGTGGCTCGCCGGGCGTGGAGCGCGTGTGGTCGGCCGACTCGCCGCGATCGACGGGGCGATCGTGCGCTTCGAGCCGGGCGTCGAGAAGAGCCTTGCCTCGGGAGACTCGTTCGCAGCCGAGATCATGAGAGGCATCGACGGCTTCATCGCGGCGCACGGTCTCGACGCGCCCGAGGCCGAGGAGCGCGACCGTGGCCCTGCACCGGTAACCGACACGCCCGAGCTCGATTTTGGTAGGGACGGCGTCACGACGGTCCTGTGGGCGTCGGGCTTCCGACCGGACTACAGCTGGATCGGGCTGCACGTGGCCGACGGGTACGGCTGGCCGATCCAGCAGCGAGGCGTGAGCGCCCACCCGGGCCTGTACTTCGTCGGCGTCAACTGGCTCCACAAACGCAAGTCGGCGCTGTTCTGCGGCGTCGGCGAGGACGCTGAGCACGTCGTCTCGCGGCTTGTCGAACGAGCCTAGACGGCGACCGCGAAGCCCACGCCGCGCTCACGCGAGAGCACGCGCTCGAGCGCGTCGACGCACCTGACGTCGAAGACGTCTCCCGAGCCGTCGCGCAGAAGCGACATCGCGCGCTCGTGCGACCACGCTTCCCGGTACACCCGCGTCGAGATGAGTGCGTCGTAGACGTCGCAGACGGCAAGTATGCGCACGTCCAGCGGGAGCTCGTCCGCGCAAATCGCATCGGGATACCCGGACCCGTCGAGGCGCTCGTGATGGCTGTGAACGAGGCCGAGGACCGCCGTCGAGAAACCGCCGAGCTCGTGGAGCAACGCGACCCCGGCGTCGACGTGCCGCTTCACCTCGGTGAACTCCGCGTCGGTCAGCGGGCCCGGCTTCCTCAGGATCTCGTCCGGGACGCTGAGCTTCCCGACATCGTGGAGGAGGCCTCCGACAGCGAGATCGCGGAGCCGCCCGGGGGCGAGCTCGAGCTCGTCGCCGATCTGAACCGCCCTGAGCGCCACGCGCCGCGTGTGCTCCTCCGTGTAGGCGTCTTTCTCGGAGAGCGCGACCAGGAGCGCACGAATGTGGGAGCCGAGAAACGCCTCCTCCTCGGCGACGAGGTCGGCGCCCTTCAGGTCGCCGAGCAGCGGTCGCGACCGTGCCGCACCGCGACGAAGGTCATGCGCGACGGTGAAGCCCACGGCGGCGATCCCGACGATCTCGAACGCATGGCCGAGCCACCAGCCGAGGTTCCAGTAGTCGAGCAGCAGCGCAGCAGGAAGCGCTGCGGCAAGCCACGCGATGCCGACAGCGACGAGCAGGTCGGCCGAGCGCCGCGTAAGCCTGAAGGTGCGCAGGGCTCTCCAGAAGAGGAGCCCGTAGAAAGCGAGACCGGCAACCAGGACGGCCCAGGCCGCGGGGCTGCGCGGCTCGGGGACCGACGGTACGAGACCGGGCTCGACGATGGCGGCGAGGCCAAGACCGAGGATCAGCGCCACTCCGGCCGCGAGCAGCGACAACAGCGGGCGAACCGCAGTCGGGCGTCGGAGCGCAGAGAGGGCGCCGAGAGCGAGGATGGCGCCGCCGACCGGAAGCGTCGCGCCGCCCGTGAACCCGACGACGCCGTTCATGCCGACCACGATGCCCGGTGTTGCCAGCCCGTGGAGGCAGAGGAGCGCGGCCATCACCGAGAAGGCGCAGCCGACCAGCACCGCGTGGCCATCCTTCTGCCGCGCGCCGGCTACCGTCAGAGCGACGGCGCACGCCGTCGCGACACCTGCGCCCACGGCAACACCGCCGAAGTGGATCCAGCCGCCGATGAACACTTTCTCGCGTCCGACGAAGTGGAGCAGCGCAGCGGGAACGATCGCGAGGAAGGCTGCGGCAGCGATGAGCGGGATCGTGCGGGTCGGCACGGGTCAGGTATCGGCACGAAACCGACGATCGTGAGCCCGCGAGTACGTTTTCGACTTACGCGGCGCGGCCGAAGCGCTTCTCGGCCCGCGCACGGGCTCTCGCCGCCTCGACCTCGCGGTCGCGCGCAGGCGCCGTCGTCACGAGCTGGGCGAGGAGCCTGCGCGTGACGTCGGCAACCTCCTCCACCGCACTCGCGAAGACGGCCTCGTTCGCCTTGGAGGGCTTCGCCGAGCCACTCACCTTGCGCACGTACTGGAGCGCCGCGGCACGAACCTCCTCCTCGGACGCTGGAGGCTCGAAGTTGTGGAGCGTCTTGATGTTTCGGCACATGGCGCTCAGCCTAGACGAGCGGCGTGCGCATGCTGAGACCGGGGAAGCGAGTGTAGTCACGATCCGTCGTCACCCAGTCGCAGCCGGCCTCGACGGCGAGCGCCGCAAGATAGGCGTCCGCGACCAGGTTGCCCCTGGCTCCGGATTCGCGGCAGAGCCTCTCGAAGATCCCCCAATGCCGTGCGCCCGGCTGCACGAGAACACAGTTCGGGCGCGTCCTGAGCACGTCCACGAAGTCGCGCGCCGCGTCGAACGGCGTCGGCGTCTTGAAGACGCGGGGATGCGTGACGATCCGGAGGAAGCCGCTCAGTACGAGGTCGAAGACGGCGAAGTCCGCGTCCGATCGAACGACGCCCTCGAGCCACTGCCGGCAGCCCTCGTGCTCGGGGAGCTCAGCGCGAAACGCGTAGACGAGGACGGTGACGTCGGGCGGTGCATCAATATGTCAAGCCTCGGCGAGCGCCGTGAGCTCCCGCCGCAGTTCCTTGATCTCGTCGCGGAGCTTGGCGGCGTACTCGAAGCGCAGCTCTTCGGCAGCGAGGTACATCTCCTCCTCGAGCGTGATGACGAGCTTCTCGAGCTCCTCGCGCGACATCCCTTCCACCTCGGCCTTGCCACGGCGGCGACGCGAGGCCGGGACATGCGGTGACTCGAGCGAGAGGAGCTCGGAGATGTCGGAGACGCCCTTGACGATGGTCTCCGGCGTTATTCCGTGCTCCTCGTTGTACGCGACCTGGTAGGCGCGCCTGCGTGACGTCTCGTCCATCGCCCCGACGATCGCCTCCGTGCGCTTGTCGGCATACAGGAGCACCTTGCCGGCCGTGTTGCGGGCGGCGCGGCCCGTCGTCTGGATGAGCGCGGTCTTCCCACGGAGGAAGCCCTCCTTGTCCGCGTCGAGCACTGCCACCAGGGACACCTCCGGGAGGTCGAGCCCCTCGCGCAGGAGGTTGACGCCGACGAGGACGTTGAAGTCGCCGAGCCGGAGCTCGCGGATGATGGCGATCCGGTCGAGCGTGTCGATCTCGGAGTGGAGGTAGCGCGCGCGGACGCCCGCCTCGAGCAGGTAGTCGGTGAGGTCCTCGGCCATCTTCTTCGTCAGCGTCGTGACGAGGACGCGCTCCCCAACCTCTTCGCGGTGGCGGATCTCGTTGAGAAGATCGTCGATCTGGTTGCGTGTGGGGCGCAGCTCCATCTCCGGGTCGACGACACCCGTCGGGCGGATCAGCTGCTCGGCGACCACCTTCGAGCGCGAGAGCTCGAACGGCCCCGGGGTCGCGGAGACGAAGACGAGCTGCTTCACCTTCCCGAGGAACTCGTCGAAGCGGAG
>JAIBJO010000148.1 GCA_020029615.1 Actinomycetota bacterium
GTGAAGATCGGGATCGTCGTCCCGTTCTCCTGGTCGTTCTGGGGCGCGGTCGTCGAGCACGCGGAAGCGCAGGCGGCGGCACTCGAGGAGCTCGGCCACGAGGTGCGCCTGATCATGGGCAACGATCCGCCTGGGCAGTTCACGCGGGTGCTCCACCCTCGGATCGGTCGCCACGGCGACCCGCCCGCCAACGTGATCCCGGTCGGTCGGTCGGTGATCGTCCCTGCCAACGGCTCGCTTCCCAACATCGTCCTATCGCCGCGGACGTTCTCCCGAATCCGTCGCGCGCTCGACCGCGAGCGCTTCGACGTCCTCCACCTGCACGAGCCGATGACCCCTACGATCTGCCTGTCGGCGCTCATTCTCGCGCGGACGCCGATCGTCGCGACGTTTCACGCCTCCGGCGAGCTCGGCTGGATGAAGGGCTGCAAGCCTCTCTGGGGATTCCTCGTCGACCGGATCGACCACCGCATCGCCGTCTCCGAGCGCGCACGAGCCTCCCAGCAACGCTGGCTTCCGGGCGAGTACGAGGTCATTCCGAACGGCGTGCTCGTCCCCCAGTCGGCCCCCGTCGGTGACCGCGAGCATCGAGTCGTCTTCGCCGGTCGGCAGGAGCCGCGAAAGGGACTGCACGTGCTCCTTCGTGCGTGGCCCGCGATCCGCGAGCGCACGGGGCTCCGCCTCACGGTCGCGGGCGCCGACCCGCTGGCCGTGCGGCTCCTCTTGACGCGCCTGCGCGTGCCGGACGACGGCATCGACGTCGTCGGCTTCCTCAGCCAGGACGACCTGACGCGAACGCTTCTCGGGGCGAAGGCGCTGGTCGCGCCGTCGATGGGGCAGGAGAGCTTCGGCATGGTGCTGACACGAGCGTTTGCGTGCGCGCTCCCCGCCGTGGCGTCGGACATTCCCGGCTATCGGGAGGTGCTGGAGCCCGAGGCGGCAACCGCAGTTCCACCGGACGACCCGACTGCGCTCCGCGAGGCGATCGTCGCGCTGGTCGAGGACGAGCCGCGGCGTGAGGCGATGGGCAGGAGTGCGCGCGAGATCGCAGTGCAGCGGTACGCCTGGCCGGGGATTGCGCAGCGCCTCGTCGGTGTGTACGAGCGCGTCGCCGGCGTCGAGGACCGCAGGGCGGAGGCCGCGTGACGACGGTGGTGCGCGTCTGGCGCTCGGGGTGGACGCAGGCAGCCGTGGCCGTCCTGGCGCTCTTCCTCGCCATGGTCCTCGTCTGGTGGCGGGGCCCGGATTGGGGGAGTGTCTTCGACGCGTTCAGGTTCGTCATCTGGAGCTGGATCGTGCTCGCTTTCCTCCTGAACGTCGTGTCGACGCTGTTCCGGGCGTACTCGTGGCGGATGACCATCAGCCAGGCGTTGCCCTCGGAGCAGCAACCGCGGCTCGCCGACGTCCTCTCGGCGTTCGGCGTCGGACTGCTTGCAAACACCGTCGTTCCCGGCCGCTTGGGCGAGCTTGCTCGCGTCGCGACGTTGCGTCGCCACCTCCCCGATGCACCCGCGGGAACGAGCGCGACGTTGGTGGGGACCGTGTTCGCGCACAGGCTCTTCGATCTCGTTCCGGCGACGATCCTGGTCGTGTGGGTGCTCCTCACCGCCGAGGTGCCTCACTGGGCCGTCGTCGCCTTCGGCATCGGCGCCCTCGTCGGCTTTGCCCTGTTCACGATCGCGTGGCTCGGCGCACGGCGCCACCACCGGACGGTGATGCGCGAGGGAGTCGGATCTGTGCGCGAGCTCCTGGTCATGGCGAGACAGGGGCTTTCGGTGCTCAACGCGCCGCTGCCACTCGCCGGCGCGATCCTTCTTCAATGCTGCGGCTGGCTTCTGCAGCTTCTCGCGGTGTACGCCACGATGCAGGCGTTCGGCATCGACGCGCCGCTGCCGGCCGCGGGGCTCGTTCTCGTGCTCATGAACGTGGCGACCATCGTGCCTCTGTGGCCTGGGAACATCGGCCTCGTCCAGGCGGCGGTCGCGCTCCCGCTGCGCAACTATGGCGTCCCGTACGCGACGGGTTTTGCATACGGCCTCGCCTTGCAGGCGATCGAGATCGCGTGCGGGGTCGGTCTGGGCCTCATCGCGCTCGCGCGAGAAGGGGTCTCGTTCGCGGTGCTCCGACGCATGCAGGAAGACGAGGACTCCGCAGAGAACGCGGTCGAGGGCGTCGCGGACATGATCGAGGAGCTCGAGCACGACCGCGAGCATGAGCTCGAGGCCGCGCGTGAGAGCGCTCCTGTGCCCCGCTAGCCTCAAGGGCGTCCTCTCGGCACGGGCTGCTGCGGCTGCCCTCGGCCGAGGGCTCCGCGAGGAAGGCGTCGAGGCCACCGAGTTGGCTGTCGCCGACGGCGGCGAGGGAACCTGCGAAGTGCTGGCGGCTGCTCACGGGGGAGAATGGCGCGAAGCCGTCGTGTCCGACCCGATCGGCCGGCCGGTACCCGCGCGCTGGTTGCTGCTCCCCGACGGCCGCGCGGTCCTCGAAGCCGCGTCCGCGATCGGCCTGCCGTTGTTGCAGCCGGCTGAGCTCGATCCGCTGCGCGCGTCCAGCCGTGGGCTCGGAGAGCTCCTGCTCGCGGTGCTGGCGGAGCAACCTTCGTCCGTTGTCGTTGCGCTCGGAGGGACCGCCACCGTCGACGGCGGCGCCGGTCTCCGTCAGTGCCTTCGGGAGCTTCCGGTCGCAGTCGTCGTGCTGTGCGACGTGCGTACCCGGCTCGCCGACGCAGCGAGGTTGTTCGGGCCTCAGAAGGGCGCGTCCGACGCCGACGTCGCCGAGCTCGAGCGCAGGCTCGCGTCGATGCCGGAGCTCGCTCCGTACGCCGATCTCCCAGGATCGGGTGCCGCAGGCGGTCTCGGTGCGGCGCTCGCCGCGCTCGGCGGCGAGCTCGTCCCGGGCGCCGCTACCGTGCTCGACCTCCTCGACTTCGACGGTCACCTCGCCGGCCACGACCTCGTCGTCACGGGCGAGGGCCAGGTCGATTCGACGACGGCGGAGGGAAAAGCGCCCGGAGAGGTCGTCTCCCGCTGCCTGGCGGTCAGGGCACGCTGCGTCGTCTTCGGAGGACGTGTTCGAGCCGTGATGGCAGGCGTCGAGACGGTATCGCTGTCGGGCGAACCATCCCGTGCGGAGGCGGACCTCGTCGATCTCGGCCGCCGACTGGCCGCCTAACGGCGGTCGGTCGCTCTCGGTCTGCTGAGGCGAACTACCGTGCTTCGGCGGCCGCGAGCCGATCGGCCATCGACTCGAGCAGCTTCCAGGCGAGCTCAGGCCGCGCCTCGACGTACGGCCGGAAGACGAACACCGGCAGGCCGTACGTGCGTAGGTCCGATACCGCGGTCACCGTCGCCGTTCGCGGGCGGCGGTCGATCAGCGCGATCTCGCCGAAGGCCGCCCCCGGCCCCAGCTTCCCGACTTCCTCGCCGTGGATCTCGACCGTCGCCTCTCCACTCTCGACGACGAAGAACATCAATCCACCTTCGCCTTCGAGCGCGATCTTGTCGCCCGCGGCGAAGCGTCGCTCGTTGAACTCGTCCGCGAGGCTCTCGAGCTCCTTCTCGTCGAGGCCCGAGAAGAGGCGAACATTGCGGAGCAGATCTGGGGAAGGCTTTGACATGGAGCGATTCATACACGAACCGCGCCGGCTCTGTCATCTCCTGCGCACGAACGAGTCGAAGCGCTCGATTCCCGGAGAGCGCCGGCATCAGCTGCCGGCGCAGGCGCTCTCGGTAGCGATTGCGCGAGACGATCAGCTCGAGCTCGCCGACCAGCTCCGAGCCGGCGCGGCCCGTCAGCCTCGACGGACCCGAGCGGGCCGAGACTTCTGAATCACACGTCGCTGCGTCCGGGCGACGCCACCACGCTGTCCCGCGCCGCGACAACGGCCGCGTTTACCGGCTGTTTCCGGCCTCGGGGGTGATCTGAAACCGCGCTGCGCAACGCTCGAGGGGTCGGCTCGCACCGGCGGGCCCGAACAGAGGAGGAGGCAATGAGCGGAGGATCGATGACCAAGACCTACAGGAGCGTCATCGCGTTGCTCGCGGGGGTGGTTGTCATCGCGGTTGCCATCGCGCCTGCAGCAGTCGCGGGAAAGCCCACGATAGAGCGCTTCGACGTCGACAGGACGTTTCTCGACGAAGGCCTTTCGGAGGCGTGCGGCGTGCCGGTCACAACGCACATTCGAGGCCATGTCACGCTCCGGGTGTTCGAAAATGGGACGAACGTGACGCTCAACACGCTCAATTTCGCGCTCACCGCGATGGCAGGTGGCAACAGCTATCGATTCCGTGACGTCGGGGCCGACCACGTCAAGGTCACGAAGGACGGCTCGGAAGTCCTCTCGATCGTCGGACAGCTCCCGTTCGACTTCATCGGGGTCCTGAAGATCAACCTCACCACCGGCGAGGTGATCCACGAACCGGGGCACGACATCTCGGGTCGGGTCGAGGAGGCCTGC
>JAIBJO010000059.1 GCA_020029615.1 Actinomycetota bacterium
GGTCTTCGCCGCGACGGCGCAGGTCGGGGATCAGGGCCTCACGCTCGGGCGTGCCGTCGCGCTTCTCGCCGGCCTGCCCACGACCGTCCCGGGCTTCGCGGTCGACCGCATGTGCGCAGGCGCGCTCACCGCGACGACTGCGGGAGCCGGGGAGATCGCGATGGGCGCCGCCGACGTCGTCCTCGTGGGTGGCGTCGAGCACATGGGCCACCATCCGATGGGCGACGACGTCGACTTCAACCCCCGCTTCGTCGCCGAGCGGCTGATCGACGAGTCGGCAGCCAGCATGGGACAGACGGCGGAAAACCTGCACGATGCGTTCCCGCACCTGACGAAGGAGGCTGCCGACACGTACGCGGTGGAGTCGCAGCGGCGTGCGGGCAAGGCATGGGACGACGGCGTCATGGACGAGATCGTCGTACCGATGTCGGTCTTCACGGACGAGGGCTGGAAGGTCGCGGACCGTGACGAGTTCCTCCGTCCGGACACGACCATGGAAGCGCTCGCGACCCTCCGCACCCCGTTCCGCGCGGGCGGACGCGTGACGGCGGGGAACTCCGCAGGCCTGACGGACGGCGCGACTGCGGCTCTGATCGCCTCCGCGGACGCTGCGAAGGAGCTCGGCCTCGAGCCGAGAATGCGTCTCGCCGGCTTCGCCTACGCGGGCGTCGAGCCGCATCTCATGGGGCTCGGGCCGGTTCCGGCGACCGAAAGGGTGCTCGGACGCGCCGGCCTGACGATCGAAGACGTCGACCTCTTCGAGCTCAATGAGCCGTTCGCCGTCCAGGTGCTGACGTGGTGCGACGGCGCCGGCGTCGCGCCGGACGACCCGCGGCTCAACCCGTACGGCGGCGCGATCGCCTGCGGCCATCCGCTTGCCGCAACCGGTGTCCGCCTGATGGCTCAGCTCGCGCGGGGCTTCCGCGACCTGCCCGGGTCGCGGTTCGGCCTCACCGCTCTCTGTATCGGCCTCGGGATGGGCGCAGCGATCCTCTGGGAGAACCTCCAGGGTGACTAGGGCCACCGAGTTCAAGCTCCAGAGGATCGCTACGCGTGTCGGCCCGATCGCGCTCGTGACGATGGACAACGGCGAGGATTGGCAGAAGCCGAACACGTTCGGCGAGGCGGCGTTGCGCTCGCTCGAAGGGGTGCTCGACCAGCTGAGGACGCGTGACTGGCGCGGGCTGCTGCTCACCGGGAAGCCCTTCGTCTTCGCCGTCGGCGCGGACATCGGCGAGTTCGGGGAGATAACGCCCGAGCGCGCGCGACTCGGCGGCGAGGCAGGGCACGAGCTCTTCGGCCGCATCCGCGACCTCCCGTTCGTCACCGTGGCGGCGGTCAACGGCGCGGCGCTCGGAGGCGGAGTCGAGATCGCGCTGCATTGCGACTACCGCACGATCTCGTCGTCCGTCCGTCACTTCGCCTGCCCGGAGGTCTTCCTGGGCCTGATTCCTGGCTGGGGCGGGACGCAGCTCGTCCCGCAGCTGGTCGGTGCCGAGCAAGCGGTGAAGTTCATCGTCGAGAGCCCGCTCCGGCAGAACCGCATGCTGAACGCGCAGCAGGCACTCGAGGCCGGGCTCGCGGACGCGGTGCTCGAGCCCGTCGAGTTCCTCGACGAATCGCTCGCTTTCCTGCTCGACAAGGTCGAGGAGGGCGAGGGCAAGCGCCGCCCGGCTGCGGACCTTTCTGACGTCACCGAGGTGTGCCGGAAGGCGCGCTCGCGCCTCGACGGGCAGGTGCACGGCGCGGCTCCGGCCCCGTACCGCGCGCTCGACCTGATCGAAGGCGCAGCGACGTGGTCGCTCGAGGACGGCTACCGCGCGGAGGAGGACGCACTTGCCGAGCTCCTTCCCGGGCCGCAGGCGCAGGCGTCCGTGTACGCCTTCAACCTCGTCGAGCGGCGCGCGAAGCGGGGGTTAGGGATGCCCGACGCCGACCCTCGCCTCGTGCAGAAGGTCGGCATCGTCGGCGCTGGGCTCATGGCGCGCCAGCTTGCGCTGCTGTTCCTGCGACGCCTCGAGGTGCCGATCGTGCTGCGCGACCTGACGCAAGAGCAGGTCGACGAGGCGGTCGCCTGGATACGCGAGGAGCTCGACGACCTCGTGCGCCGCGGCCGCCTCGGCGAAGGCAAGGCGAGGTTCCTCGGCACTCTCGTCACCGGCGACACCGAGTGGGACGTCTTCGAAGGCTGCGACCTCGTCCTCGAGGCGGTCTTCGAGGAGCTAGCCGTCAAGAAAGAGGTCTTCGCGGAGCTCGAGCGCGTCGTCTCGCCTGGGTGCGTCCTCGCAACGAACACGTCCTCTCTTTCGGTCACGGAGATGGGCGGCGAGCTCGAGCACCCCGAGCGCCTCGTCGGAATGCACTTCTTCAACCCCGTGGCCGTGCTTCCGCTCGTCGAGCTCGCGCGCACGCCGCAGACCGACGACGCCTCGCTGGCGACCGCGCACGCGGTGACGAAGGCGCTCCGCAAGACAGGCGTGCCCGTCCGGGATGCGCCGGGCTTCGTCGTCAACCGACTGCTCGGTCGCCAGGGCTCGGTCGTCACCGAGGCGCTCGATCATGGCAACACCGTCGACGAGACCGACGAGGCAGTGCTCCGAATGGGCCTGCCCATGGCACCGTCGGTCCTGCTCCAGCTCGTCGGCCCGAAAGTCGCGAATCACGTTCGCCACACGCTCCACGATGCGTGGCCCGATCGCTTCCCTCTGTCGAAGACCCTCGAGAGCCTCGCCGACGGCGGGGAGCCGGTGGTCGTCGAGCACGCGCCGCGGAGCGTGGACGCGCTCCACACTGCGGTGCTCGAGGCTCTCGCGGACGAGTCGCGGCACATCCTCGAGGACGGCGTCGTCGCCGAGGCCGCGGACATCGACACCTGCCTCCTCCTCGGCGCCGGCTTCCCGTTCTGGCTGGGAGGGATCACCAAGCACCTCGACCAGACGGGCGTGTCTGAACGCGTCGTCGGCCGCCCGCTCGCCGACATTGCGGCGGCGACCCCGGCAGCCTGACGCGCCGCTCGCGCACCGCGTCCGCGCCGTGACGATCAGCGGTTGGCGTCGTTGTCGAGCCAGGAGCCGACGACGACCGACCAGAACTCGGGTTGCGGCCGGAAACCGAGCGACTCGTACAGCCGCTGCACTTCGTGTGTTTGAAGCCCGACGTGCTGGCCTGGGACCTCGTCGAGCAGGCGACGGATCATGGCAGCCGCGATGCCGCGCCTCCGGTACGCGGAGGCCGTCCAGACGTCGACGAGGTACGCGTTGCACACCCCGTCCGAGAGGAGACGCGCCATACCGACGACTCGGTCACCACTCCAGGCGAAGGCCACGTGTTGAGACTGCTCGAACGAGCGTCGCAGGGCTTCCGGGGTTCGGCCGTTGTCGAAGTCGTCCGCTGCCAGATCGGCCTTGGCCTGCACCCAGTCGACGCCCTCGAGCGATACGTCGATCCGCACGGTCACGACGCCCACGATCGCAGAGAAGCAGCGCAGGGGCGATGCAGCTTTCGTTCGAAAGCGCTCGGCCGCCCGCGGACAGCAGAGTTCGTCTTCGTAACCCTCTCCGCCGCGCGCTGAGGTATGCTCTGCCGGTACCGCTCGCGGGTCAACAGGCGAGCGTCAACTCTTCGGAAGGAGCGGCACGGCTGTACGTGCTGCGTGAATGCACGAGGCGACGATCATCCCGACGCTGACGTCGGACACACCCGAGCACCTGACCGCTGCAGCCCATCGCGCCGAGAGCTGGGTTGGCGAGCCTTTCCTCCAACCCGACGAGGATCCTGTCGCCGCGCTCGCTCCGGGCACTGCGCGGCGAGCTGCGCTCGACGACGCGATCACGGAGATGGAGGCCGCCAGGACGAAGCCGTCGACACGCTGGAAGGTTCGCTACGGGTTGATGCTCGGGCTCGAGCGGGTCCTGACCGAGAACCCGGCGCGAACGGCTGCAGGCACGGAGCTTCGCCGCCACCAGGTCGACGCGCTCACCGGCATGCTCGCCGAGCTCATCGCGGCGACGCAGCGCTCGGCGGACGAGAACGGGAACGGGAGCGGCGGCAACGGCGTCGTCGTCGAGGCCGAGCTGGACGAGGAGGCCGACGACGACTTCGACGCCGGCTTCATCGAGGAGAAGGATCTCGAGCCGAGCTTCAGCGGGGCAGATCCGGGCGCCGTCCGTCGCTATCGCTTCCGCCACCCGACCGCCTCCGGCAAGACCATCGCAGCGGCTGGATTCGTCGAGGCCGCACGTGGCCTCGGTGTCCTGATCCTCACGCATCGACGGCTTCTCGTCTCGCAGTTCAAGCGCGACCTCACGACCGAGGGATATGCGGACCGCTTCGCCGACGCCGTTCTGGCCGGGGGGCATGCCCCGCGCGACAACCCGATCACCATCCAGACATATGCCTGGTTCGCGCGCCACGGAAGCGAGCTCGATCGGCAGACCTACGACCTCGTCCTCTGCGACGAGGCGCACACGGCCCTCGGGGAGAAGACGAGCGCCGCTATTCGCGCCTTCCACGAGCCCTTGTACATCGGGATGACCGCTACGGAGCACCTCATCGCGAAGCAGGTGTCCGACGTCTTCCCCGCTTCGGTCGACGACCTCCCGCTGAGCGACGCCGCGCGGCGCGGTCTCATCGCGCCGCTGCGCAACCTGCGCGTTCCCCCGGCGGCGGCCATCAACTCCGTGCCGATCGTGGGCGGCGACTTCGAGGAGCGCGCCCTCGCGGCCGCTCTCGACCACGAAGCTCTCAACCAGGCGGCGGCGAGCCTGTACCGAGAGCGCTTCGGCTCGACGCCCGGGATCGTCTACGCAGCGGGTGTCGCACACGCGTACAACCTCGCGCAGGAGTTCCGCGCGGCCGGCCTCAAAGCAGAGGCCGTGTCCGGGAAGACGCCCCCGGCCCGCCTCGCGGAGACGCTCGCGGCGTACGAGCGTGGCGAGATCAACGTCCTCATCAACGCTCAGCTCCTCGCCGAGGGGTGGAACTCGCCGCGCGCGACGGTCTGCATGCACCTCGCGCCCACGGCTTCGCGTCGCGTCTACCAGCAGCGGATCGGTCGGATCATGCGCATCCACCCGCGCAAGGAAGCGGGCGTCGTCGTCGACTTCGTGCCCAAGGGGGCAACGCACAACGATCGCGTCGTGTCGCTCCACGCGCTGCTCGACGCGGACTTCTACCGCGAGGGCGCACGAGTGACGCCCGCACCACGTCGGCGACAGCAGCGGCGGGCACGCCGCAAGCTCTCCCCGGTTCCGTGGCTCGTCCCGGTGACGCCCGACGTCGGACGGCGGCTCGCCGTGATCCAGCGCGAATGGCAACGGATCGATCCGAAGTACCTCGACGACGACGAGCAGCGCTTCTGGGCGACCATCGCCGGGCGCCAGATCAGGTTCGACCAGCGAACGGAGTTCGCCCGCAAGTTCGCCGAAGGCCGCGCGAACAAGGGCGCGCTCGAGCAGTTCCTGGCCACGTGCGCCGCCGAGAATCCCAACCGCCGCCTGCGCATGACCGCGCTCCTGGATCGCGTGGCGACCCCGGTCGAGCGCGCCGACTTCGACGATCTCGTCACGCTCGTGACCCAGGCGCCGACGTGGGAGAAGGACCGGGCTGCCGGTGTGCGCGTCCTACTCCGCGCAATCGGCGAGGGAAAGCCGGCTGCGCCTGATCAGATCCTGGCCCGGTGGACGTGGAGGCTCGCGCGAACGACACGGAAGGTGCAGGACCGGCGGGTCTCGACGGAGTTCCCGGAGGCGAAGCGGCTTCTTGGGGCAGCGGCGAACTCACGGGGTTACCGTCACGAGGAGAACGTCAACCGCCTCGTCGAGGTGGCGCAGGCGATGCCCCTACCCGTTGGCGCCGCGCTCCTGGCCTCGGCCGACGGCTACACGCCACGTGCGAACAACGCGCTCGACAAGGCTCGTGAGGAGCTGGGAACGATCGCCGAGATCGCCAACGCGCTCGCGGACAACCTTCCCGCGCCCAAGCTGACCGCACGCAAGTCGAGGCGGCGACGTCGGAAGCGCAAGGGCGCCCCGACGGTCGACGCACCCGTCACGGCGGAGGCGCCGACCGAAGAAGTCCTGGAGCCCGGGTTCAGCCAGGCTCCCGAAGAGCCCGAAGAGGACGCCGCCTAACCCGGCCCGCCCGTCTCGGGCTCGTGGTCGCCGTTCGACTCGCGATCCCGGAGAAAGCGGGTGATCTCGGCGGCAAGCGCGTCGCCGGACGGCAGTCCTCCCGACTCCTCGAGCCAGTCGAGCGAATCCGCTCGATGCTCGAGCTCCTCGACGTAGGCGGCCGTGTCGGCATCGGTTGCGACCGCTTGCGACACCTGCTCGACGTACTCGTCCTCCGCCTCGGCGAGCTCGGCGATGTCGATCTCGGTCGAGAGCACGCCCGCGAGTCGCTCGCACAGCGCCCTGGCGGCGCGCGGGCTGGGCGCGAGCTGAACGTAGTGTGGAACTGCCGCCCACAGGCTCACCGACGGGATGTCCGCACGCCGGCAGGCGTCGAGCAGGACCCCGACGATCCCGGTCGGGCCCTCGTAGCGAGACAGCTGCAGGCCGAGCTCGTCGACGAGCTGCGGATCGGTTGCCGCACCGGTGACAGGTGACGGACGGGTGTGCGGGACGTCCGCCAGCAGGGCACCGAGCGTGACGACCAGCTCCACGCCGAGATCTCGCGCAAGCCCGGCGATCAGCTCGCTGAACGTGCGCCAGCGGTAGTTGGGCTCGACACCCACGAGCAGGACCGCATCGCGGTTGGCGCCCGGGATGGGTGCTCGGAAGAACGTGTTCTCGGGCCAATCGATTTTTCGGGTGGTCCCTTCCTCGAGGGAAACCATCGGCCGCGTCGCCTGGAAGTCAACGAAGAGCTCGGGATCGATGTCCGCGAACTTTCGGGCCCCCCACAGCCGCGCGAGGTAGCCGGCCGCCAGCGTCGCCGCCTGGCCGCCGTCGTTCCAGCCTCTGAAGGCGCCGATCAGGACCGGTCGCTGGAGCGTCGGATGCTCGTGGATGCGGAGCTCGTCGGCCACCCGACAAGCCTACTTCCGCGTCAGCGCCGCAGGTGGGCGCCAGAGCACCCAGGCGAGCGCCAGGCTCGAGGACCAGATCGTCGCCGCCAGGAACACGTGGGCGAGCACGAGCCCCCAGGGCAGGGCGCTGCGGTACTGCACCTCGCCCAGGATCGCCTGCGCGACGAGCACGCCGAGAAGGAGCCCCCACAGTCGGACGATGCCCGGATGGGTGTCGCGCAGCCGCCACAGGAGCCAGCCGGCGACCAGGACGCCGATCCCGAACGCGGCCGCCACTCGCACGTGGACGTACACGGTCTCCGTGATGGCCACACCCAGGCGCTCGACGTCGTCACTGGAGCCCGGGTGCGGTCCCGAGGCGGTAGCGACGGCGCCCGTCACCACCAGCGCCGCGCACACTGGTAGCCCGATCCACGTCACCACCAGGCGAAGCCAGCGTGAGCCCGCCGGAGTCGCGAGCCCTCCGACGAGGCTCCACGCCTCGAGAACGACGATCACGGAGAACGCGACGACGGCAAGGCCGAGGAGGAAGTGGGTCATAACCGCGAGCGGGTGCAGATCGAGCGCGATCGTGATCCCCCCCATCGGAATCTGCGCCGCGGCGACGAGGAACGCTGCGAGCGCACCCCACCTGGCGTAGCCCGAGAGTCCCGCCACTCTCCGCGATGCGAGCCAGGTCACCAGTGTGAGCACGATTCCGACGAGGGCGACCATCCGATTCCCGAACTCGACGAAGGCGTGGAAGCCCTGCTCCGGGTACGGCTTGTCGCCGCAGCTCGGCCAGTTCTCGCAGCCGAGGCCGGACCCGGTGAGCCGTACGAAGGCGCCGGACGTGACGACGAGGAACAGCGCGACACACGACGCGGCCGCAAGCCGGAGGAAGCCCAGAGCGGACAGCGTCCTGGCTCGGATGACTGCGACGCTCACGCCTCGAGGACGACGCCGGAGCCGGCTTCGACCCGTCCGATCCTGCGAGCGAGCAACCCTGCTGTGGAGAACGTCGCTTCGAGGACGGCCGCCCGCTCCCCGGGTACCGAGACGAGCAGGCCGCCGGCGGTCTGCGGGTCGTAGGCGAGGGTTTCGAATGCTGCGTCGGCGTAGCTCTCGACGTGGGGGCCGGCGTACTCGCGGTTCCTTCGATCTCCGCCCGTTCGAACGCCGTCTCGTGCCAACTCGAGTGCGCCCGGAAGCGAAGGGAGAGCACCGGCGTCCAGCACGGCGCGAACGGCACTCCGCGAGGCCAGCTCGTGCGCATGGCCGAGCAGTCCGAAGCCGGTCACGTCCGTCACGGCGTTCGGTGCGAACGGACGAAGCAGGTCAGCCGACTCCTTGTTGAGCTCCACCATCACGGCTACGGCGGCGTCGAGCGCCCCCGCGGGCGCCGAACCGTCGCGCTCGGCCTGCAGGACGATGCCGGTCCCGAGTGCTTTCGTCAGGAAGAGCACGTCGCCAGGCCGAGCTCCGGCCTTGGGCCAGACGGCATCGGGATGAACGGTTCCGACAACGGCCAGCCCGTACTTCGGCTCGTCGTCGCGAATCGTGTGCCCTCCGGCGAGGAGCGCCCCCGCGGCACGCACACGCTCGTCGGCGCCTGCGAGAACCTCGCCGAGCACCTCCGTCGGAAGCTCCTCCGGGAATGCGGCGATGGACAGGGCGAGGAGCGGTGTGCCACCCATGGCGAAGACGTCGTTCAGCGCATTCGTCGCCGCGATCGCGCCGAACGTACGCGGGTCGTCGACCAGCGGTGGGAAGAAGTCGACGGTGAAGACGAGCGCGCGGTCGGCGTCGAGGCGATAGACAGCTGCGTCGTCTGCCGGATCGAGCCCGACCAGGAGATCCTCTGCCTCCGCCGGCGCTAGCCCGGCCAGAACGGCTTCGAGCCGGCCGGCCGCGTATTTCGCGGCACAGCCGCCGGCACGCGCCAGAGAGGTCAGCGAGGCGCCTTCCATCCGTTGAACTGTAGGCGGGAGGGGAACCCACGGACACGGCGAACAGTCACCGTGGAGAGATCCGTCCCCTTCTCCTCTCCCCCTGACACAGCGGCCGCCGCCCCCTCGGCGGCCGCTGACTTCCTCGTGGGCTCCCGCGTCCCCCTAGACTCGCCGCCGTGAAGTCGGCGCTCGTGACGGGAGGCTCGTCCGGGATCGGGCTCGCCATCGCGCGCGCCCTGCGCGAGGACGGCTACGAGCTCACGCTCGTGGCACGGCGGCCCGAGCCGCTCGAGCAGGCGGCGACCGAGCTGTCCGCGCTCGCGCTGCCGGCGAACCTCGGGGATGCGGACGAGTGCGTCCGTGTCGTCGCCGCTCACGTCGAGCAGTTCGGCGGGATGAACGTCCTCGTCAACTCGGCCGGCCTCGGCATCGGCGGCTCGTTCGCGGATCAGGACACGAAGCGGATCGGGCTCGTGGACGAGCTCGCTCAATCGCGAGGAGGCGGAGCATGGCATCCGCGCGACGACCATCTCACCGGCATTCGTAGCTACGAAAATGACCGAGTGGACCGGGCTCGCAGGCGAGGAACAGATCCAGCCCGAGGACATCGTCGCGCTCGTCCGGACCGTGCTCTCGTTGAGCCCGATGGCGCGCGTGCCCAACATCGTCGTCGAACGTCTCGGCGACAGCTACTGAATCAGCTTCTCGCGCACCGCGGCCTCGAGCTCCGCGACCGAGACCGTCCCTTCGAACCGTTCCGCGATCTTGCCGTCACGTCCGACGAGGAACGTCCACGGCTCCGTCGTCAACCCCCACTCCTGCATCCAGCGGTTGTAGCCCTTCGCCGGATCGTTGCCCTTGAAGACCTCGACGTGGATGAAACGGACGTCGCTTTCCTCGAGACGACGCGCGACCTCCTCGACGACATCGACGACCGGGCCGCACGTCCGGCTCGAGCAGAACTTGGGTGTCGAGAACGTGACGACGAAAGGCGCCTTCGCCCGTAACGAGCCCGCGACCGAGTGCTCGAGGAGCAGCTCGTCCGGGGGCGTGCGTGTCGTGAGCTTCGAGAAGTCACGTCGGGTGGAGGCGATCGTCGGGTTGTCGGAGGCGATCGCCGGGTCGCCGACGTCCGGAGCGGAGTCGGTTTCGGTGACCACAACGTTCCCGACGGCCTGCACGGGCTTAGGCCCGCCCTCGGGCTCGGCGAGCAGCCAGTACTTCCCCGGATGGTCGAGCTCGAGCTCGGCAACGTAGATGTGGCTCGCATCGGCGACGTCGCCACCGGGTACGCCGATCCGCTCGAGCTTGGCGCTCGTCTCGAGGAACGGCCGCGCGTCGAGGGCTTTCGCGACCCACACGCGCGCGGTGGGCAGGGTGACCACCTGCCCTTCGGCGTCGACGACGAGAAACGACACGCGATTCCTCCCCGGCTCGTGACTCGTAGTCCCGGAGATGACCGCGACGTCGTCGCCAGGAGCTCGCCAGAGTTGCTCGAGCGTCATGCCCCCGCCAGGGTCGGCCGCCGTGGTGGCGCCGTTGTCGCCCGACCCGCCGCACGCGGACGCGAGCAGGCACGACAAGACGGTCAGTGCCGCAGCAGGGCGCATACGCGCCCGAGTGTAGCCACGCGGTGTTTTAGTTCCCGTCGGGCCAGGAGTGTCCGGGACGGACCTTCCCGAGCCACGCCGCGAGCAACGCAAGGTTGAGCAGCAGGAGCAACAGCCTCGGCTTCATGGCGACCTCCTCTCTTAGAAGCGGATTTCCTGGAGCGCCTCAGCGGCGTTCCGGTAGAGACGTGCGGCCTCGCGGTCTTCACCACGACGTGCTGCGAGGTCCCCCAGCGCGACCCACGCCTCCGTCCGGTGGCTGATCGACGCCAGCTGCTCAGCAGCCGCATCAGCCGCCCGGAAACACTCTTCCGCCTCTTCAAGCCGTCCGCGCTCCAACAGCGCTCGTCCCAGTACGAGCTGCGACGGACAGACCTCGTGGAGGTAGTCCTCCCGATCCTGCAGGAGAGCGAGCGCCTTGCGTGCGAGCTCGTCTGCCTGGTCGTACTCACCACGGTTCAGATGCACCCTGGCTATCCCCTCGAGCGCCTGTGCGGCGTCCGCTGGGGAATCGGTGTCGAGCGCCCGAGAGTAGGACGCCTTCAGATGCTCGACTGCGTGCTCCTCGTCTCCGAGGAGAAGCGTGAGACCGCCGAGCATGAGCAGCAGCCGGCCGACGTTTCGCTCGTCGTTCAACTGCTGATACAGCTCCTTCGCACGCTGCGCATAGCTGCGTGACAGGACGTAGTGGCCCTGGCGCTGCGAGACCAGCGACGCCTGGAAATAGGCGTTGGCGATCGCTGCGCGGTCACCGAGATCCTGCGCGAGCTCCAGTGCCCGCTCGACGTCGTCGCGCGCAGCGACGTAGTCGCGCAGTCGCCGATGACAGCGGGATCGCCTCTGCAGGATGTCCGACCGCAGGAGATCGCACGGGAGTCCCGAGCGCTCAGCCAGCTCGAGCGCCTCATCGAACAGCGAGATCGCCGTCGAGGTGCTCGAAAGCTTGTACCGGCACACAGCCAGCCGGAAGAGGACGTCTGCCCGGTCGACGTCGGAGAACTCGACGCGCTCCGCGAGCCCGCGAGCGCGCTGAAGCAGCTCGATCGCTCGCCGGACGTCGCCCGACTCCTGCAACGCCCAGGCCTCGCCGGAGAGGGCCCGCAGCTCGAGCGCCGGCGCGCCTGTCGCATCGACGCCGGGGCGTGCCTCGTGGAACGCCTCGATCGCCTCGTCGTACTGGTGCGCCTCCGAAAGGGCTTCGGCACGAGCCAGCGCTGCCTCTACCTTCGTGCGCTCCTCGGTGGAGACGCCCGACGAGATGAGGGCCGCGTCGACTCCGAGCCGCTCGGCCAGCCATGCGATCGTCGAATCGGTCGGGCGGGTCTTGCCGCGCTCGATCTGGCTGATGTACTCCTTGGAGAAACGCTCGCCGGCGAGTTCCGACTGCGTGAGGCCGGCAGATATGCGAAGCGCGCGGACACGCTCGCCGAGGCGCAACCCGGTAGTCGGCGCAGACGTAGCGGCGGTTTCGATCATGCTCATTTCAGTGAACTCGGCGTCCTGCTCCGCCGCACTCCCCCTGGCGGGTGATGTGCGACTGCCCGTTTCTAGTCAAGTAACCCTACCCGAAATCACTTGACCGGGCTACTTGACTTTTTAGGACATGGCTCCTATAGTCAGGCCCACACCGCAACCGATCGGACGCCAGATCGGGTGCGCGGGCACCACCGCCGGATCCGCCGGTGAGTACAGGAAACCGTGGCTGGGCCGCAGAGCCACGAGATTTCCGGCTCGCCGCCCCGGGAAGGGGTCGCCTCGAACGGAAAACGCCCCCGGAGCCGCAGCCGGGGGCGTTTTGTTTTTGGAGAAGGCGACGCGGCTAGGCGACAGGCTCAGGAGCCGTGGGTCCCGTGCGTTCCTTGCCGGCGCCTTCGTGGGGGCGTACCAGAGTGAACGCGACGACGGCGCCGACGACGGCGATCACCGCGGCAACGAGCAGGGCGCTCTCGAAGCCGTCCATGAAGGCCGCCGGAGACGGCCGGCTGCCCAGCTGCGCGGCCATGATGGCCCCCATTACCGCGATCCCCATAGTCCCTCCCACCTGGCGTGCCGTGTTCAGCACCGCCGAACCGACGCCGGACTTCGCGACAGGAACGCTCCTCGTCGCGGCGGCGGCGCTGGGCGTCATCGTGAGCGCCATCCCGACCCCTCCGACCATGAGCGCCGGCAGCAGATCCCAGAACGACGCGTCGAGCCCGAGCCGGGAGAACAGCAGGAGCTGAGCTGCGACGAGGAGCATTCCCGCAGTCATGAGCCCGCGCGACCCGACCCGGTCGCTGGTCTTGCCCGCGACGGGGGCGACGAGGATGATGAGGACGGTCATGGGCAGGAACGCGGCGCCGGTCTGCACCGCCGAGTAGCCGAGGATGTTCTGCATGTACAGGGACACGAAGAAGAAGACCCCGAACATGGCGAGCGCGACGAGCAGGATCACCAGGTTCGCACCCGTGTACGTCCCGCTCCGGAAAAGCTCGAGCGGCAGCATCGGCTCGCGGCGATGGCGCTCGATGAGAACGAACGCAGCCAGAGAGGCGCCTGCGAGGACGAACGCGCCCACGATGCGCGGTGAGCTCCATCCGTAGGTGTTGGCCTCGATCAACGCGTACGTGAGCGCGAACAGCCCGACTGCGGACGTGACGAGACCGGGAAGGTCGAGGCTGGAGTGCCCCTCGTCGCGCGACTCGTCGATGAACAGGTAGCTCGCCGCGATTCCGAGGATGCCGATCGGGACGTTGACGAAGAAGATCCAGCTCCAGTCGAGATGCTCCGTGATGAGGCCGCCGACGAGCGGTCCGATCGCGAGAGCGAGGGCGGAGGTCCCGGCCCATATGCCAATCGCGGTCCCTCGCTGACGAGGAGGAAACGTCGCCGCGATGATCGAGAGCGTCGCGGGGTTCATCAACGCCGCGCCCGCTCCCTGCA
This sequence comes from Actinomycetota bacterium, assembly GCA_020029615.1. GTDB lineage: Bacteria > Actinomycetota > Thermoleophilia > Gaiellales > Gaiellaceae > GMQP-bins7. The sequence continues at coordinate 13,494 of JAIBJO010000059.1, forward strand.
GGACACGAGCGCCGATGAGCATCTCCGACGACCCGGCGAGACCGCAGAGGAGTGATGCGACGGTGAAGACGACGATCCCGAGGACGAAGATCCGGCGCCGCCCGTAGGCGTCGGCGGCCTTTCCCCCGATCAGCATCAGCGACGCGAAGGTCAGCGCGTAGCCGGTGACGATCCACTCGAGCTCCGAGAGGTCGGCACCGAGCTCGCGTTGGATCGACGGCAAAGCGACGTTCACCACCGTGTTGTCCAGCATGATCATGAACAGGCCGAACGAGACGGCCGCCAGCGTCAGCCACTTGCGATTCTCCTCTGCGAAGATCCGGGCGCTCATGTCTCAGGAGCCTAGCCACCACGACACGGGTGACTTCACGTGGGCCCCGAGCGCAGCGCAGCTCGAGGAAGCGAACGTCGCGCGCCTGGCCGCGTTGCTCGAGTGCAAGACGTACGAGGCGCTGCACCGTGTCTCGATCGAGGAGCCCGACCGCTTCTGGCGCGGAGTCGCCACCGATCTCGGCATCCCGCTCTCGCACGACTGGAGCGCAGTGCGCGACGAGTCGCGCGGTGTCGAGTGGACGACGTGGTTCGTCGGAGCGCACCTGAACATCGCCGACGCCTGCGTCCACCGGTGGGCACGCGAGCGTCCGGACGACGAAGCGGCCGTGTGGGTGCCAGAGAAGGGAGACCGGCGGTCGCTCTCGTGGGCCGAGCTTTCGCGCGAGGTCAAACGGACCGCCGAGGCGCTTCGAGCGCTGGGCGTCGAGGAGGGCGATGCCGTGGGCATCTTCCTGCCCATGGCGCCGGAGGCCGCTATCGCGTCGCACGCGTGCGCGCACATCGGGGCCGTCCAGGTGCCGATCTTCTCGGGCTTCGCGGGTCCGGCCGTGTCGTCGCGGCTCGCCGACGCCCACGCCAAGGTCGTCATCACGGCCGACGCGTCGTACCGTCGAGGTCGGCTCGTTGCCATGAAAGCGGCTCTGGACGAGGCGCTGCCCGGCGCGCCCACGGTCGAGCACGTCGTCGTCTGGCGCCGCGCAGGCGTGAACTGCCCGATGACGAGCGGCCGCGACGTGTGGTGGGACGAGATCGTCGCCGACGAGCCCGGAGCGCTCGAGGCGACACAGGTCGAGAGCGAGGCCCCGTACCTCATCGCATACACGTCGGGGACGACCGGCCGCCCGAAAGGCGCGCTCCACGTCCAGGGCGGCTTCCTCCTCTCGATCGTGCGCGAGACTGCCTACCAGGCCGACCTCCGCGCAGGCGATCGGGTTCTGTTCGCGACGGACATGGGCTGGATCATGGGCCCGTGGACGGTCGTGGGAGCCATGGGCTGTGGCGCCATGGTGGTGTTCATAGAGGGAGCGCCGGACCGACCACCGGACCGCGTCTGGACGATCGTCGAGCACGAGCGCGTGACGATGCTCGGAGTGTCGCCCACGCTCGTGCGCGCTCTCATCCCACACGGCGATCCGGAGGCCGATCTCTCGTCGCTGCGAAGCGTCGTCACCACCGGTGAGCCGTGGAATCGCGGGCCGTACGACTGGCTCGACGAGCACGTCTGCGGCAGTGGGCGTATCCCGATCGTCAACTGCTCCGGTGGCACCGAGGTCGGCGCGTGCTTCCTCTCGGTGACGGTCTTGCGTCCCACGAAGCCGTGCTCCGTCGGCTTTCCGGCACTCGGCGAGGACATGGACGTCTTCGACGACGAGGGCCGGCCGGTCCGCGGCGAGGTCGGCGAGCTGGTCTGCAAGCACGCCTGGCCGGGTATGACCCGTGGGCTCTGGGGAGATCCAGAGCGCTACGTGGAGACGTACTGGAGCCGCTTCCCCGGCGTCTGGACCCACGGCGACTGGGCGTCGGTCGACGAGGACGGATACTGGTTCCTTCACGGACGCTCTGACGACACGCTCAACATCGCGGGCAAGCGCATCGGGCCTGCCGAGCTCGAGTCGGCGGCCGTGAGCCACCCCGCGGTCGCCGAGGCTGCGGCCATCGGCATGCCCCACGAGGTGAAAGGCGAGGTCGCATGGCTGTACTGCGTGCTCGCGCCTGGCGCCGAGGCGACGGAGGACGACGTCGCGGGAGCAGTCGCGCAGGAGCTCGGCAAGGCCTTCGCGCCCGATCGCGTGCTCTTCGTGTCGGCCCTGCCCAAGACGAGGAGCGCCAAGATCGTGCGCCGCGCCGTGCGGGCCCGTGCCCTCGGACACGATCCTGGTGACCTGTCGACGCTCGAGAACCCCGAGGCGCTCGAGGAGATCGCGCGAGCGACCTGACATCGGGTAGCGACGTAACGCGGTGTGAACGGCCGCGTCCCCTACGCTGCGTCGGCGTGCCCTACTTCATCTGCCCCAACTGCAAGCAGCGATCGGTCGACCTCGACGGCTACGACGGGTTCACGATGCAGGCGGTTCAGTGCCGGAGCTGTGCGTTCGGCTTCCTCTTCGAGCTGCTCGAGGACTACTACCCCGCCCCGGAGACCGGGTTCGTCGTGTGTGACCGCGACACGCGCGTGCTGGCAGCCGGCCGTGGTGTCTTCGAGCTCACCGGGTACCGCGACGCGGACCTCATCGGACGCGACGTCGTCGAGGCACTCGCCCTCTCGGACGGGTCCCCGATCGAGCTCGTGCGCGAGTGGGGTGTACGCAAGCTCGGGCAGGAGCTCGAGATCCGCACCCGAGCGGGCATCGAGAAACGCGTCGTCGTCGATTTCTTCCCGGCGTACGACGACGACGGGGGGCTCTTGCTCGCGCTGACGCCGCGCTCGTAGGGGCGAGATATATCTCGCCCCTACGACCCTCGCTGAATCCCGCCCGTGCTCACGCCCGCGGGGCGATCCAGGTCTGCTTCGCTGCAGCGAGAAGCTCGCCGTCCTCCGCGAAGAGAGCCGTACCGGCGAAGAGCTTGCGCCCGTCCTCTCCCAGCGGCCAGGCCGTCACGACACACTGCTCGCCGACGCCAGGGACCCGCGACACCCGCGCGGTCATGCGCCCGAGAACGACTTCCCCGCGCCCTTCGGCGCCCACCGCGTACGCGCCCGGGCAGTCGATGGCTGCCCAGACGATCTCCGGGATGGCCTCAGGAAGCGCGACCGGCGCCGCGTGCAGCGGCTCCCGCCCTGCGACAAGGCCGACGCGGATCTCCAGGCCGTCCTCGCGGACGCCGCAGACGAAGCACTCGCCGAACTCCGTGCTCCACTCGCGGATATGCCTCTCTCTCGACGCCTCGGCGGCCTCGACCGAGACCGGAGGCGGAGCATGGACGGCGAGGAGCGCGGGTCGAGCCTCGGCCACCAACGCCAGGTCGTCGAGGAGGCGTACGGCGTCTCCGTCGCGCTCGATCGTGAGTGGGCGGTCGAGGGGCGGTGGAAGGCGGAGCGTCACTTCGACCTCGTCGGCTGCCACGTACTCCGCGAGCCGGCCGCAGGCATACCCGCCGTTCGCGGACGTCAGCGGACCGCGAAAGTGACGCTCGAAGGTGATCTCCATGTCCGCCGACTCTAGTTACACTCAGTTTGTGACTGTGAGGCGAAAACTATGAGAATCGCGCTCGCACAGCTGAATACGGTCGTCGGCGACCTGGCCGGCAACCGAGCGAAGATCATTCGAGCGCTCTCCGACACGCAGGCGCTCGGAGCCGACCTGGTCGTCTTCCCGGAGCTCGCCACCACGGGCTATCCGCCGGAGGATCTCCTGCTGCGACCCGGCTTCGTGCGCGCGGCACGCGAGTCGCTCGAGGAGATCGCGCTCGCCACCGACGGAGTCGTCGCGCTGGTCGGCACGCCGTGGTTCGACCGCGACCTCGCGAACGCGTGCGCGGTGTGCGCTGGCGGACGCGTCGAGGCGATCTATAGCAAGCACTTTCTCCCGAACTACGGCGTGTTCGACGAGCACCGGTACTTCGCCGAGGGTCACGACCTCGTCGTCCTCGCCCTTGGCGACGCCTCGGTGGGGATCACGATCTGCGAGGACGTCTGGCAGCCCGGGCCGCCCGCGACGGATCTCGCGCTCGCCGGCGCTCAGCTGATAGTCAACCTCTCCGCCTCTCCGTATCACGTCGGCAAGGCCGAAGCGCGGGAGGAGATGCTTGTGACGCGAGCACGTGACACGAGCTCGTACGTCGCCTTCTGCAACCTCGCCGGTGGCCAGGACGAGCTCGTGTTCGACGGGCACTCGGTCGTTCTCGACCCTGCGGGCGACGTCGTTGCCCGTGCGCCCGGCTTTCGGGAGCACCTGCTCGTCGTCGACCTGGAGCCGCGGGACGCAATCGGCCGGCGGCTCAGCGACATCCGTCGCCGCGAGCTCGATCGCTCGCGCGAAGCGGCTCCCGAGGTCGCGACCGTCGAGCTTGCCGCTCCGCCCGCGCACGACGATCCCGTCGCTGCGGAGACTCTCCCGTTCGAGCCGAAGCTCGAACAGATGCGTCTCGCCCTCACGCTCGGCCTTCGCGACTACGTCGAGAAGAACGGGTTTCGAGACGTGGTCGTCGGCGTCTCGGGTGGGATCGACTCGGCCGTCACCGCAACTCTCTGCGTCGATGCGCTCGGTGCCACTCGTGTGCACTGCGTCTCGATGCCGTCACGGTTCTCGTCCGAAGGGACGAAGAGTGACGCCCGCGAGGTGGCCGAAAGGCTCGGCTGCGACTTCCGCGAGCTTCCGATCGAGCCGCCCGTCCGAGCATTTCACGACGCGCTGGGAGGAGAGATCGACGGCGGCCTCGCCGGCCTGGCGGCCGAGAACCTGCAAGCACGCGTGCGCGGCGTGCTCCTGATGGCTCTCTCGAACACCTACGGCTGGCTGGTCGTCTCGACCGGGAACAAGTCGGAGCTCGCAGTCGGGTACTCGACGCTGTACGGCGACATGGTCGGCGGCTTCTCACTGCTGAAGGACGTCTTCAAGACCGACGTCACCCGGCTCGCCCGGCATCTGAACGAGCGCGCAGGCCGGGAGATCGTTCCGCGAAGCACGATCGAGCGCCCTCCGAGCGCCGAGCTGCGCGAGGATCAGCGCGACGAGGACTCGATTCCGGCCTACGAAGCACTCGACCCGGTGCTGGAGGCGTACGTCGAGGAAGATCGGTCCCGCGAGGACCTGCTCGTCCTGTTCGATCGAGACGTGGTCGAGCGCGCGGTCGCCCTCGTCGACCGCGCCGAGTACAAGCGCCGGCAGGCACCGCCGGGCGTGAAGCTCCGTCCCAAGGCGTTCGGCCGTGACCGGCGCACACCGATCACGAATCACTGGCGGGGTTGACAAGCTCCTATCGTAAGTAGTAGCTTACGGTAAGTGTTCGCTAACGGTCATCCTCTCGACGCGCTGGGCGATCCGACACGCCGGCAGATCTTCGAGCTGCTGCGCTCGGGGCCCAGATCGGTCGGGGCGCTCGCATCAGAGCTCCCGGTGAGCCGCCCCGCGGTCTCGCAGCACCTGCGTGTCCTCGAGGACGTCGGCCTCGTCACGCACCGGCGAAACGGGACGCGGCACCTGTACGAGCTCGACTCGGCCGGAATGCATGTGCTCCGCGACTGGGTCGACGGATTCTGGAACGAGGCCCTCGCCCGGTTCAAGGCGGCGGCCGAGACGAAAGGAGAGCCGCAATGAGCGACGCGATCGTCATCGAGGTCGTGCGCAAGTCGGTCACGGTCGACTGCACGGTGGAGGAGGCATTTCGCATCTTCACCGCGGATGCGACGAGCTGGTGGCCGTACGAAAGCCACTCGATCCACGAGACCGTGAGCGAGATCGTCTTCGAGCCGCACGTGGGCGGCGAGGTGTACGAGATCGCGGATTCGGGCGAGCGAGGACACTGGGCCACGGTGCTCGAGTGGGATCCGCCGCGCAGGCTCGTCCTCGCCTGGAACATCCGCAAGCGGGAGGAGCCGACCGAGGTCGAGGTTCGGTTCACCGCTCGAGAGGGTGGCACCAGCGTCGAGCTCGAGCACCGCGGCTGGGAACGCCTCGCCGAGGCTGGCACCGAGAAGCGCGCCAACTACGACACGGGGTGGGACTTCGTTCTGGGCAAGTACGTCGACCGCCTCGCCTAGACGCCGACGTCGACGGGCTCGGCAGGCGGCCCGCGCCGGATCAGGTCGCGGAGCGGGAGGCGGCGTGGCGCGAATCGCGCCTCGGCCGCCTCCAGCTCGCCGATCGTCCACCAGCGGACCGCGGTCATTCCCTCTGCATGGAGCCTGTCCCACGAGAGACCGGGCGCCGGGTCGAACGCACGGGTTCGCACGAGGTAGATCCGCTCGGTCTCACCGTCCCAACGCCCGGCATCCAGCGGTGGGTGCACCGTTCGGATCCAGATGAGGGGGCCGAGGGCGGCCGGCACGAGTCCGACCTCTTCGAACAGCTCTCTGCGCACGGCCTCCTCGTCGGTTTCCCCCTCCTCGATCCCGCCTCCTGGCGTCGCCCATACCGGCCGCTCACCAGCTCCCATCCGAACGAGGAGGACGCGGTCGTCCTCGTCCAGCACGAGTGCGCGAGCCGCCAGCCGCAGTCGCAAGTCGCTCATGCGACGAGATCATGCAGTGCCTGGAACCAGCGAAGCCGCTCGTCCCACGGGACCGCAGCGTTCGCGGGCGACGTCGAGGGGAGCACGAACAGCGCCGTCTCGCCCAACGTCCGCTCCTGCAAGCCGTGCTCGGGCCGCTCGCGGAACACGCCCTGGTACGCCGCCTTCCCGACGAACGCGATCGCGCGCGGCGCCAGCGTCGCGGCGAGCAGCTCAAGCCGCTCACCGCTGCCCTCGAAGTCGGCGACTCGAAGGTCGCTCGAGCCGCGAGTCGCCCTGCGGGCGGCGTTGGTCAGCCCGATACCGAGCGCGAGCAGATCGCGCTGCTCCCGCGGCTCGAAGACGCGCGGTGTGAATCCGCCCGAGTGCAGCAATCGCCAGAAGTCGTTGCGCGGATTCGCATAGTGCGCACCTGCAGTCGCGCTCGCCCGACCGGGGTTAATGCCGCAGAAGACCACTGCAAGGCGTGGCGCGAGCACGTCGGGCACCGCGCTCGGGATGTTCCCTTGCGTCATCGCATACAGCCTGACATCGCCGCGCCGTTACAAGATCCTGGTCATGAAGGCGCTGTTGGGATCGGCTTCGTAGTCGCCGAAAGGACCGCAGAGCTCGAAGCCGTGCTTGAGATAGAGGCGTCGAGCCGGCTCGGAGAACGCGAACGACCCGGTCTCGAGAGACAGGCGCGAGACCCCCATCCGCCTGGACTCGGCGATGATGTGCCGAAGGAGCGCCGAAGCCAGCCCGCGCCGTCGGTGTGTCGGCGCGACGCGCATCGACTTGATCTCTGCATGGTCGTGGCCGAGCAGCTTGATCGCAGCGCAGCCCAGGATCTCTCCGTCCTCGATCATCGTCCAGAAGGTGACCTCGGGGACGCGCAGACCGTCGAGATCCAACGCGTGCTTGCTCTCTGGTGTCACGGAGACGGCCTTCATCTCCTCGATGTGCTCCTCGATGAACTCGGCGATCTCGGGTCCGGTCAGATCGTCGATGATGAGCTCCATCGCACCTCCTGCTCGGCGTGAACACGAGGAATACTCCTCAAGACGACGCGGACGCCCGGGCCGAGTACGTCAGGAACGCTCAGACGGCTTCGACTTCGCGTGCGTCCAGGCGGAGCTCGAGCATCATCCGAAGGCGCTCGCCCACATCGGACGGATCACGTCCGGGGTCCCGCTGACGCTCGAGCACTTTGACGGTGTCCTCCGTATAGCGCCAGCCGTAGCAGCGCTCGTAGCACTCCGCCTCACTGAGCGTCCGGAGCCGCTCCATTCGCACGCAGGCTAGGTCACGATCCGGACGACGCCGGTTAGGCTCCGTTCGTGCCGACGCGCCCGCGTGTCCTGCAGTTCGACATAGCCGTGGACCGCGCTGGTGACGCGCGCAGCGCTCTCGGCGGAAGCCCGCTCCCGCGCGAGGCCGAGTGGTGGGCCGAGCACATCGTGCTCGCCGGGCTCGTACGGTGCACGCTCGCGAGCATGGACTACGCGGCGCGGCGGGCGGGCTACAAGGTCGCCAGCTCCGGGAGAGCCCACGGGGTGGTCACGAAGCGCGAGGAGGACGGCCTGTATGCGCTCGTGGAGATCGAGACGACCCTCGACGTCCAGCTCGCGCCGGTTCCAGAGGCCGACGCGCTCAAACAGCTCGTCGCGAAGGCAGAGCGCGGCTGCTTCGTCTCGAACTCGTTGACGGCAAGACCGCGGCATCGCTGGCTCGTCAACGGCGAGGACGTCGCGTGAGCACGACGACGCTCGACGTCCCGTCGGTCCGCGCCCGCTTCTCGGCGCTGCAGAGACATCTTGCGTTCTTCGACGGCCCCGGCGGAACGCAGTGCCCCGACGAGGTCATCGATGCGATCGCCGGCTACCTCCGGGAGTCGAACGCGAACGTCGGAGCGCCCTTCGAGACGAGCAGACGGACGGACGAGCTGGTGGCGCTCGCCCACGAGCGTGCCGGCGCGTTCCTCGGCTGCTCGGATGCGGAAGTCGCGTTCGGCCAGAGCATGACGGCGCTCAACTTCCTCTTGACCCGGGCGTGCGCGCGCACGCTCCGCGCAGGGGACGAGGTCGTCGTAACGGCACTCGACCACGATGCGAACGTATCGCCCTGGCTCGAGCTCGCCCACGATCTGGGGATCGTCGTCCGAGTCACCGGCCTCACGGAGGATCTCGAGCTCGACTACGACGGCCTGGCCAACCTCCTCTCCGAACGAACACGGGTCGTTGGCTTTCCCGCGGCGGCGAACTCCGTGGGCACCGCCCCGCCCGTTCGGCGCATCGTCGAGCTCGCGCATTCCGCCGGTGCTTTGGCCTGGGCCGACGCCGTCCACTACGCGCCCCATGGTCCGATCGACGTCGCCGATTGGGACGTCGACGTCCTCGTCTGCTCGCCGTACAAGTTCTTCGGGCCGCACCTTGGGCTCGCGTTCGGCAAGCGCGAGCTGCTGGAGTCCTGGCGCGCGTACAAGGTTCGGCCGGCCGCCGACGATCCGGTCGGGCACCGCTTCGAGCTCGGAACATTGCAGCACGAGCTCCTCGCGGGCTTCGTCGCAGCCGTCGAGTACGTCGACTCGCTCGGCTGGGACGCGATCCGGGCGCACGAGCATGTTCTCGGAGACCGGTTCCTCGCAGGGCTGCCCGGGCCGATCGAGCTCTACGGCCTTCCGACGATGGCGGGGCGCGTTCCGACGTTCTGCTTCAACGTCCCGGATCGGAGCCCCTACGAGGTCGCGACGTTCCTGGCCGAGCGCGACATCGCCGTCTGGCACGGGAACTACTACGCGCTCGAGACGATGCGCTACCTCGGCCTCGAGGACGGCGCCGTCCGGGCCGGCATCGTGCACTACAACACGGAAGACGAGGTCGACCGCTTGCTGGCCGGGCTCAGGAGATCGGCCTCGCGCACGGGCTCGTGGACAACAAGTCGTGCTCCATCGACGACCGCTGGCAGGCGCTCCGCTTCGTCTACCGGCTCACAGACCGGCGCTGAGGTCCTGGGCCTTCCGGGCGCGGTCCCATGGCTCCTCGTCCCAGCGGATCAGGTCCGGGTCGACCCCCCGCGCCTCGGCGAGATCGCAGGTGAGTCGTTGGAAGCGCGCGATGTCGACGACCGGATGGCTCGTCGGTACGAGCGTGGCGTCGCAGCCGAGCTCGCCCAAGGCTCGCATGGCGTTGGCGGCCCGCTCGGCAGCGCGACCCTCGCCCTCGAGCACGAAGCAGCGCACGGTGTCGTCGATCGCGGCCAGATGGCCGTGGAGGAGCTGCTCGGTGTGGTGCGCCTCGGCGGCGACGTGCGCGCCTTCGCGCAGCTTCAGGACCGCCTCGAGCACGGTTGCGACGTCGCGCCCCGCACCTGCGACGACGAAGCGGTCGTGCCCCGAGGCACCGAGCGGCACCGCGTCCAGCTCGAGCTCGACCGACGCTGCGAGCCCGCTGACGTCCTCGCCGCGAAGCGCGCGTCCGGCCGCGACCGCGCACATGTAGCTCACCGTGTGGCAGTAGCTTTCCTCGACCTCGGGGGTCACGACGAGTACGCGATCCACCACCCTCCCGATCGGCCCGTCCGGCGCACCCGTGATCAGCCACGTCTCGCCGTCGAATCTCTCGACGGCCTCGCGCGTGAGCGGGGTCTCACCTTCGTGGCTGATCGCGACGAGCACGTCGGCCGGTGGCGCAGTTCCGAGAACGAGCTCGAGCGCCTGCGCTGCCGAACCGCAGCCGAGGGCCGCGTGGTACGACGTGCCGCAGCCCGTGAACAAGACACTTGCTCCTTCCGGAAGTCGCAGGCCCCCGACCAGATCGGGTATCCGGCGAAGCCACTCGGGCTGAGCTGCAATGGCCTTTCGGGTCAGCTGTCCGGGCACGAGCGCTGTCTATACCATCGAATCCGTGCCCGTGTTCGACAAGACACGCCTTGGAAACGGCGTTCGCGTCGTCACCGCGCCGATGCCTCAGATGGGCTCGGTGTCGTGCTTCGTGACGCTCGCTGCCGGATCGCGCTACGAGAATCCAGGCTCCAAGGGGATCGCGCACTTCGCCGAGCACATGTTCTTCAAGGGCACCGAGCGGCGTCCCACCGCGCGCACTATCTCGACGGAGATCGACGCCATCGGGGGCGAGTTCAACGCTTTCACGGGCAAGGAGCTGACCGGGTATTACGTCAAATGCGGCTCGGAGACGCGCGACGTCGCCCTCGACGTTCTCTCCGACATGCTCCTCCACTCGCGCTTCGAACCGGTGGAGATCGAGAAGGAAAAAGGCGTGATCCTCGAGGAGATGAACGTGTACCTCGACACGCCGCAACGCTACGTCGGCAACGTGTACGAGCGACTGCTGTACGCCGACCAGCCTCTCGGCTGGGACATCCTCGGGACGAAGGAGACGATCGAGGGAGCCACACGTGAGACGTTCACGTCGTACCTGGACGCGTGGTATCGCCCCGAGCGAATCGTCGTCGGCGTCGGTGGGCGAATCGGTGACGGCCTCACGGATCGACTCGAGGAGCTGCTGGGCGGAATCGACCCCACGCCGACCGGGGCGCCTGCACCGGTCGCAATCCCACCGGACGCGTCACCGGTCGCCTTGCATACGAAGGCGTCGGAGCAGGCGCACCTCATCATCGGTGTCCGCGGATACCCGATCGGCCATCCGAGCCGCTACGCGCTCCAGCTCCTCGCCGTCGTGCTCGGAGGCGGAATGTCGTCCCGGCTCTTCACCGAGGTGCGAGAGAAGCGCGGGCTTGCGTACTACGTCCACGCGTCGCACAGCGGATACACGGACACCGGCAGCTTCTACTCCAGCGCGGGGGTAGACGTCGACCGCGTCGACGAGGCGATCACGACGATCCTCGAAGAGCTCCGCAAGGTCGCCGCCGAGCCTCTTCCGGCGGACGAGCTCGAGAAAGCGCGCGGCTATGCGAAGGGGCGTTTCGTGCTCCGGCTCGAGAGCCCGCAGGGGACGATTCAGTACGGCCTCAGGCACGAGGTGCTCGAAGGCGAGATCGAGGAGCCGGACGACCTCCTTGCCCGCCTCGACGAGGTGACGGTCGAGGACGTCCAGCGCGTCGCGAAGGACCTCTTCGAGGGGAAGCGGCTCTATCTCGCACTCGTGGGCCCGTTCGACGATCCGGCCCGGTTCGAGAAGCTGCTCGCGGCCTGACGAGGCCCCTCTGCGCCTATCCTCGTGTGGCGTGCCACATGCGAGGGTCAACAGCGTGCAGCTCTACTACGAGGAGAGCGGATCCGGCGCGCCGATCCTCGGCATCCACGGAGGAGGGAGCTCGGCGGTCTTCTGGGAGGACGCCGCGGCGCAGCTGTCCGAGCTTGGGCGGGTGATCGTCTACGACCGTCGTGGCTCCAACCGCAGCGAGCGCCCGGACGCGTACGAGGTCACGAGTGTGCGCGAGCACGCAGACGACGCCCTCGCGCTCATGCGGGCGCTCGACGCCGAGCCGGCGGTCCTGATCGGACGCAGCTACGGCGGGACCGTTGCTCTCGATCTCGCGCTCCGCCATCCCGGGTCGGTGCTCGGCGTCGCCCTGCTCGAGGCGGGCGCGCAGGGCCTGTCACCCGAGTACGACACGTGGTTCGCATCGGTCGCCACGACGGTCGAGCTAGCGGCCGCCGAGCGCGGCGTCGACGTCGTGGGTGAGGTCGTGCTCCGAGACGTCTTTGGTGCCTGGGAGGAACTGCCGGAGAGGTGGCGCGAGGTCTTCACCGTGAACGGCCCAGCGCTCCTCGCCGAGGTCCGCGGGGGGGAGACGACCGACAACGCTCGACTGGGAGAGCTGCGCGTTCCGACCCTCGTCGTGACCGCCGAGGCCTCGCCGGAGCCCATCCGGCGAGGGTCGGAGGCGCTGGCACGGGCGCTCCCGCAGGCGCGATCGGTCCGCGTGGGAGGAGGCCACGTGATCGACCCGGCCGGGCCCGAAGTGCTGGCGTTCGTCTCGGAGATCATCGAGGCCGGATAGACGCGAACTGGTCGAGCACGATGCTCGCCTCGTCGCGAACGATCGGGAACTGGATCTCGGTGAGCCATGCCTCGGACGGCGTATCGTCAGGACTCGTGATGTAGATCTCGCGGGGAGAGCCGGTCACGGTCAGTCCTTCATGCTCGACGATCGCCTGGAGCGCGCGATAGGACCGGTCGAGCTCCTGGTAGTGGCCGCGGTGGACGTATGTCAGCATCGTGGCGGCGGGAAGCGTCGCGTACTCGATCCGATCACTGCCGGACACTTCCGCGGACACGGGCCAACCGACGTCGAGGTCGACCATCCCGTCGTCGTCGGCGTACGGGCAGACGATGAACGGCGGTCCCGCGAACCCGGCTCCGACCGTATCGATGTGCTCGTGAACCTCGGCTATTGCAGCGGGGATGACTTCGGGCAGCTTCTCCTGTGGCGCGCGGTCGCGAATCACCAGCACGGGTTGGTCAGGAACCTCCTTGATCTCCACCTCGCCGCGGATGTCGATCGTGTCTGGCACGAGCTCCTCCTCTCCTTCGATCAGTCGTTGCAGGGTCGCCAGGATGTGCTCGGTCGTCAGCGCCAGCTCGGCCATCTTCGCCCTGTGCTGCACGAGGCGGGACCGCGTGAAGGACGGGTCGTCGGCATCGACGATCTCACGAATCTCGTCGAGCGCGAGCTCGAGGAAGCGCAGTCGCCGGATGGCCGCAGCGTCGGTCAGCTGATCAGTCGAGTAGAAGCGATAGCCCGTCTCCGGGTCGATGTAGGCGGGCTGCAGGAGTCCGAGCTCGCCGTAGTGACGGACCGCGCGGACGGTCAGGCCGCTGAGTCGTGCGAACCGTCCGATCGCAAGTAGCTGCATGGATCCGAGCCTACGGTCTCACGCTGCGGAAGAGTCAAGGGCTGCCGCATAGACTCGAATCGTGAGCGACGAGCGCGAGTTTCTGCGACTGACGGCCGACCTCGCTGCCGACTTCGTCGACTCGCTCGCGGAGCGGCCGGTGCGGCCGGAAGCCTCCGTCGAGGAGATGCGTCGTGCGCTCGGCGGTCCGTTGCAGGAGCAGCCGCGCGATCCGCGCGAGGTGATCGACGAGCTCTCTCGGGCTACCGAGCCAGGGCTCGCAGCGATGGGCAGCGGCCGCTACTTCGGCTTCGTGATCGGCGGTGCAGTGCCAGCAGCGCTCGCCGCGGACATGCTGACCAGCGCCTGGGATCAGAACGCCGCACTCGCCCTGCCCACGCCGGCGGCGGCGGTTGTGGAAGAGGTCGTGGGCGGGTGGCTCGCTGAGCTGCTCGGCATCCCCGGGTCCGCGTCGTTCGCGCTCGTCACCGGCTGCCAGATGGCCCACGCGACCTGCCTCGCGGCGGCTCGACACCATGTGCTCGCGCAGGTCGGGCACGACGTCGAGCGTGCCGGCCTCGCCGGCGCGCCCCCGATTCGCGTCGTCGCGGGCGCCAAGCGGCACGGGACGCTCGATCGTGCGCTCCGCCTCCTCGGGATCGGCACCGACGCCGTCCGGGAGGTGCCGGTCGACGATCAGGGGCGGATGCTCACGCGCGCTCTGCACGAAGAGCTCCGGGGCGACCGCAACGGCCCGACGATCGTGTGCGCGCAGGCCGGCGAGGTCAACACCGGCGCGTTCGACGATCTCGAGACGGCGGCCGACGCGACGCGGGACGCAGGCGGGTGGCTGCACGTGGACGGCGCTTTCGGTCTCTGGGCGGCGGCGTCGCCGACCCTCCGTCATCTGATCGCAGGCGCCGAGCGGGCGGACTCGTGGGCGACTGACGCCCACAAGTGGCTGAACGTCCCGTTCGACTGCGGCGTCGCCTTCTGCGCGCATCCCGAGCCGCACCGAGCGGCGATGGGAATCCGGTCGGACTATCTCCTCCACGCCGAGCCCGAAGCAGGCCGTGACCCTGTCGACTGGAACCCCGAACACTCTCGACGAGCGCGAGGGTTCACCGTGTACGCGGCACTCCGCTCGCTTGGCCGTTCCGGCGTGACGGAGCTTGTCGACCGCTGCTGCGCGCACGCGCGTCGTTTCGCCCTCGAGCTGGGCGACCTACCCGGCTGCGAGATCCTCAACGACGTCGTCCTCAATCAGGTGCTCTTCCGCTTCGAGGACGACGAGAAGACGAACGCGGTCCTCACCCGCGTCCAGGCGGGTGGCGAAGCCTGGATGGGCGGAACGATGTGGGACGGGCGCGCCGCGATCCGCGTCTCGGTCACGAACTGGCGCACGACAAGTGCCGACATCGACCGCACAATCGCTGCCTTCGAGCGTGCGCTGGCCGACCTCGCAGGCTGAGTCGGCTCGCGCGAGGCTCTAGCTGGAGGACGAGGGCTATCAAGTAGCCGTCCGCGCTGGACAGGCCATGTCGCTCGATCAGGCCGTCGAGCTCGCGCTCAGCCTCGAGGCGCGGGAGCCGGAATGACGTACGCGCAGGCATGTCGCTACAAGCCAGCTGTTCTATGTAGCTACAATACGACCCGTGGAAGTCGGGATCCGGGAGCTGCGCGCGCACCTCAGCCGCTACATCGAGCAGGTTCACGACGGCGAGGACATCGTCGTCACCGATCGAGGCGTCCCGGTTGCGCGAATCGTCCCGATGAACGGTGAGCGGAAGATCGACCGGCTCATCGCGGCAGGCCTCGTGCGTCCCGCCCCTAAACCCAAGGGGCCTCCTCCCCGCCCGGTCAAGACGGACGGGACCGTGAGCGACCTCGTGGCGGAGCAGCGGCGCTGATCGCGTACTTCGACACGTCGGCATTCCTCAAGCTCGTCGTGGACGAGCCAGGGTCATCCGAGATGAGCGCGCTGTGGGAGGATGCCGACCGTCGGATCTCGTCGCGGCTGCTCTATCCCGAAGCCCGTGCGGCCGTGGCTGCCGCCGCTCGTGCCGGACGCCTCCGCACCGAGGCTCGCACGGCGGTCCTGTCCGAGTTGGAGCGTCTTTGGACCGAGATCGACGACGTCGATCTCGACCCGGAACTCACCCGCCGGGCGGGTGACCTGTCTCAGCTTCTGGCGCTCACGGGCGGAGACGCAGTGCACCTCGCAACCGCCGAAGCGGTGATCGACGAGGACGACCTCGTCGCGTGCACCGACGTCCGCCTCGCGAGCGGTGCGCGCGCCCTCGGTCTCGCCGTCGCGGGTGCGCCTCAGTCCTCGGCCGGCTGAGCCACCGCCCGGTCGGCGATCTCGGCCACGACGGCCGGATCCGCGAGAGTCGTCGTGTCCCCGAGAGGGCGCTCCTCGGCGACGTCACGCAGGAGCCGCCGCATGATTTTCCCCGAGCGGGTCTTCGGGAGCTCTGGGGTGAAGACGATGTTCGCCGGCTTCGCGATCGGACCGATCTTCACCGCGACGTGGTCCCGGAGCTCCTCGAGACGCTCGACGGTACCCTCCTGCCCGCCCTTCAACGTCACGAACGCGACGATCGCCTGGCCGGTCAGCGCATCGGCCCGCCCACACACGGCGGCCTCCGCCACGCTCGGATGGTCGACGAGGGCCGACTCGACCTCGATCGTCGAGATGCGATGCCCGGAGACGTTCATCACGTCGTCGACGCGACCGAGGAGCCAGAAGTCGCCGTCCTCGTCGATGCGCGCTCCGTCGCCCGCGAAGTACATCCCCGGGAAGCGCTCCCAGTAGGTCGCGCGAAAGCGCGCATCGTCGCCGTAGATCCCACGCAGCATCGCCGGCCAAGGTCGCTTCAACACGAGGTAGCCGCCGCCGCCCGGACCGACCTCCTCACCTCGATCGTTCACGACAGCGGCCTCGACACCGGGGAACGGCTTCGTCGCCGAGCCCGGCTTGGTCGTCGTCACGCCGGGGAGGGGCGTGATCAGGATCATCCCTGTCTCCGTCTGCCACCACGTGTCGACGATGGGCGCCCGCTCGAGCCCGATGTGCTGGCGGTACCACATCCAGGCCTCGGGGTTGATCGGCTCGCCCACGGTTCCGAGCAGTCGCAGCGAGGAGAGGTCGTGCTTCGCCGCGTGCTCGGGACCCCACTTCATGTGCGCGCGGATCGCGGTCGGCGCCGTATACAGGATCGTGACCCTGTAGCGCTCGACGATGTCCCACCAACGATCCTTGTCGGGGAAGTCGGGCGTGCCCTCGTACAGGACGCTCGTCGCCCCGTTGCAGAGCGGCCCGTAGACGATATAGCTGTGGCCCGTCACCCAGCCGATGTCGGCGGCGCACCAGTACACGTCCGTCGCGGGCTTGAGGTCGAAGATCGCGCGATGCGTCGCCGCGACGCCGACGAGGTAGCCCGCCGTTGTATGCGCGATTCCCTTCGGCTTCGCGGTGGTTCCGCTCGTGTACAGGAGGTACAGCAGGTCTTCGGAGTCCATCGGCTCGCACGGGCAGGAGGCCGGATCGCTCGACTGCCCGTCGACGAGCTCGTTCCAGGTGAGGTCGCGCCCTTCGACCATCGGCACGTCGCCACGCGTCCGCTGACCCACCACGACCGAGCGCACGCCCGGGCACGACTCGAGCGCCTCGTCCGCGTTGCGCTTGAGCGGCACGATCGTCCCGCGCCGGTAGCTCTCGTCCTGCGTGAGGAGCACCTCGCAGCGCATGTCGTTGAGCCGGCCTGAGAGGGCCTCCGCCGAGAAGCCGCCGAAAACGACTGTGTGCGGCGCCCCGAGGCGCGCGCACGCGAGCATGGCGACCGGGAGCCCAGGCCCCATCCCCATATAGATGCCGACCGGTGTTCCCTTCCCGACTCCCAGAGCCTTCAATCCGTTCGCCGCTCTGACGACCTCGTCGAGCAGCTGGGAGTACGTGATCGCGGCGCGCTCGTCGGCGGGCTCTCCCTCGTAGTAGTACGCAACGCGATCGCCCAACCCCGCCTCGACATGACGATCGAGGCAGTTGTAGGTGACGTTGATCTTCCCGCCGCCGTACCACCTGGCATACGGGAGCTCCCACTCGAGGAGCGAGGTGTAGGGCTCGAACCAGGTGACCCGTTCGCGCCCTTGCTGGTCCCAGAACTCCTCGAAGGGCACGTCGTAGACGTCGGCCGTGGCATTGGCCGTCGCCGCGAAGTCGGGAGGCGGCGGATAGCGACGGTCTTCCTCGAACAGGGTTTCGATCGCCTGGTTGCTCATGGGACATCCTTCGTCCCATGAGTGACCTCCATCTCGTACGGGCAGTCGGTCAGGAGCTCGTACCCGTCATCGGTGACGTACAGGAGATCCTCGACGCGCACCCCGCCGAAGCCCTGCCGGTAGAGGCCAGGCTCGATGGTGATGACGTCACCGGCGACGAGCTCCTCGCCGATCATCCCGAGGCTCGGAGACTCGTGCACCTCGAGGCCGACCCCGTGGCCGAGCCCGTGGTAGAAGCCGTCGAGCAGCGGCTCGCCCTCCTCCTTCGTGAGCAGGGTCGGGAAGTCGCGCGCGGCGAAGAACTCGGAGACGAGGCGGTGGATGGCGCCTCCGTCGACCCCGGGGCGCACCTGCGCCGCAGCGAGATCGAGCGCCTCTCGACAAAGGCGATGCCATTCGTGGAGCTCGTCTGGGACGTCGCCGACGACGTAGGTGCGCGTGATGTCCGCGACACAGCTCGACTCGAGGTCGACCGGGAACAGGTCGAGGAGGACGACGTCGTCCGCCGCGATCGGGCCGGAGCCCATGTCGTGGCCGGTGGCCGTCTGGGAGCCGTGGGAAACGATCATCTCTTCCGCGAGCGCGCCGTTCCGGAGGAACGCCTCCTGCACCTGCTCCTTCACGAGCTCGCACGTGAGCTGTGACCCGTCCACCGTGAGACCGCCGTTCGAGCGCTCGGCACGACGAAGGAGGTCGCGCGCAACCGCCATGCCCTCCTCGGCCGCCCGCTGCGCGCGACGGATTCCGGCCAGCTCGTGACCGCTCTTACGCCGTCGACGATCGTCGAAGAGCTTCTGGTCGACGACGAGCACGACCCCTCCGGCCCGAAGCGCGTCCGCGATGCCGAGCGGGAAGTCTCGCGGGACCGTGGCCGAGGCGAGCGCGAGGCCCCGCACGATCCGGGCGGCGAGCTCGGTCTCGTACCCATGTGGGTCGAGGCCGCTCCGCCGGAGCTCGTCCGCTCCGAACTCGTCCACCGTGTGCACGTCGAGACCGGTGCCGAGGCCCTCGACCCGCAGCGCCTCCATCGCGCTCGTGACCACCACCCGACGACCGTCGATCTCCGCATAGAAGAACGTGTCGGGGATGCCGAGCGGGACCTCGTGCCGGAGCTCTGGCGTGCGACGTGTGTCGCCGACGATCAGCACGTTCGACATCGGACGCCGATCCTACCGC
>JAIBJO010000149.1 GCA_020029615.1 Actinomycetota bacterium
GAGAAACGTGCGCTCGTTGCCGTGCGCGTTCGCCGTGTGCTGGTCGGTTCGCCACTCCGTCCACTGCACCGGACGCCCGAGCTTGCGTGCCATCAGACACAGGACGACGTACTGGGGATGGAGGCAGATCTTGTTCCCGAAGCCGCCTCCGATGTCGTGCGTGACGAAGCGGAGCTTGTCGATTCCCGTGCGCAGCGCCGGCGCCATCCAGATCGCGCCGACGCCGGGCATCTGGTGGTTGCACGTGAGTGTCCACTCGCCGGTCCCCCTGTCGTACTCGACGAGCGCGCCCGCGCATTCGAGCGGCGTCGAGGAGAAGCGGTGGAAATGGAGGCGGTCGATTTTCACGACATGATCCGCCTCGGCGAGCGCTCCGTCGACGTCGCCCCAGTCGAAGACACCCGACCAGACGACGTTCGAGCCGGCGTCGTCGTGGAGGACGACCTCGTCCTTCAGCGCCTCCTCCGCCTCGATGAGAACGGGAAGCGGGTCGTACTCGACCTCGATCAGGTCCGCGGCGTCGCGAGCCAGCTCACGCGTGAGCGCACACACGGCCGCCACCGGCTCGCCCATGTGCCGGACGCGCCCCACTGCGAGCGCGTAGTCCCGGATGTTCCCGCCCGGCTCGACGGACATCTCGAAAAACGGCTCTGTGTGGATCGCGACTTCGTCGCCCGTGATCGTCCCGTACACGCCCTCCAGCTCGAGCGCCTTCGACACGTCGATCGAGAGGATCTTCGCGTGCCCGTACGGGGAGCGAACGAAGTGCACGTAGCCCATGCCGTGCCGCCGAACGTCGTCGAAGAACGTGCCCTGCCCCTGGACGAGCCGCCGGTCCTCCTTGCGCGGGATCGACTGCCCGATGAAGCCCTTCTCGAGCGTCCTCGCGGGCTCGGTGACCGTCGTCGTCATGCGTTGCCTCCCACCGCGACGACGGCCTCGACGATGTTCACGTACCCGGTGCAGCGGCAGATGTTTCCCTGAATCGCCACACGCACGTCCTCCTCCAAGGGGTGCGGGTTGCGCGCGAGGAGAGCCGTCGCACTCATCAGCATGCCCGGCGTGCAGTAGCCGCACTGCAGCGCGTGGTGCTCGTTGAACGACCGCTGGAGCGCAGTGAGCTCACCGTCCGCGGCGAGCCCCTCGACGGTGGAGATCTTCGCGCCGTCGGCCTGGACGGCAAGCATCATGCAGCTCTTCACCGCCTCGCCGTCCACGTGCACCGTGCACGCGCCGCAGTTCCCGGTGTCGCAGCCGATGTGCGTTCCAGTGAGACCGAGGTCGTCGCGGATGAAGTGGACGAGGAGGCGGCGCACCGGCACCTCGAGCTCGACCTGCTCTCCGTTGATCTCGAGCGTGACCGTGCGGCTCGTGACAGGCGCCGCCACTATTTCCTCCTCGCGGCTGCCTGCAGGACCGCTCGCACCGCGGACACCTCGGCGAGATGGCGCCGGTACTCGCCGGAGCCGTGGACGTCGGACGGCGGGTCGAGCGAGGCGCCCAGGCCTTCGGCGGCCGCCCGTACCGTATCGTCGGAGTAGTCCCCGCCTGCAAGACGCTCCTCCATCGTCGTCGCACGTACCGGCGACGCGGCGACGCACCCGATCGCGACCCGCGCCATGTCACCGAACACGGTCGCCGCCGCGTTGACGACGTACGTCCCGTGCACGCCGATCGTCAAACCAGCGAAACCGTCTCCGGCGCCGGCCGAGGGCGGGACGTTCACCTTCGTGAGAAGCTCGCCTTCACCGACGGCGGTCATGTACACGCCGAGGAAGAACTCGTCCGCAGACACGGATCGCTCGCCGCGCTGCCCGCGGATCGTGAACGTCGCGTCGAGCGCGGCGAGGAGCACTGGCAGATGATTGGTGGGGTCGCTCACACAGACGTTCCCGCCGACCGTGCCCCGGTTCCGCACCTGGACGTCACCGATCGTCGCCGCGACTTCGGCGAGTATCGCCCTCGCAACGTCCACCTCCGACGAGCCCATCAGCTGTGCGTACGTGACCATCGCGCCGATCTCGAGCATCCCCTCCGCCGAGAAGCCGATCGTGCGCAACTCGTCGAGATCGGCCAGGTCGACGAGCACGTCCGGAGCAGCCGCACGAGCCTTCATCACGTTCACGAGTGTCTGCCCGCCCGCGAGCGGGCGTGCGCCCTCGTACGCCGCGAGCACCGAGATCGCCTCCTCGATCGTGGCCGGGCGTGCGTACTCGACCTCGCGCAGGAGCATGTCGAGATTCAGTCACACGGCGCCGTGACATGTCAAGCGAAAGCAGACTCGCCCTCGGACGCGACCACGCGCGCCGAACGAGATAGGTTTGCAGCGAGATGGGGTTGGTTCCGAGCGATCATCCGGACATCGGCGCAGTGTTCGACGACCATGTAGCGGCGGAGTTCGTCGACATGGATCTCGACGCCACGATGGCGACGATGACCGACGACCCGTACGTCAACCACGTGCCCGTCATGACCGGAGGCGTCGGCTTCGAGGGAGTGCGTCGGTTCTACGGAGACCACTTCATCGGCAAGTGGCCGAAGGACATCGAGATCACGCCGGTCTCGCGGACCGTCGGTGAAGACCAGGTGGTCGACGAGCTCGTCCTCTCGTTCACGCACGACATCGTGATGGACCAGCTCCTGCCTGGCATCGCACCGACGGGGAGGCACGTGCAGCTCCCGTTCTGCGTGGTCGTGAGGTTCGAGGACGGCAAGGTCGCGCACGAGCACATCTACTGGGACCAGGCGTCGCTCCTCGTGCAGATCGGGCTGCTTGATCCAGCCGATCTCCCGGTTACGGGCGCGGAGCAGGCCTGGAACGTGCTGGATCCACGCGCGCGACCGCTGAACGAGCTGATTCGCGCGCAGCGCTAGCGTCGCCATTATCGGCACGTTCTGCATGATGCGTCTGCGGCAAGGGGCAGCGTCGAGATCGACACCCAGGGAGACGCATTCTTCGTCGCGTTCCCACCGCCCAAGGAGCCCCTGACGCCGCAGTGCTCGGCGCGCTGGAAGCGGCTCAAACCGAGCCGTAGAGCACCAGCACGATGCGGACGAACTCCTTCGTGTCGTCGTAGAGCCCACGCTCGCGTACCGCCCGCGCGCCCTGGTACCAGCCGGCGAGGGCGAGACGTCGGTCGCCGCCGAACTCGTCGAGCTGCCAGCGCAGGTAGCGAACGCCGGCGCGGACGTTTCCCCGGTAGTCGCGCGGAGTCCGGGCGCCGAGCAGAACCGTGTCCACGAACTCCCACGTCTCCGGCAGGAGCTGCATGACCCCGATCGCACCGACGCTGGAGACGACGTCCTGCTGGAAGCCCGACTCCATCCAGGCGAGCGCACGGGCGAGCGCAGGGTCGACACCGTATGCGCGGGACCAGTAGTCGATCGAGCGGCGCACGGTGTCGCGGCCGGCAGGCGGGCCGGCAGACCTCGATGCCGCCACACGAGCCCCGACCGGGAGCACCAGGCGCTGGTCGGGAACGATCACGGTCATCAGCGACAGGCGATTCCTGCGCGCGAGCCGCCAGGGACTGACGTGATAGCGGGCGGCGATCGAGAAGAAGCTCTCCCCGGGCTCGACCACGTGCCACGTCGTTTCCGGGCGTACGCTTCCGGCAAGCGCTCGATAGGTGTGCGGCCCTGCGATTCCGTCCGGGTCGAGGCCACGCCGGGTCTGGTACCGCCGTAAGGCCTTCGCCGTGTGACGCGTGAATCTCCCGTCGACCGCGGTCGCGCCCAGGCCGTACCGCCGGAGGCGGAACTCGAGCACGGCGACGTCCCAGCCCACAGCTCCGATCCCGAGCTCACGCTGACCGAGAAGCGGTCGACCGCGCGTCCCGAGAGCTCGCCTCGTCGCGCGTCCTACGAGTCCCGTGGCTTCGATCCCTCGCGCCTTCTGGAAGCGGAGCAGCGCCGTCGTCGTCAGTTGGCCGCGGACGCCATCGACCGGCCCGGGATCGAACCCGTGCGCCTGAAGCCCGATCTGGAGCGCGGCGACGCGAGCATTGGCCGCGAGCACGCTGGGAGTGAACGCGAGGACGCCAACGGACACCGCGACGCCGACGACGGCGAAGCGACGCATGGCGCTCCGTTCGCCGTGACACGAGCCCGTCCTCCCATCAGAGCCGGCGAGGGGGCGCGGCTACAATCTCGCGGCTGCCTTCCCCGGTAGCTCAATTGGCAGAGCATCCGGCTGTTAACCGGAGGGTTGTTGGTTCGAGTCCAACCCGGGGAGTCAGGAAAAGGCCTGGAAACAGGCCTTTCTCTCTCGCACAACAGCTCCTCCAGGTAGCCCTCCGTGCGGTCGATGTCTTCGAGGGTGTAGTCCAAGTTGAAGGAGTCAACGTCCTTGTTGGGCTGAACACCGCTGTGGACGGGATCGTCTTGAGGAACCGCAGCGCCACCCG
>JAIBJO010000060.1 GCA_020029615.1 Actinomycetota bacterium
AAGGCAGGCTGCGCGTCTTGGAGCGCGGTGTCTCAGATCTCTCGAGAACGTCTCAGATGTGTCGAGAACGATTTGTCTCAGATGTCCCGAGTCCTAACACCGCTGGGTGACGGGCTCACTTGAGCGAGCCTTGAGCACGTGCGACGACAGTACGGGCATGCGGACGCAGACGATCCTCGTTGCGGCGCTCGCAACCGGCGTGAGCGTCGCCCTCGTGGCCGGCGCCTCACGCACGGCCACCGACTTCGCGCTCGAGGGCGCGGATCCCGAGCCGGCCGGCCGAGTCGTGCCGGCGATCGAGGCTGCGTTCGAGCTCGAGAGCTACCGACCCGGCGAGCGCGCGACTCTCGTGGTCGAGAACGCCACCAAGCAGCTCACCGTGCAGATCCTCCGTTCGGGGCCTGAGCACATGGCGACCCACACCGACACGGAGATGAACGGTGTCCGCGTGACATCTCGACGCCAGATCGGCGGCAAGCTGGGACGGCGCGAGCTCACCGTCGCCGTCGGTCGCTGGCCAAGCGGGCTCTATTTCGCGAAGCTTGAGGCGTCGGACGGACGACGCGGCTTCGCGCCGTTCGTCGTGTCGCCACGCTGGATCGGCGAGCACGGGGTCGCTGTGGTTCTCCCCACGCTGACCTGGCAGGCGTACAACTTTCGCGACGACGACGGCGACGGCCTCGCAGACTCGTGGTACGCCGGCAAGCGCATCAACAGCGTGCGTCTCGGACGCCCGCATCTCGACCGCGGCGTGCCGTACGGCTTTCGGTACCACCTCGGTTTTCTCAACTGGCTCCACTGGACGGGGCGCGAGGTCGATTACCTCTCGCAGCTCGAACTCGAGCGGGTTTCGACAGCGAAGCAGCTCGCACGCGCGTACGACCTGATGGTCTTCGCCGGTCACCACGAGTACGTGACCGAGCGCGAGTACGACCTCGTCGAAGGGTATCGCGACCGCGGTGGGAACCTGCTGTTTCTCTCCGCGAACAACTTCTTCTGGCGTGTGGAACGCGACGGTGACGTCATCGTCAAGGCGAGCCGCTGGCGCGACCTCGGCCGTCCTGAAGCAGGGCTCGTCGGAGTGCAGTACGTCGGGTATCAGCGGATCCCGAGGGCTGGCTGGGTCGTCCGCGGCACCCGGGCGCGCACGTGGCTCTTCGACGGCACCGGGCTCCGCCGAGGGTCGCGCTTCTCGCGCGGCGGCGTGGAGATCGATCAGGTCAACTCCGCGTCGCCGTCCGGCGTTCAGATCGTCGCCGAGATCCCGCGGCTCTTCGGCCCGGGCATGTCCGCGCAGATGTCGTACTACGAGACACACGCGGGCGCGAAGGTGTTCGCGGCAGGTGCCTTCCATCTGACGCGGGCGGTCACATCCGACCCAGTCGTATGGCGCATCCTCGAGAACCTCTGGATGAAGCTGGCTCGGCCATGACGATCTCGTGCAGGCCCGCACTAGGATCGCGAGCGTGAGCAGACCTGCTGTCCGTCTCGTCGCGCTCGCGGCTGGGATCGCCCTCCTCGGCACCGCGAGTCAGGCGCGTCCGGCAACGCCACCTGCGCTCGTGTGCAAGTTGCCTCGTGCCAGCTCCGGAACGCTTCCCGCGACAGCACGCCACGGGATCATCGATCACATGCCCCAATACCCCATCGTGACGCTCGCGACACGACGCCAGCAAGCGCGCGCACGGCTTGTGCTCGAGCGGCTCGTCGCAGCAGCCGAGCGCGAGCAGTGGGGCGACGTGCAGGCCGCCGCGCGCGCCGGCTACGACACGCGATCCAGGCCCCGAAAGCCGGGAGATGCCAGCGTGTTCTTCTTCCACGCGGAGCGACATGAGGAGCCGCGCGGTCGATCGATCTTCGACTTCACTCGACCGAAGGCGCTGATCTACGCGAACGCTCCGGGGCGGCCCCTCGTTCTCGTGGGGGCGATGTGGAGCACGCGCGATGGCGAGCTCGGGCCGACTCCCGCCGGCCCAATCCTTCGCTGGCACTCACACGTCGTGTGCAAGGAGGGGAAGAAGCGTGGCTTGAAGCCGCCCGCAAGCGGCGTCTGCCCGGGCGGCTCGCGGCTCACGCAGGGGACAAGCGAGATGCTTCACGTGTGGTTCACGGGTGAGCTGCGCAGCGCCTTCGCGATCCGTGCGCCGCAGCCCGAGCTGTGCAAGGTCGGGCTGCTCCCGGGCGATTCCTGCCGCCGCTAGCCGCCGAGGTACAGCTCGCGCTCGGCGGGCGTGAGCTCGCGCCGCGTCGCTGCGAGCTGGCGCTTGGCGAGCGCGACGAGCTCGTCGACCCCACCGCAGAGCTCGCAGCGGTACGTACGCACCGTGCCGTCGACACCGCCCGTCACGATCGTCCCGCCGGACGGGTCGAAGGCCACCGCCGAGACCGTTCCCTCGTGGCCCTGCAGTCTGAGCACGATCTGGCCCGCCCGCGCGTCCCAGAGGCTCGCGCGGAGCGTCGCGGTCGCGAGCCAGCGTCCGTCCGGGCTGAAGTCGGCGTCGCGCACCGCGGTGTTGTGTTGCAGAGCGCGAACGACCTCGTCGGTGGAGAGGCTCCAGATCCGCGCGACGTGGTCGAGGCTCGTGGTCGCGAGGAGCGCGCCGAGCGGCGAGAAGTCGACCGAGGTCACGCGATCGCGATGCCCGGTCAGCGTGGCCATCTCACCGTCCTGGCGGACGATCACGACGCGCCCGCGCATGGTTGCGCTGCGCCCGTCCGGACCTGTGACCCGGCGCGGACGGCGCTTCGGCGCTGGCTCGACGGCGAGCTCCTCCCCCGTGGCGAGATCGAGCGTGTGCTCCTGGCCGTCGCTCGTCCAGACCGTCACCGCGTCGCCCACGCTCACGTCCGTGACCGGCGCCTCGAGCCGCGCGAGCTCCTCGAGCTCGGGCTGGAACACCGCGTCCCAGACCCTGACCGAGCCGTCCGGGCTCGCCGTGACGATCGGGCTCCCGGCCGGGCCGCCGAACGCGGCCGACTCGACCCAGTTGCGATGCCCGGCGAGGACGAAGAGCTCGTCGCCGCTCTCAGAGTGTGAGACCCGCGCGGTGCCGTCCTTCCCGGTAGTCACGACGTGCTCGCCGTCGCTGCTGAAGGAGATGTTCGTAAGCGCATTCGTGTGGCCCGTGAGGATCGAGCTCAGCCCCCAGTTCCCCGTTCGCCACACCCGGCCCGTGCCGTCGGTGCTTGCGCTCGCGACGAACTCGCCGTCGGGGCTGAAGGCGACCGCGACCGCGTTCCCCGCGTGCTCGGTCAGGGTGTGGATACGGCGGCCGCTCTGACCCGACCACACGCGCACGGTGTCGTCGACGCCGCCCGTCACGACACGCCTGTTGTCGGGCGAAATCGCGGCCGATCGGGCTCCCGGATGCGCGTACCGGTGCAGCGTCCTCCCGCTCGGCAACTCCACGAGACGCGCTCCACCCGGCTCGAGCACCGCAGCGCGCGTCCCGTCCGGCGAGATCGCGCCTCCGGCCGCGGTACTGACGCCGGCGACCGGCTCGACGCCATCCGCCGTGACGAGCCGGACGCGGCCGTCGACCCCGGTAACGAGCGCCGTCGCGTCGTCGGCGAACGACGCCCCGCTTGCGCGGACCCCCGTCGGCGTGCTTGCCCGTCGCGCCCCTGAGGTCGGATCGATCCGAACGACATATCCGTCGTCGGTGACCGCGACGACCTCGCCCTCGCGCATCGTCGCGCCGATCACGGGAGCGCCGAGCTCGGAGACTGCACGGACGCGTGACTGGACCAGCGCCTCGCGAAGCGCGCGCTGCGACCGCTCGCTCGGGACGGTCCGCGCCGCCTCGAGGGCCAGCAGCAGGCTCAGCTCCGGGTCGCGATCCAGCTCTGCGTCCGCGCTCGCGACGAGCTCGTTCGCCTTGGCCTCTCGCGCCTGCTCACGCGCCTCGGTCCGCTGGGACAGCGCGTAGACCGTCACCGCGCCCATGACTGCGAGGAGCACGGCTCCGGCGGCGATGATCGCCAGAAGCACACGGTGACGGCGGTCCGACGCCTCCTGTTGGCGTTCGAGCTCCCGCTCCGACTCGTGGCTCGCGCGCCACGCGAGCACGGGCTGCGCGAGCACGTCGTGGAAGATCTCGTAGCGGACGTTGCCCCCCTCGTCGAGCGAGCGGAGGATCCTTCGGTCGGCCAAAGTCGCGAGCACGAGCTGCAGCTCCTCGTTCGGGACACACCCGAAGTCGGCGAGGTCGGAGAACTCGTGCGCGATCTTCGTCCCGGACGGCGTGACGAGGTGGTTGAACAGCCTCGCCGCGACGTCCTTCTGCTCCGGCGAGAGCGCGTCCATTGCGCTCTCGAAGTGCTCCTCGACGATGTGCTGCGCGCCGCCGAGCCGCTCGAGCGTCGCGAGACCAACGACGTCGGAGCCCACGGCGCGCTCCTCGTCCCAGAGCCTTTGCATGACCAGTTGGAGATAGGGCGCCTCGATCCGGGTGGCATCGTCCGTGGCCTCGACCGCGCCTCGTCCGCCGAGCGCCGGCTCGATCCGACCGGCACCCACCTCGTCGAGCACGTGCTCGACGAGGGCCGGCTCGATGGCGACCGCCACACCCGTGAGCTCCGCGTAGCGCTCGAGCGGGCGGACGATCGCTCCGCGGGCCGATGCGCGGTCGAGACGATCGAGCCGGAGCGTGTTCGAGAAGAGCCCCGGGATCCGACCGGTGAAGCGGTCCAGCTTGGCGAGCGAGTCCTCGCGGAGGGAGATGAGCACGTTGACCCGAAGGGGAGTGGCCAGGAGCGCCGGCAGCGCCTCTGCGAACGAACCTGGGCCGGCGTCGTCTGCGTGGTAGAGGAAGTACTCCTCCGCTTGGTCGAGGACGAGGTACACGTCCCGACCCGACTGTGCACTCTCGAGAGCGGCGACTGCAGAGCCGTTCGTCGAGAGCCCGGAAGCGTCGGCGACCGCCTCGGAGAGAGCGACATTGGGATCGTCGCTCCAGCTCGAGAACACGACGACCAGCGGTTCCTCCGGTAGCTCGCGGAGCGAGCGCGCGACCGCAGCGCGTAGCAGCGACGACTTCCCGACACCGCTCGGCCCGTAGAGGATCGTCAGCCTCGACGCGATGAGGTTCGCGACGACGATCTCTCGCTCTCGTTCACGCCCGAAGAAGAGGAGCGCATCGAGCTCGGAATCGTCGAACGCGTTCAGGCCCTTGTACGGCGACGCAGGTTTCTCGGTCACGCGGCCTCGAGTCGGCGCTCGAGCAGCTCGACATACGACTGCGGGTCGACGTCGAGAGCGGACACGTCGAAGCGCCGCCAGAACGCCCGCGCCAGCGGGCTCGGTGCTCGCTGCACGGCCCACGAGCGGTAGCCGACGGGTCGCTCGCCCCAGATGCGGTTGAGGATGAGTCGCAAGTTCCAGTCCGCCATCTCGTAACCGAGGAAGAGGAAGTGGCTCCGCCGGAGCCTCGCCGCGAGCGAGACGGGAACGACGGCGGCGAGCTCGGAGTGGCCGAGGTAGTCGATGTAGTCGTCCTCGGTGATCACGAAGCTCTCCCATTCGCGCTCGGGGAGAGGGTCGACAGCTCCGTGCAGCTTCAGGAGGATCGTCCGTCGCTCGAGGTCGAGCTCGGTTGCGTAGGTGTTCGGCACGTCGATCGGACGAGGCGGGTCGCCGGGAGACCGGTGCCAGAACCGGCCCCGATGCGGGCCTGCGGCGACGTACGCGACGATGTCGAGCTCCTCGCCGGCATTCTCGAACGCGCGCTCGAGCGCGAGGTCGTAGTTCGTCGTGACGATCAGCTGGTGCGGCGCACCGCGCTCCCGGAGCATTGCCGGCAGCCGCGCGAGGAACCGATGCAGCGGGCCAGGCTCCACGGCCGCCTCGAACCGCGAGTGCAACTCGTCATAGAGCGGCCCCGATCCCTGCATCGTCGCCACGTACTGCGAGACGCGCGCGAGATCGACCGGGCGACCGTCGGGCACATCGAACGCCGACGCCAGGTGCGCGGCGAGATCGCCGGCGCCGTCGAGACCGATCACTGGCACGACCCGGCCGCCGAGGATGGCCTTCACGATCTCCCCTTCCTCGTCGGTGGGTGCGGGCTCGTCGGAAATCGCGAGCCCTGCCTCGTGTCGGAGGATCTCGGACTGCAGCCGCTTGAGCTCAGGGCCGGGCTCGATCCCGAGCTCATCGATGAAGCGGGCGCGTGCATCCTGGTATACCTCCAGGGACTCCGCCTGCCGGCCCGCACGATACAGCGCGAGCATGAGCTGCATGCAGAACGTCTCGCGCAGCGGATGATCGCGGCTGAGCGCCTCGAGCTCGCCGATCACCTCACCGTGACGCCCGAGCTCGAGGTCGGCGTCGATCCGCTCCCCGACGACGACGAGGCGCAACTCTTCGAGGCGCCTGCTCTCCGCTTGCGCGAAGTCGTCGAAAGCAAACTCTGCGAGCGCGGGGCCGCGCCAGAGATCGAGCGCTGCCTGCAGGCGATCGCGGCGTTCCTCGGCTGGTAGCCGCCGCGCATCCGCGAGGGCGCGCTCGAATCGGCGCGCGTCGATCTGGTCCGGGTCGACGCCGAGCACATAACCGGGCGCGCGGGTCTCGAGGATGTCCGCGCCCAGCGCGCGACGCAGGCGACCGACGGAGTTCTGGAGGGAGGCCGTCGCTGTCCTCGGTGCCTCCTCGCCCCACAGCTGGTCGATGAGCTGATCGGTCGGAACGACCCGCCCGGCTTCCAGGATGAGAATGGCAAGGAGGCCGCGCTGCTTGGGGCCGCCAAGCGCGACATGCCCGGTCTCGTCAGAGACCTCGAGCGGGCCGAGTATCCGGAACTCGAGCGTCACGGGCGACCTTAGTACGCGGAGTCGGCCCTTGTCCAGCATCCGGACACAGATCAGCCGAACGCGCTCAAAGGGCACTCCAGACGCCGTTGGCGCGCTGTTAGTCGCCGGTTGCCGGCGGGTTGGAGACCCATCCGACCGTGCCGGTCATGACGACCTCACGGATCACCTCAGTCGCGGTGACACTCACCGCCCTCGCGCTCGCCTCGTCGAGCGCCCACGCCGGCGCCGGGCTCGCGCCGACCGCTTCCCGCACACCACTCGCGTCCGAGAAGCGAGGGAGCGAGACACTCGACGGCGCGTCGAAGCCCGCCGACACGTCGAGAGCGGCCGAGCGCTACGCGTATGGATGGCCGGTCAAGCCGTTCCGCGCGCAGCACCCGGTCCGCGGCGCCTTCGGGGACCCGCGGATCTCCAACCACCGGAAGACGCGCCAGTTCCACTTCGGCGTCGACATCTCCGCGCCGAACGGCACGCCCGTGTACGCAACGATGACTGGCAGGGTCTCCATCCACCCGCTGCACCCGACGACGATCGCCGTGGTCGGTCACACCGGCGTCGAGTTCAGCTACTGGCACGTCGTCCCCGTCGTCCGCACCGGTCAGCACGCGCTCGCCTACCGGACCGTGCTCGGCCACGTCGAGGCCCCGTATGCCCACGTCCACTTCTCGGAGAGACGGAGCGGCCGCTACGTGAACCCGCTCCGGCGCGGAGCGATGGGTCCGTACGCGGATACGACCCGCCCGAAGGTGTTCCGGTTCACGACGGAGCTCGACGGGCAACCGGTGGCTCCTGCGGCAGGCGACCCGTTCACGCTCGTGGTCGAGCCCGGCGACGAGACACCGCTCGCGGTTCCGCGTCCGTGGCACGACCTTCCGGTGATGCCCGCGATCGTCCGCTGGCGAATCCTGGATGCCCGCGGCCACGCGAAGACGGGCTGGAGGACGAGTGTCGACTTCCGCGAGACGATTCCCTCCGCTTCCGAGTTCGACCGGATCTGGGCCGTCGGAGTCACCCAGAACCACGTTCGCGATCCAGGCCGCTACCGGCTGGCACTGACTCGGCGCGGTGAGCTGAGCTCTCTACAGCCGGGGTTGTACGTCGTCGAGATCGCTGTCGCAGACACGCGCGGCAACGCCACACGTGCCCGCTTCACAATCGCGGTGAGCGCCGCCTGAGCCGACACTCACTCGCGTTGGCGCGCTGTTGGTCGCCGGTTGCCGGCGGGTTGGAGACCCGTCCGACCGTGCCGGTCATGACCATCGCACGGAGGATCCCAACACGCGGCACGTTCGCCGCCCTCGTCGCGCCCCTCGCCCTCGTCGCATATGCCGCGCTCGCGTTCGGCTCCGTCGCGCAGGTGAGCTCGCCAGCGGAGAGCGGCTGCTCGGGCAGCTATGCCTGGCCCGGCCAGGCGAAGCGCGAGCACGTGCACCTGACGCACCTCGAGGACGGGCGTGCGGTCAACCCCTTGGCTCCGAGGCGGCTGACGCCCTACCGCGACAGGACCGTGCCGAAGGTGCTCGGGATCGCGATCCAGCGCGCGGGGTCGCGCGTCGCGTTCGTGGCCGAAGCTGTCGACATGCCGTCGCTGCCGGTTCCCGGTCGCTGGCACGGCTTTCCTATCACGCCGGCGCTCGTCTCGTGGCGGGATCGAATCGCGCGACGGTCGCGTCGTTGTCGGGACGCGGATCGCGCGCGACGTCCGCCAGGCTGTGCCGAGGAACGACGGCTTCTGGGGCACGTTCGCACGGGGCA
Organism: Actinomycetota bacterium; assembly: GCA_020029615.1. Taxonomy (GTDB): domain Bacteria; phylum Actinomycetota; class Thermoleophilia; order Gaiellales; family Gaiellaceae; genus GMQP-bins7. The sequence goes on from JAIBJO010000060.1 coordinate 8,566, forward strand.
CGCACCAGAACTGGCCCGTTTTCGACGGCCGCAAGGAGCGCGGGATGACCGGGCGCTACCTGTTCAGGCTTTCGGCGCAGTCGTACGACACCCCCGCCCTACACAGCGGTATGTACGACCTCGTCGTCACCGCGCGGGACACCGCCGGAAACCGGGATGTGCGCCGATTCCCCATCGACGTCGCGATGCTCGTACCGGAGAGCTGAGACGCATCGCTCAGCCGCGCTCGAGGGGCGGCGTCTCGCCGTAGACCTTCCGGCGCTCGTACGCGCTCGCCTCGAGCTTGCGGGCGGCGGCGCGAGCCCGCGCCATCTCCTTTGCGCCTAGCCGGTTGACCGCGACGAGGACGAGCGTCTCCTTCGTGTCCTCGTTCTTGCCGGCCCAACCCACCCGCACGTTGCCGACGCCGCGCGCGTAGTACTTGAGCTGGTACTTGCCCGGCTCGTCCGGGTTGTACTCGCTCATGAGGAGAACGTTCGCGTAGCAGTCGAGGGGCACGCAGGTCTTGATCCCCGTCTTCGTCACCTTCGCGCGGTCGTTGAAGCCGACCGCGGGCCCCCACCCCAGCGAGTAGCTGGACGTCCCCTTCTTCGCCACGGCTCTCATCGTGAGCCCCGCTCTCGCGCCCTGGAGGCCGTGGATCCACAGCGGAGACTTCAGTATCGCCCCGTTCTCGTACTCCTCCGGGTACTCGCCCGTTTGCCAGACGTTGCCGTCGTCGTCCTGCGCGAAGAACGCTATCTCCGCCTCGACGAGATCCCCGGAGCTGTAGTCGCGGTCCCAGAGGACGACGCTGTCGACACCGTCGATCTGCTTCGTCAGGTCGGTCACCGTGAAGACGACGCGATGGGGGACCGTCTCCTTGCCTTCTATGGTCGATCCCCGAAAAACGAGCTGCGTCCCGGGCCGCAGCGGGAACCACGTGTTGTCGATCTTCGTCGAGTTCTCGAAGTTGCCACTGTCGTAGTCGGACGCCTTGACCTCCGCCGGAGGCGCGCCGCCTGACGCCGCCGCGGCGAGCACACCCGCCGCGACGGCAGAGATCAGGGGGAATCGGAAACGTCTCATGCGCGGCTTCATCAGGCCGGCTGAGCCGCTGCCGCGGCGCGTCTCCAACCCTTTCCGAAGCGCAGGTAGAGGGACGGCACCACGAACAGGTTGAGCAGCGTCGAGGTCACGAGGCCACCGAGGATGACGATCGCCATCGGGTACTCGACCTCGTGCCCGGGGATCCTTCCCGCGACCACGAGCGGCACGAGCGCCAGCCCTGCCGCGAGGGTGGTCATCAGGATCGGCGACAGCCTCTCCTTCGCACCTCTCAGCACGAGCCCGGGCCCGAAAGCCTCACCCTCGTATTGCTCGAGGTGCTGGAAGTGGTTGATCATCAGGATCCCGTTTCGGGCGGCGATGCCGAACACCGTATAGAAACCGACCAGCGAGCCGAGCGACAGGATCCCGTCGGTGAAGTACGCCGCCAGGGCGCCCCCCACGAGCGCCATCGGCAAGGTCAGGAACGAGAGCGTGGCCAGGCGCCAGCTCCCGAACGAGATCTGCAGGAGCAGGAAGATGAGGATCGCGGCGCCGCTGCCGAAGAGAAGAAGTCGGCCCTGCGACGACTTTCGCTCCTTGTTCTCTCCGAGGATCTCAGCGCTGAACCCGATCGGCATCGAGATCCCCTCGAGGCGCTCCTCGATGTCCTGCGCGACCGATCCGAGATCCCGGCCTTCCACGTTCGTCGTGACGTCGATCTTGCGCGTTGCGTTGACGCGCGAGATGGAGTTCGGCGATTCCTGGATCCGCACATCAGCCACCTGATCGAGCCTGATCACTCCATCTGGCGTGTCGATCGGGAGTGCTCTGATATCGGTCAGGCTGTCCCGCGCGTCCGGCTTGCTCCAGACGTGCACGTCGTACGCCTTGCCGCCGACGAAGACGTCTCCGACCTCCTCGCTCGCCATCCACGTGGCCGAGGAGCGGCGCACGTCGCCTGGCTTGACGCCGTAGCGCTGGGCCTTGGCGAGGTTCACCCGCACGTTCACCTGCGGGATGAAGACATGCAGCTCCTTCTTCGGGTCGAGTGCGCCCTCGACGCCCTGCATCATCGCGAGCACTTGGTCGGCTTTGTCTTCGAGAATGTGCAGGTCGTCGCCGTAGATGCGCACGACGACGGCGTCGGTGGCGCCCGTCAGGACTTCCTTTACGCGCTCCCGCAGGTACGTCTGCACGTCGCGCTGGATTCCGGGATACCCGGAGACGACTTCCGAGACTGCCGCATACGTCTTGTCGTAGTCGACCTTGGGATCGATGCTGATCCAGTTCTCGCCGAAGTACGTGCCGTACGGCTCGTCACCGAGGAACGCGTTGCCGATGTGCGATCCGCAGTTGCGCACGCCCGGGATGGAACGGAGCTCTTGGCACGCACGGACGGAGACTCGGTACTCCTCGGGGCCGGACGTGTCAGGGTTCGTAATCCAATGCATGAGGAAGTCGCGTTCCTTGAAGTTGGGCAACAGCGACTGTCCGAGGAAGGGCACCACCGCGATTCCGGCGGCCAACGTGAGTCCGGCCACCCCATACGCCCACTTCGGCCTCACGACGATCCGCGAGAGAAGTCCCTGGTATCCACCTTCGAGCCACCGCTCGAGCGGCGGTTGCCGCTGCGCCAACGATGCTTTCGAGAGGAAGATCATCGCCAGCGCGGGAGTCACGGTGATCGCGACCACCAGCGATGCGGCAACGGCCAGCACATAAGTGAAGGCGAGCGGCCTGAAGAACGCACCCGTCAGTCCCTGCAAGAAGAAGATCGGCATCATCGCGACCAGGATGATCGCCGTCGCGTAGACGATCGGCCCACGCACCTCGAGCGTGGCGTCGAGCACCACGGCAGCGGTCGAACGCGTGTCTCCGGCCATACGGTGCTCACGCAGCCGGCGAACGATGTTCTGGATGCCGATGATCGCGTCGTCGACCACCACACCCAGGGCGATCACAAGCCCTGCCAGGAGCATGACGTTCACCGTCGTGCCGCGGAGGAAGAGAACCAATGCGGCTCCTACGAGCGACAGTGGGATCGCGACGACGCTGATCAGTGCGGCGCGCCAGTCGAAGAGGAAGGCGCCGATGACCAGGATGACGAGCAGCGCGCCGATCAAGAGCGCCTGCGTGAGGTTATGAAGCGAAATCTCGATGAAGTCCGCAGGTCGGAAGATCGTCGTGTCGATCTCGATGCCGGGAAGCCCTGGCTTCAGCTCCTCGATCGCCTTCTCCACTTCCTGCGTCACCTGGAGCGTGTTGGCCCAGGGGAGCTTCTCGACGATGATCATGAGGCCCGGCCCGTCGTTGATCACCGCGTCGCCGGTGAGCGGTTGGTGATCCCAGACCATGTCGGCGACCGCAGAGAGCGGGACACGATCGCCGTTCTTCTTGTAGATCGGGACGTCCTCGAGGTCCTTCGGCGACGCGATCGGCAGCACGTGTCTGACGTTGAGCCGCTGATTGGGCGTGTCGATAAACCCACCCGTTCCGATGTTGAACGCCTGCGAGTACTGGAGAATCCCGGCGTCGAGCGCCTCCGCAGTGGAGTCCATGATGGTGGTGAGAGATATCTGCTCCCGCTTGAGCTTCTCCGGGTCGACGTGGACCTGCATCTGCTTCAGCCGCTCGCCCCAGATGGGCGCGTTCGCCACGCCGGGCACGCGAAGGAGCCGCGTCCTGATCTTCCAGTACGCGATGTTCGACATGTCGATCATCGACACCGTGTCCGAGGTGAACCCGATCTTCATGACCCGGCTCGTCGACGAGAGCGGCTGGAGCATGACCGGCGGCGCCGCCCACGTCGGCAGGGTCGGGGTGACGGCCGTGACGCGCTCCTGCACGAGCTGGCGGGCTCGCAGGAGGTCGGTGCCGCGGTCGAACAGCATCACGACGTCGGAGAGCTGCGGAACCGACTTCGAGCGGATCGTGTCCAGGTTCGGCAGGCCGATCAGGGCCTGCTCGATCGGGACCGTGACGAGCTCCTCGGTCTCCTCCGCCGACAAGCCGATCGTGATCGTCTGGACCTCTATCTTGGGCTGCGAGAACTCCGGGAAGACGTCCACCGGCGTGTCGCGCAGTGTGGAGGCCCCGACGACGAGCAGTGCGACGCTCGCCGCGACGACGAGGTAGCGGAACTTCAGGCTGGCACCGATGATCCAGCGCATCATGGCTCTCTACTCCCCTTCCCCTTCGTCGACAGCTGGATCACTGGCCGAGGCCCAGTTCCGCGCCGTAGAGCTCGGCCACCCCGACGCTCGCGACCTTCGCTCCCGTCGCCGGCCCCTTCGACAGGAACGCCCTGTCCCCGTCGATCCGGTCGATGACGATGGCCTGGCGCGTGAACGTCATCGGCTCTGCACTGACATAGGCCCAGGTCTCGCCCGTCGGCGAGTAGAGAACGGCCGAGTACGGGATGACCTTCCCGGCACCGTTTGCTGCGACTGCAGCGGTCTGGATGTCGAGTCGTTCCACGGCCTTCTCGGTCAGCGTGATGCGATTGAGGTCCGTGCCCTCGATCAGCTCGACCGTGGCGGGACCGCTCGCTTCCTCGTCGGAGCTCGAACTGCCCCCGCACGCCACGAGAAACAGTGGGAGAACCATCGCAATCGCAACCATCCATCGAATCCGGTGACGCATCTCTCTTCCTCCAAGCGCTCGATGTAGCGGGCCCGTTCTCATCTGCTCGAGTGTGCTCATGTGCTCGGCTCCGGCTGGACGTTCGGCTGCATCGCGACGCCTGAGGGCGCCGGCGCCTCGCGATGCGGAGGAGGGTCGGTCGTGAGCTTCGACGTGGCCGGGAGCTCGGACTCGGTCACGGCGCTCGCACCGAAGCCGAGATACACGACCGGGACGACGAAGAGCGTGAGCAGGGTCGCCGTCAAGAGACCGCCGATCATGACCACGGCCAACGAGTGCCCGAGCTCGTACCCGGCGATCTCGCCACGGACCACGAACGGCGTGAGCGCGAGAGCCGTCGCGAACGCGGTGGTCAGGACCGGCCCGAGCCGTTCCCCTGCTCCGCGAAGGACGAGCTC